>CANJQI010000258.1 GCA_947476215.1 Betaproteobacteria bacterium
CCGGGCGCGGATTTTGGCGTTAATGGCGCCGAACGCCATGTGCGCTTTGCTTATACGAACTCGGTGCCGGTGTTGACCGAGGGCGTGAGGCGCATCGCGGCGTATCTCGAGTTGAAAAACAAGGACGACAGGAAATGAGGGCGGGTAGTGCAGGTAGCTAGTTAAAGCTCCCAACGCAGGGGGGGCGCGGAGGCGCGCAGGGGAAAAGCCGCAAATTGAAACTTGTGGTACCGCCTTTCTGTGCACCTCTGCGTCCCCTGCGTCCTCCGCGTTAAGCGTTTGAATTGATCTTGGCGCATTGAAAATCTCGACCGACAAATATTGAGTGACTTGAGAATGACGCAACTCATACTGATACGACACGGTCAGACACAGTGGAACCAGCAGCACCGCATGCAGGGGCAGTCCGACAGTCCGCTGACGGAAACCGGCGTTCTCCAGTCGCGCCTGCTCGGGCAGCGGCTGGCGCGGATGCAGTTCACGGCGCTCTACAGCAGCGATAGCGGCCGCGCGCACCACACCGCGCGCAATGTTGCCGAAATCACCGGTCATCAGGTGATCGTTGATAGCCGTTTGCGCGAGCGCCATTTCGGTGTGTTCGAAGGATTGACCGGCGAGGAGATACGGGCGCGTTATCCCGAAGCCTACGCGCGCTTCAAGAGCCGCGATGTCGACTATGTCATACCGGACGGGGAGAGCGGACGCGCATTCCGTGAACGCGCATTGCGAAGTCTGGGTGAAATCGCCGCTCGCCATGCCGATGAACTGATCGTGGTGATTACGCACGGACTGGTTTTGGACGTCGTTTTTCGCGCTGCGGTCGGCGTTCCGTTTGAAGTGCCGCGCACGTTTGATCTGGTCAATGCCGGCATCAATCGATTCCGCTATGAGGCGGGAAACTGGCATCTTGAAGTATGGGGCGATGGCAGCCATCTTGACGAAGGCATGATTACCGTCACATGACTGCACCGCGCGAGGTTGTAGTGCTGGTGCATGGCCTGTGGATGCACGGCATGGTCATGCAGTTGCAGCAGTACTATCTGCAGCACATGGGTTTTGAAGTCGAGTGCTATTCATACAATTCGGTGCAGCTCACGCTTACGGAGAACGCCGACGGTCTGCAACGGTTCGCACACACACTCGGTGCCGTGCGTCTGCACTGGGTCGGCCATAGTCTGGGCGGGCTGGTGATACTGCGTGCGCTTGAGCGCGCAACGGCGCTGCCGCCGGGACGGGTGGTACTGCTGGGCGTGCCTTACAACGGCAGTTACGCGGGACGTGTGTTAGGCGATAGCGACTGGGGCTCGCACATGGTCGGACGCAGCCTTCAGGAGTGGAGCAATCGCGGCAAACCGCAGAATTTTACAGATCACGAAATCGGCGTGATAGCGGGTTCCCGGGGCCTGGGTCTGGGCTGCCTGGTGGCGCCCGGACTCGCCGAGCCGCATGATGGTACGGTCACGGTTGCGGAGACTGAAATTGCCTCGGCTCGCGACAGCATAGTGTTGCCTGTTACGCATACATCCATGCTGTTGTCGCGCATGGTTGCGAATCAGACAGGGCTGTTCCTGCGCAATGGTAGCTTTGATCACGGTGCGGAACATGGCTAGCCTGCGCGTGCTGATCGCCCTGACCGCCCTGACCGCATTGGTCCTGACATCAGGTTGCGCCTCGCTCGGCTATTATTGGCAGTCGGTCGACGGTCAGATGGAGATACTGCGGTTGCGTCAGCCGATTTCCAGCGTGCTGGCCGATCCAGCGACGTCGCCCGAATTGAAATCCAAACTTGCACGCGCGCTTGAAATTCGCGATTTTGCGAGCGGTGAACTGAAGCTTCACGACAATATGAGCTATCGCGGCTACGCCGACGTACGCCGCGATTTCGTGGTCTGGAACGTGTTCGCAGCCGGAGAGTTCTCGGTCGAACCACGGCAGTGGTGTTTTCCGGTCGCGGGATGCGTGGGCTATCGTGGATATTTCGCGCAAGGCGACGCTGTAGCGTTCGCGGGGGAGCAACGCCAGCAGGGACTTGATACTTACGTGGGCGGCGTGCCGGCGTATTCCACGCTCGGCTGGTTTGACGATCCCGTGCTCAATACCATCATCAAGTATCCGGATTACGAGCTTGCGCGGCTCATTTTCCATGAACTCGCGCATCAGGTCGCCTATGCTAAAAACGACAGCGAATTCAACGAGTCATTCGCGGTGGCGGTCGAGATCGAGGGCGTGCGCCGCTGGGCGGCGGCGCGCGGCGATCAAAAAATTCGCGCCGACTTCGAGCAATCCCAGGTTCGTCGCGGACAGTTTACCGATCTGGTTCTGAAATATCGCGGCGAATTGGAAATCCTTTACCGCTCCGGTGTTGCCGCGGACGCGATGCGTGCGCGCAAAGCGGCGTTGTTTGCGGCGATGCTGGAAGACTATCGTCAGCTGAAAAAGGCGTGGGGCGGTTACGCCGGTTACGATTATTTCTTTAGCGCGGTTAACAACGCGAGTCTGGCATCCATAGCCATTTATCACGCGTTGGTGCCGCAGTTTCAGCGACTGATCGCCCGGCGCAACGGCGACCTAGCATTGTTTTACGAAGACGTGAAAAGACTCGCCGCATTGGGCAAGGACGAACGCCACAACGCACTCGCTGACAGGTGAGCAGCGAGTGCGATCGCCGGCAGCGTGGTTACGCTTCGACCAGCTCGACCATCTGAAAATCGCTCTTGCTTGCGGCGCAGTCCGGGCAACTCCAGGTATCCGGCACGTCTTCCCAGCGCGTTCCGGCGGCTATGCCCTCTTCGGGCATGCCTTTGGTTTCGTCGTACGCAAACGCGCACAGCTCGCACTGCCACTTCTTGAGCCCTGACGCGGGGACGGCGGGTGCTTTGGTGCGGACCTTACGCTGCGTAACCTGCGGGAAATTGAGCACGATCGCTTCCAGTCCCTCCGCGCCGGCGTGTATCTGGTATGGGCCGTCCTCGGGCTTGATAAATACCAGCGTATAGGACTTGTGTTCCTTATTGTCGTGCCACAAACTGCCCTTGACAACGACCAGATATTGCCCATCGCCGTGAGCGGGATCCGGAGCGTTGGTTGTGGCGTCAGGCTTCATGATCAGCGTATAAGCGGCGAGGCCTTGGTCGTCCTTGACGTCGGGCACTGCTTGCAGCGCGACGTCGCCCAACCCGGCGCGCGATTGCGGCACGGGGAAATTGACGCGGCTGCTGACTTGCCAGGGTTGCCGGTCGGGCACTGCACGCAATTGATCCATTTGATCGGAAATGTACTGTGCGCCTTTGTCCAGGTGCGCGCGCATCACGATGAAAGAATATTCACCACCGTTTTTTGGTACTAGCGGGCCGTACGGCGTGTACGCGCGTGAAAAATGAATGCAGTAAGGAGAGAGCTCGTGCCGCCCTAACTTGAATTCTCCTTCGACCACCACCTGGAACTGATCACGCATGTGAAAGTGAGCGCCGCCTGTCTTCTTGCCCGAGTGCCCGTTCATGCTGGCGTGCGGCAATTCCGGTTTGTCGGGAAAATGGAAGAAAGTGACTTTTGGAGCCTGTGTTACCGGGTTCCAGCTTTTTTTTGCATCCGCTTCTGCAATGACGAGTGCCATGGAGTTCTCCTTTATTAGCCTTGGATACCCCGGTCGTTCATGACCAGGCCCGAGGACTTTACCGTATCATTCTATAGCTGGCGTGGTCCGGCTCGCAAGGTTTAGCTTTTTCCCATGCAACGTGACCCTGAACAGACACGGTTTTTCAACGGGGCTTACGATTCCGCGTCGCATGATTGTGTCAGCAATGGTTGCCATATCATTGAAATGAAGATGGCAATTCGCCTGGTGTGCCCACGGCTATAACCTAACGGAGGCTGTATGTCGATGCCGGGAACTGGATGTTCTTGTCTGGCTTGATGATGTTGGTTGCGGGCATTGCCTGCGGCCAGGTTGGGTCGCAGTACGGCGTTTCCGGCGCGACGCTTGTATCTATTCGGCCTGAATCCCGGCGTCTTAAACCAGCCTCGCTATTTTTGTCACGTCGTCCCTGATCATCGCTCTGTATAGACTCCGGATTCAGCATGAAAAACGCCCCGGCTTGGTTGCCATGGGTCAACCTGTCAGCTTTGTTTGCGGCCTACTTCCACGCCAGCCCACTTTTCCATATGTTTTATCAGTGTGGTGGTGTCCTCGCTGGGGCTTGCCTGCGTCGCCGCAAAGTTGAAGAGCTGGGCAACGGCGGCGCTGGTCCACATCGGCACGCCTAACTGTTCGGCTTCCTCCAGCACGAGCTTGTACTCGCGGATCCGGTTTCCGATCTGGCCGCCCAGATTGAAGGTGCGCGTCAAAACAGCGCGCGGGATTTTTTCTTCGGTCGTGGAATTTCTGCCCGTACCCGCATTGATTACGTCGATTAACACCTGAGGATCCAATCCGGCTTTGACGCCCAGCACCATGCATTCGAATGCTGCCGCCATTCCGGCCGCCCCGACGGTGTTGTTCAGCAGCTTGGCGAACTGGGCCATGCCGGGTTGATCGCTGATCTTGAAGAATTTTTTGCCAAACGTCTCGAGATACGGTCGCACTTCTTCGATTACGTCATCGGCCCCGGCCAGCATCACGGACAGCCTTCCCTCCTCCGCACCGATGACACCGCCGCTGATAGTCGCGTCCAGCATCGCGACGCCGGCAACCTTCAATCCGGACTCAATCGATTTTATGGTCGACCGTCCGCTGGTTGACGTCTCTATATAGATGGCGCGGCGCTTACCGTGGATGATGCCGTCTTTGCCGAGTGCCACATCGAGGCTGGCTTGTACCGTAGGCAGACTCGCGAACACGATCCTGGCGTCGTCAGCCACCGCCTTGGGCGAAGCCGCCGCGCGCGCGCCCAGCCGGACCAGCCGGTCGACTGCTGCGGGATTTGTATCATAGACACGCAGCATGCAACCGCTTTTCAGCAGACGGGTTGCCAGTGTGCCGCCCATCTTTCCCAAGCCGATAAAACCGACTTCCTGTTCCTTGTTTATTTCAGCCATACCGATACTTCCTCCATTGAAAAGGCCTGAACATAACTTCATGCGGAATGCACTCGAACACGGCGAGCACAGGCGGTGGCACTGCTTGAACTAGTTTCTGTCTATTTTCGCCTGAGAACCAGACCATTGGTATCTGAGCCTGCCCAATTCTACGCAATGGATTGATATTCGCGAGGTCCAGCTAGTCCTGCTGCAGGCCTGCATCCTTGATGATCTTACTCCACAACACGATTTCAGACTTGACCTTGCGCCCCAACTCATCGGGCGCACTGCCCACCACCTCCACACCGGAATCGAGGAAAAGCTGCTCATCGCGGGCGTAGAAACCAAAGGTAATTCCCCCCAACAGTTTGCTGCCAAGATAGAATCTGAAATGGCCAAGCCCGGCAAGATCATCAAAGAAGCTGGCATCCGCGCCGATCGACGGCGCGGCGTCATCGTTGCACATCGTTGGGTTTTTCGGTCGGGAGCGTTTATTTTTATCAAACACAGTGCTCGTTTGTTACTTGCCACGGGATTATCGATCGTGGGAAGTGCGACGGTCTTCGGCCAGGACTAGTTTGAATGATGATAAAGCGAACCCGGTTACACACGTGAATACTATTGCTGCTGCCGGCTTTCGCTGAATTTTCCGCCTTCGCCGGCGAGTTTGCGCAGCCAGGTGGATGGTTTCCAGCTGTCTCCCCGATAGCCGCCCACATAACCGTCTATGGTCGCGATCACCTTGGCCAGCCCTACGGTATCGGCGTAAAACATCGGGCCGCCGCGTGTGGCGGGGAATCCGTAGCCGTTGACGTACACCACATCGACGTCGGACGCACGTATTGCGATGCCTTCTTCGACGATACGCGCGCCTTCATTGGTCATTGCGTAGACGCAATGCTCAACAATCTCCTCGTCCGTGACCTGGCGCGGCGTGATGCCCAGTTTCCTGCGGTGTTCCGCGATCATGGTTTCAATTTCCGGATCCGGGATCGGCTTGCGGTTTCCGCTTTCATAGCGGTACCAGCCCTTGCCGGTCTTTTGGCCGTAGCGCCC
>CANJQI010000259.1 GCA_947476215.1 Betaproteobacteria bacterium
CGTGAATGCGGCGCTGGTGAATGGCACCATGGTGCAGGGTTATGAACTCGACGACACGCATCTTGGCGGCTCCATACATAGCGGCGCGATCGTACTTCCGGCGGCACTCGCCATCGCTGAACATATCGGCGCTGAAAAGGTAAGCGGCGAGCAACTGCTCCTGGCGATCATCGCGGGATTCGAGATCGGTCCGCGCGTGGGCATGTGCATGAGCGGCGAACAGATGATCATCAAGGGCTGGCATGCACCGGCCGTATCCGCGCCCTTTCCGGCAGCCGTGACGTCCGGGATTCTGCTTGGGCTCACCGCCGAACAGTTTTTTCACGCGCTGGGGATAGCCGGCACGCAGGCCGGCGGATTGATGGCCGCGCAATTCGGTTCGATGGTTAAACGCATGCAGTGCGCCAAGGGTTCGCAGAGCGGCATGTACGGCGCGCTGCTCGCGGCCGACGGTTTTACCGGTATCGAAAACATATTTGAGGAAAAGTACGGCGGATATTGTTCGACGTTCACGCATAGTACGGACAAATATGATCTGTCCGCTTTGGTCAAAGGCTTGGGCAAGGAATGGGAAACGATGCGCATCGCGATTAAGACCTATGCGTGCCGGGGCGGAAATCAGACGGCGGTCAACGCAATCGATGAACTAATGCGGGAAACCGGGTTGAAAGCCGAGGAGGTAGACGAAGTCACAATTAAAGTCACCGAAGGCATGGTCAAGCATTCCGGCTGGTGGCCTTATGTTCCCAAGGGTTTGACGGCTGCCCAGATGCACGTCGGGTTCTGCGTTGCGATGCGGCTCATAGAGGGCGATGTTTTTGTCGACCAGATGGTCGAGGAAAACATAGCGCGGCCTGATCTGGTGGAATTGACCAACCGCGTGAAGGTCGTGCGCAGCGTGGAACGTGAAGCCCGCGGCGGCGAATTTCGCAAGGGTACGGATCTTGAAGTCAAGCTGAGGAATGGGCAGATTCTGAAAAAATCCGTTGATTTTCCGCTAGGGAGTGAACAAAGGCCGCTCACCAAGGAGCAAATGGTGGCCAAATTCCGGCGTTTGGCGTCCAAAGCGCTACCCCGCAGGCGAGTGTCAGTTGTCGAGAAGGCGGTGTGGGATCTCGAAAATGCGCCTTCCGTAAAGCCGCTGATTAGAGCGTTGCGCGGGAAAGCAGTGTAGATTAAGTTTTTTTACTCGACCTCATTTTCGGCCACAACCTATGACTTTAGGCCTCTATTGTTGTGCCGGTGCGCCCGCTGTTACCATGGCTGCGCGGGGGTGCCCTGGCGAATTAAGTGCTTAAGTTCCTGATTTCTTGGCCGATAGTATGGGCGCGTTGTTATGGGGCAGAGCCGGCCGGTTGTTTGCGGGCCTGGCGCGTCATCTGATCAAGTGGGCATAAAGACAAAACCTCCTGCATGAGCACGTTAGAGTCTTCGGCGCCGCCGGACCGGGACTGCTGTTCGGCACCATCGTCCGGAACGGATGCCAGTAAACATATTTTGTTGCTGGATGACGACGAATCGTTTCTATTTCTCGTCAAGCGCATGCTCGAACGCCGCGGCTACCGGAGCACGTAATCCAACCAGCAGCAAGCCTTGGCTGCCCTGAGCGCTGCCCCGGTCACGATTGATGTTGTGATTACGGACTACAACATGCCCGGTATGTCGGGGCTCGACGTGGCTCGCGAAGTAAGCCTGATACGCGCGAACCTGCCTGTGGCGGTGGCGTCTGGCACTATTACTGCGGACCTGTGCGCAAACGCCGCGAATACGCGAATAAGAGACTTGATTTCCAAAGGTCTGGATGTGCAAGCGCTTTGCGCGGCGATTGAGCAGTTGGTGAAGCAGGTATCGGCTGGCCAAACCACCGTGATTGCGCGCATTTCTCGCGCGCCTGGGCGGATCGCTACTCCGCGCGTATACCCGCTTCCTTGATGACCTTGCCTAGACTGGCGACTTCCGATTTCATCGTCGCTGCCAGTTGGTCGGGCGTACTGCCGACGGGTTCCACGCCGGCGTTGAAGAATCGTTCTTTTGCATCGGCCCTCAACAGCAACTGAACGATTTCCCGGTTGAGTCTCGTCACCAGTGGTGCCGGTGTTCGGGCCGGCGCGAAAATCGAATAGACGGTTGATGCCTCGAAGCCGGGCAGGCCAGTCGCGGCCACCGTCGGCAAGGCGGGCAGGAGTTCGGACGGTTGTGCGCTGGTGACGGCCAGCGCTTTCACCTTGCCGGATTTCACATGCGGCATGACACCGGCAGCGCTCGAAAACATCAGGTGCACTTGACCGGCTATCAGGTCGTTGACCGCTGGTCCGTTGCCTTTGTAGGAGATGCGCACCATGTTGACACCGGCCATGGACTTGAAAAGTTCAGCCGCGAGGTGCGCGGAGCCGCCGGTTGCGCTGGATGCGTAGTTGTATCCGCCAGGTTTGCTTTTCGCCAATGCAATCAAGTCCTTGACCGAAGCGACCTGCAATGAGGGATGTACCACCAGTATGGTCGGCGAGCGTATTGCCGCGGTAATGGGTGCGAAATCCTTGATTGCGTCATACGGTGTAGCCTGCAGTAATGGCAGTATCCACAACGCGCTGCCGTAAAACAGCAGCGTGTATCCATCGGGCGATGCCCTCGCAACCATCTGCGCCATGATGGCGCCGCTGGCGCCACCGCGATTTTCCACGATGACTGATTGGCCCAGCGCGCCGGTCAACCCCTGCGCGACAATGCGCGCCGAAAAGTCCAGGCTGCCGCCCACCTCCGAGGTCACGATGCGTATGGGTTTATGAGGATAATTTTGGGCCGCGACGATGTCACACAGCGCCGCCACCGTAACCATAGTCAGGATACCCGCGAGTCTTTTCATCATGGCCTTGATTTCATCGATTGCCGATTTCGCACCGCCTCCCAGTATAATCGAACGCATATCAAGCATAAGGGAGAACAACATGCAGCAGACGGACTACGATGTCATTGTGGTTGGTGCGGGCAACGCAGCGATGTGCGCCGCACTATCGGCACAGGAGCAGGGCGCAAAGGTTCTGGTCCTGGAACGCGCACCCCAGGATCAGCGCGGCGGCAATACTGCGTTTACCGAGGGTGGCATGCGCATGGTCCACAACGGCTTGGAGGACATGAAAAAATTCGTGCCCGACCTGACGCCAGAAGAAATCGCAAACACCGATTTCGGCGAATACCCGGCGGAGCAATACCTCGACGACATCGCGCGCATCACCCAGTATCAGACGGACCCCGACCTCGCGGAATTGCTGGTAACGCGCAGCGCCGACACGGTTCACTGGGTACGGCAAAACGTCGTGCGGTTTGCGCCCAAGTACGGACGGCAGGCGTTCAAGCACGAAGGCCGATTCAAATTTTTCACGGGTTTCGTGATTGCCGCCGTGGGCGGTGGCCGCGGATTGTCGGACGCTTATTTCAAGGCTGCCGAAAAAAAAGGTGTAGACGTGCGCTACAACGCACGCGCCACGGCGCTACTGCGCGGTCGCGCTGGTATTGAAGGCGTGCGTATTACGGTCGGTGGCGTCGATGAGGAAATCCGCGCTCGCGCCGTCGTGCTGGCGTGCGGCGGTTTTGAAGCCAACCGCGAATGGCGCACCGCTTATCTCGGCCCCGGCTGGGACATCGCCAAGGTGCGTGGCACGCGCTACAACACCGGCGACGGCATACGCATGGCGCTCGACGTGGGCGCGCAGCCTTATGGTCAATGGTCGGGATGCCATGGCGTGGCGTGGGAACGCTACGCGCCTGATTTTGGTGATCCCAATGCGCACACCAGTTCACAGCGTCACAACTATCCGCTGGGCATTGTTGTCAATGCGGATGGCAAACGCTTTATCGACGAAGGCGCGGATTTTCGCAACTTCACATACGCCAAATACGGTCGTATGGTGCTGCAGCAGCCCGGCAGTTATGCGTGGCAGGTGTTTGACGCGCAGGGCAGCCAGTATCTTCGTGACGATTACCGCCTGCCCGGAGCGACGCGCGTCACAGCGGACACGCTCGAGGAACTGGTCAAGCGCATGGAGGATGTGAATCCCGAGCAGTTCATGAAGACCGTGCGCGACTACAACGCATCCATCAAGCGCGAAGTGCCGTTCAATCCCAATGTCAAGGACGGGCGTTGTACCGTCGGACTGGAAGTGCCCAAGTCGAACTGGGCCAATCCCGTAGAAAAGGGTCCGTTTGAAGCGTTTGCGGTGGGCACCGGCATCACATTCACTTTTGGCGGTTTGAAGATCGATACCACGACACGAGTCCTCGATATTGCCGATACGCCATTGCCGGGGCTGTACGCGGCGGGCGAACTCGTCGGCGGGATTTTCTACTTCAATTATCCCGGTGCATCCGGTCTGATGTCAGGCGCCGTGTTCGGGCGGCTCGCGGGCCTCGCGGCGGGGGCTTACGTCTGCAATAAGGCGTAGGCGCCGCGGGATGTTCGCCGCCAACGAATTAAGGAGCAGCATTGGCAGACGCGACGGTATTACAACTCATTGATTACGAAGAAAAATTTTGCCACGATAGCCTGAACAGTTTTGTTCTGCACCAGGCGAAACGCCGGGTGGTGGACACCATAGGGTGTGCGTACGGTGCTTTGGACGCACCGCCAGTGCGTATCGCGCGGGAGATGGCGGTATCCGTCAACGGCGCATTTTCCGCGCGCGTAATCGGCAGTCTGATGCGAACCACACCCGAACTCGCAGCCTTTGCGAATGGGGTGATGCTGCGCTATCTCGATTTCAACGACAGCAGTCTGGGTGGTAATCGGGGTGGGCATCCGTCCGACAATCTGGCCAGCGTACTGGCAGTCGCCGAAGCGGTCGGCGCGTCGGGCCGTGATTTTTTGCTGGCGTTGACGCTGTGCTACGAAATTCAATGCCGTATTGCCGACAGCGCGCCGTTTAACGACAAGGGCTGGGATCAACCGGTTGCGGGCATTATCGGCGTTGCGGTAGCGTGTGGCAGGCTTTTGAAATTGAACCGCGAGCAGATGGAGCATGCGATTTCGCTGGCGATCATTCCCAATTTTTGCTCGTATCAGACCCGCATCGGGCAGATCTCCATGTGGAAAGGATGCGCCGGCGCCAACGGCGGACGGCAGGGGGTTTTCGCGGCGGTGCTTGCGTCCAAGGGCATGACCGGCCCGTCCGATCCGATCAATGGCAAGTTCGGTTTCTGGGCGCTGACCGTGGGTCGGCCCTATGATATCGAGCCCTTTGCCACGTCCGGCGACGACTTCGCCATCGCGTTATCAGCCATGAAAAAGCATCCGGTCAGAACGTTTGGCCAGATCATGGTGGACACCGCGCTCGACTTGCGGAAAAAAATCGAGGGCCGGGACATCGCGACGCTGCGTATCCGTACCTTCCATGCGTCGTACAAGGTCAAGGAGATCGAATGGCCGGAGTCGTGGTCCGCAACCACGCGCGAAACGGCCGATCATTCGCTGTTGTTCGCGGTGATCGTCACGCTGCTTGATGGCCAGTTGACGCCGGACAGCTATGAACGCGAGCGCTTCCTCGACAAGGACGTGCATGATCTGATTAAGCGCACCAAACTTGAACTGGTGGAAGCGTTCGACAAGGACTATGAACAGGGTATCCGCAACTGTGTGCTGGAGGCCACAACCGCGACCGGTGAAACGGTTTCGTCGCATCTCACAGTGACGCCGGCGGATATCAAGCGCGGCCCCAGCGACTCCGATATCGAGGAGAAATTCGGGCGGCTGACGGAAAAAGCCCTGCGCTCGGAACAACGGCGTGCGTTACTCGATGTATTGTGGGACCTAGAGAACGTGCCCAATGTTGCGTTGGCGGTCGATCGCATGGTGCGACTGAACCCGTAGTGTTCTACTCGACGCGTATGCCCGCGTCCATGATCACCTTGCCCGTGCGCGCCATTTCGGATTTTATTTTCAG
>CANJQI010000260.1 GCA_947476215.1 Betaproteobacteria bacterium
CAGGCCGCGCGGGATCGTCAGCCCCGCTGCAGAACCGCTCTTGTCGTGAGGATCAGGCCGCCTGGAAGAGATCCAGCGGCCGCGCCGGCGAGCGCGGCGGCGCGCGTGCAGGCAAACCCAGGTGCGTGAGTATCCTGACAATCACCGCCGGTTCTTCGATCGCGGCGATGATCTTCAAGTCGCCGCCACACTGCGGGCAGTGCTCGAGGTCGATATCGAAAACGCGCCGGAGCAGACGCGCCCAGCCCATGCGCGCCGGCGCACCGTGCTCATGGTGGTCTGCATCATCGCCGGGTTTCTGCGGTGGGCCCGGCACAATCGCGGCACGCAGCCCGGCATTCGGGGAGCCCGTGCCGGTTTTCGCTTCCACATGGGCAAGGAAGGTCTCCCGCTGTTCCTGTACCACCTGATAGAGGCGCCTGCAACAAACCCCAGCGCCAGAGTGACGCCTTTCAAACCTGTTGCGAACGATGACATTGGACTCCTTCTTTTTTGTAGTGGGAACCGCCGGAATACGATACCGAAACATTCTCATCGGGAACATATTAGGTGCTCAGCTTAACGCGTGGGCAGCAGATGCCCACCCTTCGCCTCTGCTGATCAAGTCCGTAGAATGCAGTGAGGCACGAACCGCATCAATCGCGAACGATGCGGTTCGTGCCTCACCGCATCCTACCCGCTAGACTCGGATAACGGTATCTACGTGATCAGACCGCGGCATTCAATGACTTACATGCCCCCATCCTATCCTTCCCCCGCCTGGCGAGGGAAGGAACCCCTCTGTCGATTACATTCGAGCGTGGCCCTTTGATTATTTTCCCGCAACCATCATGGCGCGATCGCCCAGCGCTGGATGTCGAAGTCGTCGGGCACGGGAATAATCAGACTCGGGCGCGGGCCCAGTAATTCACGGTTGGCATGACCTTCGCCGGTGAGGTCTTCGGCAAACAGCACGTCGCCGGGACCAAAGCAGCGTTTTCCGCCGCCGCAACTGATCTACACCGCGCCGAAAAGCGTAATCACGAATTGGCGCTGCGTGGGGCAATGAAATTCCTCCGCGCGGCCGAGCGGGTTCTCGCGAAATGACACGCCCGTCGCCGGGACGAGCGCCGATCGCAGCGAGATGCGTTCGCCGGCGATCAATTCATTCATGGGCACGATCAGGTCCTCGAAGTGCGAGCGCCCTTCGTCACCGGTGTAGATGCGGATGATCTTCTTGTGGGACACGTGGAACCCGCTGAATATTCCAAATGACTGGAAGCTATCTCAAAAATCCCCTCTCCCCGCTATCGCGGAGCGAGGGAGTATTTTTGAGATAGCTTCTAATCGATCGAACGCGGTCCGTTTAATCCAAAAAAACGACGACGTGAATTTAGTCTGCGCGTGCCCCCCCGATTCGATGCCGGTTGACGATGTGCCCGACCTACCAGCGCAGTTTTCGCCAGCCCTCCTGTTGCTGACGGTTGAGGAAGGTCCAGGCAACCAGACGGCTTTGCTTGTGGCCCTGCCGCATGGCGATCGTCTTGTGTTGCCCGACCTTGGCGTGTTTCAATGCGTCGACTATCGCGGGCAGGCTGGCCGCTTTCGACACCAGCGTAGTGAACCAGAAACAGCGTGTGGCGATCTGCGCGCTTTCGCTGATCATGCGCAGGATGAAGCCTTCCTCACCGCCATCGCACCATAGTTCGGCGTCTTCACCGCCAAAATTCAGACGGGTGCTTTCGGCGTTGTCATGTTTGCCGAGGTTCGCCCATTTGCGCTGGTTAGCCTCTCTGGCTTCGGTTGGTGAAGCATGAAAAGGCGGATTACACATGGTCAGATCAAACCAGTCGTCATCATTGATCAGGCCTTTAAAAACGGCCTTCGGCGACGCTTGCTTTCGCAGGGTGATGTGTGGTTTCAGCTGCGGGTTGGTATCCAGAATTCTCTGCGCGTTTTCGAGCGATGCCGCGTTGATGTCGGTCGCCACGAAGCGCCACCCATATTCGCTGTGTCCGATCACCGGGTAGATGCAACTGGCACCGGTACCGATATCCAGCACCCGCATTGTTTGCGTTCGCGGCACAATCCCGCGATTGCCGGTGGCCAAGAGATCAGCCAGATAATGCAGGTGATCGGCGCGACCGGGAACCGGCGGGCACAGGCTTTGCGGTGGCATGTCCCATGCGTGAATGCCGTAGCTGTCTTTCAGCAAGGCGCGATTCAATGCCTTGACGGCGGCCGGGTTGGCAAAATCAATGCCGTGGTCACCGTGAACGTTGGTCTCGACAAAATCGCCCAGCGCCGGTTCGACCGCGATCAGGCGGGCAAAGTCATAGCGGGAGCGGTGTCGATTGCGCGGATGGAGCTTGCTGTCCGGCGCGGCGGGCCGGGCGACCTGCGGTTTGTGATTTATCGATTGCATGCGGGCGTGTCTTCGTCGAAGCCTAATGCAGGCAGCTTGGGAAGCTGCCATTCTGCCATCAAACACCAGGGGGCAGACTGTCCCCTGGTGTTGAAAAGATTTAGTGAAGCCCCTATTGTTCCTGTTCGCTTTTGTTCGTTTGCGCGGCGCAAACTAATCGAACGGTACCGAGCGGAAGCGGTCGACTTCCAGCGGCGACACCAGCCCCGCGCGATTGCCCCACGAATTGCGGATGTACGAAACGACGGCGGCGACGTCATCGTCATTCAACAGCGGCCGGAACGGCGGCATGCCGTAGGGACGCGGGTTGCCTGCAGTGCCGGGTGCGAAGCCACCGTTGAGCACCATGCGTATGGGATTGACCGCCGAGCGCATCGTCAGCGCGCGATTGCCGGCGAGCGGCGGATAAGCGGGCGGCCGGCCGGCGCCGTTCGTTTCATGACAATCGGCACAATGCTCCTTGTACAGTTTTGCGCCAAGCGCCATCACGCGGTCGGTTTCCCGTTTAGCGACCGGCGGTCCGGCGGCGTCTGCCGGTGACGCGGTCTGCGGCAGCGATTTCAGATATTCCGCCATCGCCAGCACGTCATTGTCTGTCAGGTACTGCAGGCTTTTGTACACGACTTCCGACATCGGCCCGAACACCGCGCCGCGTTCGCTCACGCCGGTTTTAAGCAGGTCGACCACGTGTTTTGTTTGCCAGTTGCCAAGGCCCGCTTCGGCGTCGGACGTGAGCGATGGCGCGTACCAGTTCAGCATCGGGATCATGCCGCCGGCGAGATCGGCCTTGAGATTGGTGCCGCCCAGCGCATCGCGACCGGTATGGCAGGCGCTACAGTGGCCCAAGCCCTGCACAAGATAGGCGCCGCGGTTCCATGCGGCGCTGCGGTCAGCGGCGGCTTTGAATACGCCCGGCTTGAAATACAGCGCGCGCCAGCCCGCCAGCAGGAAGCGGTAGTTATATGGAAACTTCAGTGCATGATCGCGATTGGCTTGCACGAGGGGGGGGAGAGTGCGCAGATATGCGAACAGCGCGTCCGCGTCGGCGCGCGTGACCCGCGTATAGTTGGGATAGGGAAACGCGGGATAGAGCAGGCTGCCGTCTTTCGACTTGCCGTGATGCAGCGCGCGCCAGAAATCGTCCGGCGTCCAACCGCCGATGCCGGTCTTGATATCCGGCGTGAGATTGGACGAATACACGCTGCCGAACGGCGTTTCGATCGCGCGGCCGCCGGCATAAACGGCTCCGCCGCGCGCGGTGTGGCAGCCCGCGCAATTGCCGGCGAGCGCGAGATATCTGCCGCGAGAAATCTGTTCATCGATGTTGGCGGGCGTGGCGATTTGAGCGTCGCCGGCCTCCTCGGCCGGCATGATGACAACCGCGGCAAGCGCGCCGATGACGGCGGCGATCGATAAATAAATCCACCGGCGGTTCACGGCGCACTCTTCTGCGGCGCAAAGCTGCCGCACTCGAGCGGCGGTTTGCCCGCAGCGCTGGCCGCGGGCGTTGCGCTGGCGGGAACCGGTTGTGCGGCGAGGTACGCAATGACGGCACTCAGGTCTTTTGCGCCCAGGCGGCGCGCGACCTCGGCCATGCAGTCGGGCGCCGCTGCGTGCCGCGCGCCGATCAGCCACGCGCCGAATTGCGATTTCAAGTAATCGCGCGGCAGACCGAGCAGGCCGGGAATGGCGGGGATGACGCCGGTAAGCGCATTGCCGTGGCAAGCCGCGCACGCCGGAATATTTTTAGCCGCATCGCCGCTGATCGCGAGCTGGCGTCCGCGTTCGAGCACGGGCTGCGTCGCGTCGGCGACGGGCGGTGGCGCGTAAGGCGGATGCTCTGCGGCGAAATATTCGGCTATCTCGCGCAAATACGCATCCGGCAGATTGGCAACGAGATAGGTCATCGTCGCATTGCGGCGCCGGCCGTCGCGAAAATTCTGAAGCTGGTTGTACAAGTAACCGGCCGGTTTGCCGGCGATGCGCGGGTAATAGCCCTCGCTCGTCGCGCGGCCTTCTTTGCCGTGGCACGCCGTGCACGCGCGGACGCGCTCGGCGATGGTGTCCTGCGGACCGCGTTCCCCCGGCGCCGCCGCACATACCGCGTGTGACGTGATCGACAGACAAACCAGCACCGCCCATCGCCCCAATGGGATGCGCGAGACGACGGCCGGAAGGGTATTCATGAGTGCCTCTATTTCCTTCGTTTGATCGTCAATGCTCCGCGCGATCTGACAACGTTTTGGTGTAACCGCCAACCTTACTTCATCCAGCCCGCACCGGATCGGCGAGAATTTTATAATTCACAAAAACGTTTCCGTTGTGGACACTGGCAGCAACCCTGTAATCCTCAACAAGTATATTCAATACGCTCATTTTTCCAGCAAGAATTTCGCTGCGAATCTCAGACTCAGGACACTAGGAGCCTGTCGGGCTTAAAGAATCGCAGCGAAAAAGTGGCTGGGCGAGGACAGATTTTGACGAATTCGCAGGCCAATAGTCGTTCTATTGGTCAAGAAGGCGGCGAAATATGGATCGGCCAGGCGCTTTTGCAGCCGATTTCCTTTAAGCCCGACAGGCTCCTAGGACGTCACAACGATGGCGATTGTGAGAAAGCATGCAACGAGCATGCCCGCGCCTATCACCCCGGCAACGATCAATTGCGGCAGGGTGATGTTCTCCGTCGCGCTCTCATGGTCCGCCTTCTCCGGACACCGAAAAAACTCCAGGCGATCGTCTTGGCAATACTGAGCAGACTCGGCCGGCGCGAGACCGGGAGAAATTCATGGGCAGGCGTAGACATAATAACATCCGGCAATTCGAAGGCTTTACGATAGTCCACGCCCGCGACCAGGAACAGCGGCAGAGGAGCGCAATTCGGACCATGGCAGTCAGGCCATCGCCGTTGCCAGTCTGCCGAGCGTTGCGAGTGCCGCGCTCATCTGTTCGGACCACGGATGGCCATAGTTGAGGCGCACGCAGTTTGCGAACTGTTTGCCGGGGGCAAATGTCGATCCCGGCATGATGCTGATGCCCCGCTTCAGAGCCTGCCGATGGAGTGCCATTGCGTCGACATTCGGCGGCAACTCGACCCACAAAAACTAGCCGCCGGCGGAGTGCGTCGTCTTCGTCGTCGCCGCAAAATATTTTTGAATCGCCTGCAGCATGTCTTTCTGCTGGACCTGGAAAGCAGAGCGCAGTCCTCGGAGAGGATGGTCGTAGCCGCCGTGCTTCAGGTATTCGGCGAGACCGTGTTGCACCGGGATTACAGGCATTTCAAACCACCTTTTTCCCCATGCGCGACTATATGGCCGGCCCGACAGTCCGATAAGCGGTCAATCGTGCGGTGTTTTCTGAAAATTTCCCTCGCGCGTGGATTCTTCGAACCCTGAATCGACCCGAATCGCCTCACTCCGACGCAGTCCGACCGCATCACGCGAGCGCCGGCCGCGCCGGATCATCAG
>CANJQI010000261.1 GCA_947476215.1 Betaproteobacteria bacterium
GCGGTTCGCACCACCACCGCGCTGTACACTTCGCCCTTCTTGACCCGACCACGCGGCGCCGCATCCTTGATACTTACCTTGATGACGTCACCGATCCCGGCGTACCGCCTCTTGGAGCCGCCGAGCACCTTAATGCACATAACGGAGCGTGCACCGGTATTGTCTGCAACATCCAGAATGGATTGCATCTGTATCATTTTGTTGTCTCGATAAAAAACTGCTGCTTTTCCAACTTGATCCGCGCCTCACTTTAATTCTGCGGTCAGTATTGGAACCCGTTCGGGCATTGACGCGAGCGTCGACTAAATCTGCTGCTTTATTCCGGCGCAATGCGAAGGCAGCATTCTACAGAGAATTGCCGCGCTTTACAAGTTATTCCGCCGAAAGTTTCAATTAAACGGCACGTGACTTCTCTATCAGCTTGCTCACCTTCCATGCTTTGGTCTTGGAAAGTAGGCGCGATTCCTCGATCAGCACCGTATCCCCTTCCTTGAACTCATTTTTCTCGTCGTGCGCATGGTATTTTTTGGAGCGCGTGATTATCTTGCCATAGAGGGGATGCTTGACGCGGCGCTCGACCATGACGGTTACGGTTTTGTCCATCTTGTCGCTGACAACGCGGCCCGACAGGGTTCTCTTGTTATTGCTGGTCTCGGTCATGACTGGCGTGCCTTTTCGTTTAGCAAGGTGCGCACACGCGCTATGTCGCGACGCACTTTTTTGATCTGGCTGTTGTTGGTAAGTTGCTGAGTCGCGATCTGCATGCGCAGGCCGAATTGCGCTTTCAGCAACTCGTTCAGTTCCTGTTGCAGTTCGCCCGGGTTTTTGGTTCTCAGTTCACTGGCTTTCACGAATTAACCTCCGACCAAACGGTGGACAAACGTGGTCATCAAAGGCAACTTTGCCGCCGCCAGGCGGAACGCCTCTCGTGCGGATGCCTCGTCGATCCCGTCCATTTCATAAAGCACCTTGCCGGGCACGATTTCCGCAACCCAGTATTCCGGATTACCCTTGCCGTTGCCCATACGCACTTCAGCGGGTTTTTGCGATATCGGTTTGTCCGGGAAAATGCGTATCCAGATGCGCCCCCCCCTCTTGATATGACGGGTCATGGCACGACGTGCGGCCTCGATCTGGCGCGCCGTCAACCGGCCTCGCGTTACCGCCTTCAGGCCAAAGTCACCGAAACTAACCTTGTTGCCGCGGGTCGCGATGCCCTTGTTGCGGCCCTTTTGTTCCTTGCGATATTTTCTTCTAGCTGGCTGCAGCATGCTTTACTCCTGACGTCCTTCTCTTTTTGGCCGCGGGCTTGGGCGTGGTGTGTTCAGGCATCGCCTCGGGTGTGATTGCGGGCAACGCCAGCGCCTGTTCGCTCTTGCTGATTATTTCCCCCTTGAATACCCACACCTTGATACCGATTACCCCGTAGGTGGTTCTGGCTTCCGACGTTCCATAATCGATATCCGCTCTCAGCGTGTGCAGGGGCACTCGTCCTTCACGATACCATTCCGTGCGGGCGATCTCTATGCCGTTTAGCCTGCCGGCGCTCATGATTTTTATGCCCTGGGCGCCAAGGCGCATGGCATTGGTTATCGCGCGTTTCATGGCACGCCTGAACATGATGCGCTTTTGCAGCTGCTGTGCAATCGAATCAGCAATAAGCTGGGCATCAAGCTCTGGCTTGCGAATTTCCTCAATATTGATATGTACTGGCAAGTGCAGCATTTTCTGAATCTGCGTTTTCAGCGATTCGATATCCTCGCCCTTTTTGCCTATCACCACGCCGGGACGCGCACTGTAGATCGTTATCTTGGCGTTCTTGGCCGGCCGCTCAATGATGATCCTGCCAACCGCGGCATGCGCAAGTTTCTGCTTGAGGAATTCGCGCACCTTGACGTCTTCCAGCAGCATGCCGGGGAAATTCTTGCTGTTTGCGTACCACTTTGACGACCAGTTACGCAACACCGAAAGCCTAAATCCGACTGGATGTATCTTCTGACCCATGATTATTTCCTTCCGTCGCCGACGGTGAGGTATATATGGCAGCTATGCTTGAGTACCCGCACGCCGCGGCCCTTGGCGCGCGCGTGAAAACGCTTGAGCACGGGACCTTTTTCAACATAAATACGCGTTACCTTGAGTTCGTCTATATCCGCGCCGTCATTGTGCTCGGCATTGGCAATCGCCGACTCGAGTACTTTGCGCACGATTACGGCCCCTTTTTTCGGGCTGAAACTGAGCAATGTCAGCGCCTTTTCAACCTGCAGTCCCCGTATCTGATCCGCGATCAACCGTCCCTTTTGGGCCGACAACCGCACACCGCTCAGCTTTGCCGTAGATTCCATTATTCCATCCCTCATTTCTTGCCCTGCCCAGGTGCAGCCGCCGGCGCGGCACTCGACTTCTTGTCAGCGGATATGCTGCCGGCCTTCGAGTGTCCTTTAAAAACCCGTGTGTGGGAAAACTCGCCAAGCTTGTGGCCTACCATGTTTTCCGACACATAAACCGGGATGTGCTGTTTGCCGTTGTGAACTGCAATCGTAAGTCCGACAAAGTCGGGCAATATGGTCGAGCGCCGCGACCAGGTTTTGATAGGGCGCTTGTCATTCGATGCGCGAGCTGTTTCGACCTTGGCCATCAGGTGATAGTCTACAAACGGGCCTTTTTTGATAGAACGTGCCATGGTTTACCTCGTTATGCCGCGCTGACTTTGGCGTGCCGACGACGCACGATCATGCTGTTGGTGCGCTTGTTTTTGCGCGTACGGTAGCCCTTGGTAAGCGTACCCCATGGACTGACGGGATCCCGACCCGCCGCGGTTTTTCCTTCGCCACCACCATGCGGATGGTCGATCGGATTCATTGCAACGCCGCGCACCGTAGGACGAATGCCACGCCACCGTTGTGCGCCTGCCTTGCCAATGGAACGCAGGCTGTTTTCTTCGTTTCCGACTGCGCCTATCGTTGCACGGCAGTTCACATGGACCTTGCGGATTTCGCCCGAGCGCAGCCGCAGTTGAGCATAATCGCCTTCGCGCGCCAAAAGTTGAACCGAAGTGCCTGCGGCACGCGCCAGCTGCGCGCCTTTGCCCGGCAACATTTCGATACAGTGTATCGTGGTCCCGACGGGGATGTTGCGCAGTGGCAATGCGTTGCCCGATTTTATGGGTGCGTCCGGACCGCTCTGCAGTTTCGTGCCGGCGGCGACGCCCTTGGGAGCAATGATGTAACGACGCTCGCCGTCCGCATAACACAAGAGCGCGATATTGGCGCTGCGATTGGGATCGTGCTCAAGGCGTTCAACAGTAGCGACGATGCCATCTTTGCCACGCTTGAAATCTATCACCCGATAGTGCTGTTTGTGACCACCACCCTGGTGACGCGTGGTTATCTGGCCGGTGTTGTTACGACCGGCATTCCTGTTCTTGCGTTCGATCAGCGCATCGTGTGGCCGCCCCTTGTAAAGGGTCGAATTGACAACCTTGACGACGGCACGACGGCCGGGGGATGTTGGCTTGACTTTGACGAGTGCCATTATTTTGTCTCCCCAGCGGCAAAGTTGATTTCCTGGCCGGCTTTAAGGCTGACATAGGCTTTCTTCCAGTCCTTGCGTCGCCCCATAAAGCGGCCGAATCGCTTTTCCTTGCCCTTGACGTTGGCGACCTGCACGGATTGCACCACGATTGTTTTGTCCTTGGTGCTGAACATCAGCTCCACGGCCGCCTTGATCTCTGGCTTGGTCGCATCGGAGGTGACCCGGAATGCGTACTGATTGTGCTTTTCGCCTATGAAAGTGCTTTTCTCCGAAATGACAGGCGCCAGCAATACTTTCATCAGGCGCTCGGTATTCCTCGCACCGGTTGCGGCTGTACTCATTTAAGCAGCTCCTCGAATTTGGCCATTGCCGTCTTGGTCAAAAGGATATTGGCGTGCCGGATAAGGCTCACGGGATCTGCATTCGCGGCCGCGACCACGTTGACGTTAGGCAGATTACGCGACGACAACCACAGGTTCTCATCAACGGCGTCGGTGATGATCAACACATTGTCAAACCCCATGCTCTTGACTTTCTGAGCCAAGAGCTTGGTCTTTGGTGCATCTAGCGTAAATGTGTCCACGACCGCAAGCCGGCCTTCACGGGCCAGTTGCGACAATATGGAACACACACCGGCGCGGTACATCTTTTTGTTCAGTTTGTGACTAAAGTTCTCGTCCGGGCGATTGGGGAAAATCCTGCCGCCGCCCCGCCAAAGGGGGCTGGACGTCATGCCGGCGCGTGCACGACCCGTGCCTTTCTGGTTGAAAGGTTTCTTAGTTGAGTGCCTTACCTCGCCACGGTCTTTCTGAGCCCGGGTGCCGCTACGTCCGTTGGCTAGATATGCAGTTACTACCTGGTGAACCAATGCCTCATTGTAGTCGCGCCCGAATACCGCGTCGGTTACCGCGACATTGGCCGTCGACTGCCCCTGCTGATCGATCAGTTTAAGTTCCATTATTTTCCTGCCTTGCCCGCGGCCGCCTTGGTTGCAGGCTTGCTTGCCACGACGGGTTTGCTGCGCTTGACCGCCGGGTAGACGGTGATATCGCCGTTCGGAGCTCCGGGAACAGCGCCACGTATCAGCAATAACTGGCGTTCGGCGTCTATACGCACGATGACGAGATTTTGTGTTGTACGTTTCACATCACCGAGATGACCCGCCATCTTCTTGCCGGGGAATACCCGTCCCGGATCCTGCGCCATGCCAATCGAACCCGGCGTGTTATGCGAGCGCGAGTTGCCGTGCGTTGCGCGGTTCGATTTAAAATGGTGGCGCTTGATTACACCGGCAAACCCTTTACCGATCGTGGTCCCGGCGACATCAACTTTCTGTCCGACCTGGAACACGTCAACGCCTATCGCCCCGCCGAGTTTGAGACTCGCGACCTGCTCCGGGGTGACCCGGAACTCCTTCATTATGGATCCTGCTTCCACCGCCGCTTTTGCGAAATGACCGGCGGCAGCTTTGTTGACCCGTTGCGCGCGCCGTTTTCCGTACGCAACCTGCACCGCGCAGTAGCCATCGGATTCGGGGGTCTTGATCTGTGTTACGCGATTGTTCGACACGTCCACCACGGTAACCGGAATGGAATCACCATCATCGGTAAACACGCGTGTCATGCCGATCTTGCGACCGAGCAGTCCTAAACTCATATTCTCCACCTTATGTTTAACCCGCCAAGGACTTGCGTCCTAGACATGGTGCCGACTTCAATTGGCCGGCAATTCACTTCAAGATCGAGTTGCTAGGATAGTGGGCTGAGCGAACTCACCCTCAATCCTCGATCCTACTTCCTATAACTTAATCTCAACGTCCACTCCCGCCGGCAGATCAAGCTTCATCAGCGCGTCCACGGTCTTGTCTGTGGGGTCAATAATATCCATCAGTCGCGAATGCGTGCGAATTTCAAACTGGTCGCGCGACGTCTTGTTGGCGTGCGGGGAGCGTAACACGTCAAACCGCTCCTTGCGCGTCGGCAACGGCACCGGCCCTTTGACCACGGCACCGGTGCGCTTTGCGGTGTCCACAATTTCCTTTGCTGACTGATCGATCAAACGATAGTCGAACGCCTTAAGGCGTATGCGTATCTTCTGGCTCTTGACGGCGGCCATGGGGTTACTCGATAACCTTGGCGACGACGCCGGCGCCTACAGTACGTCCGCCCTCGCGTATCGCAAAACGCAGCCCCTCTTCCATCGCGATCGGCTGGATCAGCGTCACCGTGATCGAGACGTTGTCTCCCGGCATCACC
>CANJQI010000262.1 GCA_947476215.1 Betaproteobacteria bacterium
GAACTGCTGGCAGCCGACTTCGACGAGCGCGATCCGGCCGTCAAGGCGCTGATCCGTCTGGCCATACAGGCTTGCAAGGCGCAGGGAAAATACGTCGGCATCTGTGGCCAGGGACCGAGCGACCACCCCGACTTTGCGATGGGGTTGCAGCAGCAGGGCATTGACTCGATTTCACTCAACCCGGACTCGGTGATCGACACCTGGCGCAGACTGGCGCTGTAAGCACGCGGTAAGGCCTGACCGAACAATGGGGGCTTTGCAACAGGAAGTCCAGTGCAGCTAGCCGTCACGACTGTGAAGCTCATCGCCGAAGTGGCGCTATTCGCATTGTTGGGCCAGTGGATGTTGGGCTTATTGGGGGGCTCTGCGCGCGAGCACGGCCTGTGCTACCAAGTTTTCCGCATAGTCGGGAAGCCATTCATTGCCCTGGCTGGTGTGCTCAACGGCGGCTGTGTCCGCACGCCGCATCTGCCCTGGGTCGCGTTTTGCCTGCTCGCCGCGATTTGGCTTTGGGCGACGATCCTGAAGGTGAGAATCTGCCTGCAAATCGGCCTTGTCCAGTGCGGATGAGCAGTGCAGCGCGGCAGTGGTTGCTGAGGCTGCAGGCGAAGACGCTGCTTATTTTCGGTCAGCAAAGGCGGGCTCTGTGCTGCTTTGACGCGATGCTGTCGCGTGCGCCGGTTCACGCTTACGCACTGGCCAGTCGTGCGCAACTGCTCGGCGAGCTTGGCGACTATCAAGCCGCCATCATGGCTTTGCAGGCTTTGACGGACGCTCACCCGACGGATAGTTCAGCTTGGTTTAACCTGGGCTTCCTGTTGGACAAGGCAGGCCGTGCGGAGGATGCCGAACCGGCATTCCGACAGGCCGTCGAACTCGCGCCCAAGCTCGACCGCGCTTGGTACGGGCTGGCTCTGGTGCTGATACGGCAACTCCGGCTGGACGAAGCGGTTGTTGCGCTCGAGGCGAACATAGAGCTGCAGCCCATGAGCCCCTTTGGCTGGTACCAGCTCGGGCGCGTTCAGCTGGAGCGGCACAACCCTAGCGAAACAATTGCCATCATCCGCCACCTAAAAGGCTTCGAGCCCAAAGTGGCAAATCAATTAGAGCGCGAAATTGGCTTTCTGCACGCGAAAGCTGCCTGACATGCGCCAGATAACCGTTTCACGACGCGGCTATTGGAGCCAGAACCTGCGGATCATAAGCGCCCTGTTGCTGCTGTGCTGCTCGGCTACTTTCGGCGTCAGTTACTTCGCGCGGGACATGAGCTTTCACTTCTTTGGCTGGCCGTTCAGCTTCTGGATGGGGGCACAGGGCGCGCCGGCTATCTACTGCTTGATTGTTTGGTTTTACGCGCATGCCATGCGCCGGCTAGACGCCGCGCAGGAACGTGAACGGGAGGCTGATTGATGCACCCGGACTGGCCCGCATCACCGAGCAAGGCGGGCGCCGAAGCCGCTACCGGTCCAGCCTTTAAGCGTGAACTGAACCGGGTATACGCCATGTACACCTGCAGCTTCGTGCTGTTTGTCGCGGCGCTGGCTGCGCTTGAGCAGATGGGGCTTCCAAGGCAGTGGATAGGCTTCACGTTTTTGCTGGGCACCACCGGCCTGTATGCGGCGATCGGCATCATGTGCCGAACCAGCGATCCTGTCGAATACTATGTGGCCGGACGGCGGGTTCCAGCCGTATACAACGGCATGGCGACCGGCGCGGACTGGATGTCTGCTGCCTCGTTTATCGGAATGGCAGGGACTCTTTACCTGACGGGCTATGCTGGGCTGGCTTTCATCATGGGTTGGACCAGCGGTTATTGTCTAGTCGCCCTGTTTCTCGCTCCGTATCTTCGTAAGTTCGGGCAGTTCACTATTCCCGATTTCCTGAGCGAGCGTTATGGCGGGAAGCTTCCGCGGGTTGTTGCCATTATTGCGACGATTTTGTGTTCATTCGCCTATGTCATCCCGCAGCTTTACGGGGTGGGACTCATCACGTCGCGGCTGATTGGCGTTCCGTTTGAGCTCGGGGTCTTCTTGGGCTTGGGCGGCATTCTGGTGTGCTCCTTTCTTGGGGGGATGCGCGCGGTGACCTGGACCCAGGTGGCGCAGTACATCGTCCTGATCGTCGCCTACCTGATCCCTGTTGTCTGGTTGTCGGTGAAACAGACCGGCAATCCAATTCCGCAAGTCGCGTATGGCTACCAACTTGAGAAGCTCAGCGCAGTGGAGAAAGTGCTGAGCAAGGACCCGGGTGAGTTGGAGGTGCGTGAACTGTTCCGTGAGCGCTCGGTCGCGCTTGAGCGCAAGATGGCGAACCCTGAGGCCGCGCTTGCCGCCGACAGGGCTGCCGCCATTCAACGGATCGAAGAACTGAAAGCCGACACTGCGCATGCGTCGGAGTTGGCGGGTGCCGAAAGGTCGCTGGCGGCGTTGCCAAATGAGGTCTCGGCGGCGGTCCAGGTATGGGCGGTCGCGAAATCGGTTGCCGACAACAAGGCCCAGGCCTTGAACGGAATGCCCGCGCACGCGACACCCTTCGCCGGCGATCCGCAGGGCGATGCCGAAGCACGACAGGCTTTCGATGTTTCGCGCAGAAACTTTCTGGCGCTGATTTTCTGCCTGATGATTGGCACCGCGGCGTTGCCGCACCTCTTGGTACGCTACTACACGGTGCCGAGCGTGCAGGAAGCACGCGAGTCGGTGAGTTGGTCGCTATTTTTCATATTTCTTCTGTACTTCACCGCCCCGGCGCTGGCGGTCCTTGTGAAGTACGAGGTGTTTACCCATTTGGTGGGGACGCCATTTGACCAGTTGCCAGCCTGGGTTGCCGCCTGGTCGAAGGTGGACCCCGGGCTGCTTTCGGTGGCAGATATGAATAAGGACGGAATTCTCCAACTCAACGAGATGTCGATCGGTGGCGACATCGTTGTCCTGGCGACACCGGAAATTGCCGGCCTGCCCTATGTGGTATCGGGCCTAGTGGCTGCGGGCGGACTGGCTGCCGCGCTGTCTACTGCCGACGGACTCCTGCTGACGATCGCGAACTCTTTGAGTCATGATGTCTATTACAAGATGATCGACCCGAATGCGTCGACAGCGCGGCGCGTCGCTTTGTCAAAAATGCTTTTGATGCTGGTGGCGCTTGCTGCGGCTTATGTGGCAGCCCAGAAGCCGGCGGACATCGTATTTCTGGTGTCCGCCGCGTTTTCCTTTGCCGCTGCCGCTTTTTTCCCGGCGCTGACTTTGGGTATTTTTTGGAAACGTGCCACCGGAATTGCCGCGTCGCTGGGGATGTTGGCCGGTCTAGCAACCACTACCTATTACATGGCGGTCACCCAGCCCTGGATGCGAAGTGTTTTCGGCATCACCGAGCCGATACGGCTGTGGTGGGAAATTCAGCCTATTTCCGCTGGATTATTCGGTGTGTTGCTGGGTTTTATAGTGATCGTGTTGGTCAGCCTTGTGACGCCCAAGCCGGACGCGAGGTCGCAGCGCCTGGTCGAATATGTGCGATATCCAAATCAGAAGGAGACGTAGACTGGCATCCAGCGAGTGCCATGCCGCTGAACGCTTTGGCGATCCGTTGGAAAGTCAGTCAGGCGTAAGCATTTCTTCATAGCCTGCGACTTGCTCATGGCGTGCACTTACATGCGGATTTTCCGCATGCGGGGATGACCAGGTGGCTTGGTGTGGGACGCGGGGGCGATGGTGCTGTGTTTGCCCGTCGCACTCAATCAGTTAAGCGGAACCAGGAGACAACAACATGTCGACAATTGCAGCCGGCGCCTCACCCGAGGCTTCGAAGACCCCGATGACCAGCGAAGAGAAGAAGGTGATCTTCGCCTCATCACTCGGTACGGTGTTTGAGTGGTATGACTTCTATTTGTACGGTTCACTGGCGGCGATCATCGCCAAGCAGTTCTTTTCGGGGCTTGACGCTACCTCAGCCTATATTTTCGCGCTGATGGCTTTTGCCGCCGGCTTTCTGGTTCGACCTTTTGGCGCGATATTTTTCGGCCGTCTGGGTGACATGATCGGCCGTAAGTACACGTTTTTGGTCACTATCATGATCATGGGCGCGTCGACTTTCATTGTGGGCCTATTGCCCAGCTATGCGAATATTGGCATGGCCGCCCCGGTCATCCTGATCGCGTTGCGCATGTTGCAAGGACTGGCGTTGGGTGGTGAGTATGGCGGCGCGGCGACCTATGTGGCAGAGCACGCGCCGCACGGCAAGCGTGGCGCATATACAGCCTGGATTCAGACGACCGCGACACTGGGCTTGTTCCTATCCCTGCTGGTGATTCTTGGTGTTCGCAATTTTGTCGGAGAAAAAGATTTTGCCGACTGGGGCTGGCGTATCCCCTTCCTGGTGTCGATCTTGTTGCTGGCAGTTTCGGTATGGATACGGCTTAGCTTGAACGAGTCGCCCGCGTTTCAGCGGATGAAGAGCGAGGGCAAGACATCGAAAGCGCCGTTGACGGAATCGTTCGGGCAATGGAAGAACCTAAAGATCGTGATTCTTGCCTTGGTCGGCCTTACCGCCGGTCAGGCAGTTGTCTGGTACACGGGACAGTTCTATGCGCTGTTCTTCATGACGACGATCGCCAAAGTCGACAATACAACAGCCAACCTGTTCATTGCCGGTTCGCTGCTGATCGGAACCCCCTTCTTCATTGTTTTCGGAATGCTGTCGGACAAGATCGGCCGCAAGCCGATCATTATGGCGGGCTGCCTGATAGCCGCGCTGACATATTTCACGGTGTTCCCGATGCTGCTGAAGAACGCCAACCCGGCGTTGGTCGCTGCGCAGCAGGCCACGAAAGTGACGATAACGGCCGATCCGAAAGAGTGCTCGTTCCAGGGCAACCCGATTGCGCGGGATATCGATTTCACCAGTTCATGCGACATTGCGAAGCGTGCGATGACGCAGTCGTACGTGCCTTATGACAACAAGGATGCACCTGCTGGAACCGTCGCCACTGTGTCGGTCGGTGACAAAGTGATGACCGCCCCGGCAGGAACGCTCAATGAAATGCGCAACGGCTTTTCGCCCGATAGCGCGAAGGCGATTGCGGAATTCCGCAAGGGGCTGAGCGAAGCGACCAAAGCGGCCAACCTAACGGTGGCCGCCGATCCCGACAAGATGAACAAGGGGATGGTGCTGTTGATACTGGTGTTCCTGGTTATCTTGGTGACGATGGTGTACGGGCCCATCGCAGCGATGCTGGTCGAACTGTTCCCGACACGCATCCGCTACACGTCGATGAGTTTGCCCTATCACATCGGAAACGGCTGGTTTGGGGGCTTGCTTCCGACGACCGCATTTGCCATGGTGGCTGCTACCGGCGATATTTTTTACGGGTTGTGGTATCCGGTCGCAGTGGCAGCCGGCACTTTTGTGATTGGCATGCTGTTCATCCGCGAGACGAAGGATGTGGACATATACGCCCACGACTAGAGAAGTCTCTGCGGATGACGGCCACCCGACCCGGCCGTAGCTTCAAAGGCCCGCTTCGGCGGGCTTTTTTCATGGGCACCGAGGTCTTCTGGAAATGCAGTGGGTCTGGCATATAATCATGGGCTTCGCCTTGCCGCACCCCGAATAGACGCCGGGGGCGGCTTTACCGACCCGTACGGGTCATCCACAAGGAGTATCAATGCGTCACTATGAAATCATCCTGATGATCCATCCGGATCAGAGCGAACAGGTTCCGGCCATGCTGGAGCGTTACAAGTCGATGA
>CANJQI010000263.1 GCA_947476215.1 Betaproteobacteria bacterium
CCGGGTGGCTATAACTACGCGACCAGCGGCGCGGCAACCGCATCGCATCTTGCTGCAGAATTATTCAACGCCATGGCCGGACTGAAGATCGTGCGCGTGCCTTACAAGGGCACTTCGCCTGCGCTCATCGATGTCATCGCCGGTCAGGTCGAGATGATGTTTGCACCGTCGGGGTCGGTGATGGCCCACGTCAAGGCCGGAAAACTGAATGCCCTGGCCGTTACTTCCGCGCAACCGTCGCCGCTGGCGCCCGGACTTGCTACGGTTTCCGCTTCGGGATTGCCGGGATTCGAGTCGATCTCGATGTACGGAATATTCGCACCGGCCAGAACCGCGCTGCCCGTCATCAGCCGCTTGAATCAGGAATTTGTGCGGTTCCTGAGTCTGCCGGATGCGAAATCGCGGTTTTTCAGCACCGGTATAGAAACAGTCGGCAGCACGTCCGAGGAATTTGCCGCGGCCATCAAGGCCGAAATGACCAGCATGGGCAAGTTGATCCGGGAAGTTGGTATTCGCGCGGAATAAGGATAGTGCGCGGCCGACCGCGCCGCGCACTATCCGTGCCTGCGGTTACTTTCCGGTAATAACGACTTCGTCGCCCTCGACCGTAAACTTGTGGTCGAACCATTCGGACGCCCAGTCCATATATTTCAGATTGTCGTCAAAGCGTGGGTCGCCGTGACGCAGGACTTCGGGACGCAATTCGGTGTCTATCAGTACCGGCAGAAATGAAGCCTTTTTCACGCCTTGGCGTGTCAATACTGCTTTTGCGATAAGCGTGTGTTTGGCGTCCACGCCATAGTCCATCTTCGGGTAGGCTGGATCCCGCGAAATGCCGTAGCGGCGCGCAAATTCGCCTTTGGCCGTGGGCGGCGAGGAGACGATAAAGTTGCTGAGGCTGTAGAAGCAGACCTTGCCGTCATGCACACCGATGGCCTTGGGTATGTGTGCGTGGTGCCCGAGTATCAGATCAGCGCCCGCCTTGAACGTCGCTTCCGCGGCGATGGTTTGATAGTCCGCGATCAGGCGCGGTATCATCTGCACGCCCCAGTGGTTGGATACCACCACCACATCGGCTGCTTTTTTCGCGGCCTTAATGTCATTGACCATGGCCTCCATGTCGTTTTCATAAGGCACGGTGACTACCTTGGGCGGCAGGCCGGCCGGATAGGAAATCGGTTCGTAGTAGGTGCGGGCGCGCAATGGCGCGATGCCCACCTTGTCCTTGGTGGCTTCATAGCCTTCGTGCAAGACTGAGCAGTAGGCGAGAAAAGCGATCTTTACGCCGTTGCGTTCGATGATGGCGGGCTGGCGCGCTTCCTCTATATTTCGGCCCGCGCCCACGGTCTGTATGCCCTTCTTGCGCAGCAGTGCGATGGTATCCATCAGCGCGTCGGGGCCCCAATCCATCGCATGGTTGTTGGCCACCGACAGCACATCGAACCCGCAGTCGGTGAATATGGACGCCATGTGCGGCTTGACCCGCGCGTGTTCCGATCCGCCCTGATGGTTGAGCGTGCCCAGATCCGAAAAAACGCGCTCGCAGTTTCCGAATCGTATGTCGGCAGCGGCGAGTGCAGGCCGTACCAGGCTGCTCAAGGGTTCGACCGGTCCGAAAACCGGACCCACGTCGCCGACGCCTACCAATACAACGCTGTTTTCCGCCATGATTATTGCTCCCTTCGTCGATGAAATTGATAGTCTGCTGTTCTTGCGTATTGCCGTTTGCTATATTGTGCAATCTTTGAGCTGGCCTTCAACGCAAAACAGTTTGCATGTTAACTCAGAAAGGCGGTGTGCCATTATGCTGTTACCACGCATTGCAGTGTACGGGCTGTGCCCTGTCTGGCTACTAATCCTCACCGCTGGCCCGGTTGTTGGGCAGAACTTTCCCGGTAAACCTGTGCGCATCGTCATGACGGGCGTGGGCGGCGGTACTGATTTTGTGGCGCGCATCATCGCGCAGGGACTTACGGCCAGTCTGGGCCAGCAAGTTGTCGTCGACAGCCGGCCCAGCGGGGTCATTGCCGGTGACTTCGTTGCAAAGTCGCCGCCGGATGGCCATACGCTGCATTTTCACGGCAGCGCGTTGTGGCTGGCGCCGTTTCTGGAAAGCAAGGTTCCCTTTGATCCGATTAAGGATTTCGCTCCCATCACACTCGCGACCCGCGGCCCCAATGTACTGGTTGTGCATCCTTCATTGCCGGTCAGGTCTGTGAAGGAACTGGTGGCTTTGGCCAGGGCGCAACCGGGAACGCTGAACTATGCTACGGGCGCCGCAGGTTCGCAGAATCATATTGCCGGAGAACTCCTGAATTCCATGGCCGGGATCAAGCTCGTGCGTATCCCGTATAAAGGCACTGCGCTGGCGATCGTCAGTCTGATGGCCGGCGAAGTTCATCTCGCGTTTTCACCCGCCAGCACCGCTGCGCCGCACATCCAGTCGGGCAGGGTGCGCGCCATCGCCGTAGCCAGCGCGCAACCTTCATCCATCTTCCCCGGACTGCCTACCGTAGCATCATCGGGTTTTCCGGGCTTTGAGGCGGATGCGGTGTACGGTCTGAGCGCGCCGGCAAGAACGCCAGCCGCCATCATCAATGTCCTGAATCAGGAAACCGTGCGTGCAATACGCTCGACCGAGGCGAAACAACCGCTGCTGAATGCGGGGCTGGAAGCCGTCGGCAGCACGCCGGAAGAGTTCGCGGCATTCGCCAGGAACGACATGAACACTTCAGGAAAATTACTGAAGGCCGGAGGATTTCAGGCGCAGTAGCAACGAACAGAAAATTCTGTTTGTAGTGATGTCGAGCGCCACGTATCAACAAAACATGTTTTAAATGTTTCGGCGTCCGGCTGGATTCCGGTTTGCACCGGAATGACGGCACTGCATCACCCCGGCGCAGGCCGGGGTCCAGATTGTGTATGCTGAAATTATCATCGATTCAAAAAGCGATCAGTCAGCGCGTATGCCGGCCTCGCGTATGACTTTGCCCATGCTCGAAATGTCCGCTTTGATTGCGGATGCCAGTTGTTCGGGCGTGCTTGCGACAATCTCAACACCGGACTTGAGGAACTTCTCCTTGATGTCGGGTCTTTTGAGCACCTGGACGATGTTCTGGTGGAGCAGATTGACCACTGTAGACGGCGTGCCCAGCGGCGCGAACACGCTGTAGGTGTTCCGGAACTCGTATCCCGGCACACCGGATCCCGCGATGGTGGGCAGACCCGGGAAGACTTCGGAAGGTTGCGCGGTACTGACGGCCAACGCTTTCAAGCGTCCCGAACGCGCATGGGGGGCTGTCGAACCGGCGGTGCCGAATGTTAATTGAGTGTGGCCACCCAGCAAATCATTGAGTGCCGGCGCACTGCCCTTGTACTGAATCCGCGTAATGTTGATGCCTGCCATGGTTCTGAACAACTCGGCTGACAGATGGGAACCCGAGGCGGTTCCGACCGATGCGTAGTTCAGTTCTCCGGGTTTGGCTTTTGCAAGACCGATCAGATCGCGGACCGATTTTACGGGCAGCGATGGATGCACGACCAGTATGGTCGGTGAACTGACTGCCAGCGTAATGGGCAGAAAATCCTTCGCTGGGTCCAGGGGTGAGGTTTGCAGCAGCGGAACCAGCCAGATGGTGCCGCTATACAGCAGCAACGTGTAGCCGTCGGGGGCTGCCTTGACGACGGCGTCGCCGGCTATCATGCCGCTTGCACCGCCCCGGTTATCGATGACGATCTGCTGGTTCAGGCTGGCGCTCAACCCTGGTGCAATCAGTCGCGCCGCGAAATCGTTGCCGCCGCCGACCTCGGAGGTGACAATGCGTATCGGCTTGGTGGGATAGTTTTGCCCCTGCGCGATGCCGGCGACCTGGCTCATGCAGAGTAGCAGTGAAGAGACTGTCAATCGTTGCGACAACATTTTGCCTCCGGTCCGCAGCCAACATTGATATCAATCACCGTGCGCTCGTCCGCGAGCGCACGCCGTTACCTGAATATTACACCCGAAAACTTTGTGGCATACTCCATTCCATTCGGAAGTTTCTGTTTATCGGACTGTTTCAACAACTCGGGTGGCATTCCATGCTGACAGCATCGCAAGAACTCGCAAGATTCGCGGCGGCACTGAAATTCGCGGACATTCCGGCCGCCGTCGTTACGCGCGCGCGGGACTGCATCATCGATACGGCGGGCGCGGTAATGCTGGGCGCACAATTGCCGTGGGGTGGCATGATCAAGGACTATGCGCGCGTTTATGGCGGCACCGGCCCCTGTTCGGTAGTCGGCATGCCGGAGCTGCGCATCAATGCACCGTATGCCGCCATGGCCAATGGCGTGCTCGCTCATGCATACGAAATCGATACGGTCAGCGAGCCCAGCATAGGCGCGCATCCGGGTGCAACGCTGTTTCCGACGATATTGGCGGCGTGCGAGGAAACCGGCGCGGGTGGCCAGGCCGCGATTACCGCGTTCGTCGCCGGCTGCGAAGTAATGTTCCGGATCGGCATGGCAACGCACTACAAACCCGAAGCGCTTGGATTTCACCAACCCTCGCTGACGGGCTGTTTCGGGGCTGCGGTCGCGGCAGGCAGGATATTTGGACTGAATTCCGATCAGCTTGTACATGCCATTGGCATTGCCGGCTCGTTGAGTTCGGGCCTGACGGCGTGCACCAAGGCCAGTCAGGGGGTGATGGTGAAGCGTCTGCACCTGGGGCGCGCAGCCGAGTCCGGCATCGTCGCGGCGAGACTCGCCGGCAAGGGCTACGAGGGACCGGAAACTGTATTGGAAGGCAAGTTTGGATTTCTCGACGCCTATTGCCGCAGCGGCAGCGAGGCCGCCCTATTGACCCAAGGGTTGGGAGAGCAGTGGGAGACGCTGCACATCTGCATGAAGCGTTATCCGTGCCACAAGAATGCACATACCCCGGTGCAGGCGTTGCGCGAACTGATGGCCGGGCACAAATTTAGTGGTGCGGGCGTGGACCGCGTGGTGGTGGCGCGGGTTGAAGAGTCACACAGCCATCACAATCTCAGTCATCATGGCAACAAAGAGCCTGGCGACATCATGCAGGGCCAGCACAGCGTGCCGTTTTGCGTCGCGCTCGCGCTGTTTCGCAATCCTGAAGATCCACGATCCTTCGATGCCGGCGCGCTTGCGGATCCGGCGATACGTGCGGCGTGCCGCAAAGTCGAAATTCGCGCGCTTGACGTGAAAGGGATTTCCGCGCACACGACGCGGGTCACGGTCAGGCTTATCAACGGCAGCGAATACACGCGCGACTGCGAGGTATTCAAAGGCATGCCGGCAAATCCCTACACGCGCGATGAGTTGCGTGCCAAGTTCATGCTGCTTGCCGCCGGGAACGATGAGGCTGCCGCGGCGCGTATTTTCGACAGACTTGAACACATAGAAATGGAGTCACGTTTCTCGCTGTCGTGAGCTGAGGCGCTCTTGGTCGGTGTGTCATTCATTCCGCTTCCGTAAATTCGCAAAAGTCTGCATAATTACACCCGTGATTGTCGTGGTTCTCGATGGTGAGCGGAGTATTGCCGCACACGCCAGTTCAGGTGGTATCCCGGGTGAACAGTCTCGGGTTACGTGCTCTGAATCAGGAATCCGGGATTCGAATCGGCCGCGACCAAACCCTGTCGTTCAGCCGTATTAAAAAAGCTCTGCGCAGAGTGCAGTTCGGTTTGGACCCGAAGCTGTGCCCTGATCGCCGGATTTGATCGTTCA
>CANJQI010000264.1 GCA_947476215.1 Betaproteobacteria bacterium
CCGTACGGGCTATTGCGGAGATGTAGTATGGAGTGTGTAATAAGTCACGCGTCTGGGAAGGTCGTCAGTCTCGGGTCCCGATCTACTTATTATTCAATTCAACGTCGGAGGTTACTATGCCCACTTTCTCCCGTTGTTCTGTAAGATTTTCCGCCTCTTTCTTTGTCGGTGTCCTATGTTTGCCAGGCATGGCCTTTGGCGCCACCTCCCCCACATTTCTAACCAATGTGACCTGCAGTTTTTTGGATATCACCAACGGTACGGTTTCTGCCTGCTCGGGCTTTTGGGATGGCAACTTGCTCAATACCGGCGCTCCGGGGCCGGCCGACGCCGATGAAAAAGCGGGCTTGACGGCGATGGGTCTGGGGGCGGGCCCGTTCCCTGTCATTCAGAAAATTGCCGATACCAATAATCAGCCCGCTGATTTTACTTCGCTGCTGTACGGCACGACCGTCATCGGGATTCACTTCGGCGGTGGTGCTGATCGTTTCAAGAATGCGGTTCCTGATTATGATGGCAAGGGTGGCGGTACTGCCTTCTATGTGTTTGATGCGGGCACGACCGGCTTGGACACGATCATTTTCGCCGCCGACTTGGCTTCTGCTTCTTCCGGTGCGACCCTGTACTCGACTGGAGTTGCGCTCATTCCAGAACCCGAAACCTACGCGATGTTGCTCGCCGGTCTGGGACTGATAGGATTTATCGTGCGTCGCAGGCAGCGCGCCGTCTGATTTGATTAACTGCCCTAACAAAAACCCCGCTGCGGCGGGGTTTTTTTGCTGCGTCAATTGCGTGACAACGACGCTGCGATTGCACATGGTTCCCGTCTAAAGGTAGACCTCCGCGTCATCGTGCCGGCAGCGGGTCCCCTTGTCCCTACTGGCACGGGCATACACGCATCTCGATCATCGTAGGGCGGAAAAGCGCAGCGTCTTTCGCCGCATGCGATTCCAGGCGACGATCACGATATGCGCGACGGCCGCCGGGCGACGCCACCACTACGGCTCGATGAAAAGCGATCAGGATCGCATGTGCCGGATTGCTGCCCATTTGACGTCCGTTCGCACGTGCAGATGCGGATGCGGCCGCCGGGGGGATTGGGTGGCATATGATACGCGATGCTGTTTATGGTGAAAGGCCGCACCGAAAAATCGTGCGGCGGAAGGCGCTGCGCTTTTCCGCCCTACGGTACTACGGTGCCGCCTCCCCTGCGCAACAACCGGATGACCTGACTACGATAAGGAGTTCGATATATGCTTGAAAAAAAAGCGCACACCAGCGTTACCATACATGATTTGCTCGCGCGACGCTGGAGTCCGCGTGCATTTGACGGTGCCCAACCGGTTACCCGCGAAAAGCTGACCGCGCTGTTCGAAGCCGCACGCTGGGCGCCGTCGTGCAATGGCGACGAGCCATGGCGGTTTCTGGTTTTGGACAAAAGCACCGACCCTGCCGGATGGCAGCGCGCATTCGATTGCATTTCCGGGAACAACCGCAAATGGGTCGTTAACGTACCGGTGTTGATGCTTTCGTGCGCCGGCACAGTCTTTGGCCATAACGGCAAGCCCAATCGCTTTGCGCAATACGATACCGGGATGGCGACAATGAGCTTGTGCGCACAGGCGGCCGCTCTCGGATTGGTGACGCACCAGATGGGTGGGTTCGATGCGGCCAAGGCGCGCGAGACGTTTGCCATACCCGTGGAATATACGCCGATGGCGATGATCGCGATCGGTTACCAGGCGGATGCTGCTGTGCTGCCCGACGATGTCAAAGTTAAGGAACTTGCACCGCGTAGGCGTAAACCACTGGCTGAGTGTTTCTTTTCCGGTGTCTGGGGCAAGCCGGCAACTATAGCGTGATGAAGCTCGCCTGCTCGAAATTCGGCCCATGGTCCATGAGTTTCTTGAGTTGCACCGTGGTTTTTTCGCTGGCGTAGAGTTCGCGCCGGGATCCAGGGCTGTACCAACCCGGTTCAAGCAACAGTCTGGCTGGCAGCGATTTCTCCGAAATCGCGGGTAAGAGCAGCGCCCGCTCGTATTTGGCGCCCGAATCGGTGTTAGCCCCGGCCGCAGGCCGTCCTGGTGCCGAGACGCGCACGGCGACCGAGAGCGGAATTCCTTCGATGTGGCGTACACCCACTTCGAGTTCACCGGTTTCACGTTGCAGCAGTCTCTGCACGGTCACCAGTTCAATGGGTTTGTCGCTGCGCTTCATCAAGCCCAGCAACTGGCCGTGAGCGATGCGGGTGTGAAAATCGGGTTGTCGGCATAGCATGAACAAACCGCCGGAGCTTTCGTTGCCTATGCTCCACGGTTCAAATGCCGAGCTACGTTGCGATACGAGTTTCTGCATCGTGCGCTGAGTGATGTGACCGAATACCTGCAGGTCTTCTTCTTCCTCTCGTGTCGCACCCAGGCCCGGTTGCCGGAATGCAAGCCCGCTGATATAAAAGTGCATGGCCGGTATAGTCACGGTAACCATGGCTTTCGAAGACGACAACGAACGCGCGCTGGTTCTTCCCGTGCCCGCACTGCACCATTGGATGTAGAGGTTGGTCAGGAGTCGTTCGAGCGCCGGTTTTGCAATACTTGTATTGATGCCGAGCGCTGCCGCGTCCCCGCCTTGCCTGAGTGTGAGCATCAGTGACTTGAGTGTTTCACCGAGACGCTGTGTTCCGATGTGCCGAAGGGATGGCCCTGCCGGTAGATGGCGCAACAACTTCATCCCGTCATGACTATCAAGATCAACCGCAAGCGCGGTCAAGGAAGTGCCGTCGAGTGCCTCCGTGTGCAGCGTGGCCAGATTCGACCAGGCATCCAGCCGGTTAAAGAAGTACTCGATTTGTGCCGGCGACAAGGAATAGGGCTGCGCCGCGGCGAACAGCAGCGTGTGCAGATAGGTCATGCGGCAACTCGGCGATGCCGCGGTTCCGGAGCTCGAATCGTGAGCCAGCACATCCGTGATGCCGCGCGCCTCGGCATGGCGGTAGAGGTGATGGATGCGCTTCCAGATTTCGGACGGGACCCCCGTGTATGCGCGGGCGTAATCGCAAATTGCATGTAGTAGTTGGGCTATCGCGCGCTGGCAGCCCAGCGCTTCCAGTTGCGCACTGTTTTGTGCCGCCGACGGTGGGTTCGTCAGGCACTTTTCGTATCCGGTGGCCATGGCAAGCCGCATATCGACAATTGTACGCCACAGGTCATACTCCGATGGGGCGAGCGGCAGCGCTTTACCGCAATAGCCGGAGGCAAGCTCTTGGCGTATTTGCGTGATTTTGTGGCGTAGAACTTCCAATGTCTCAAGCCGCGTCGCCGGCGCGATCTCTGACTCGACGAATTGTCTGAGTTCTACGCCTATTGTTTCGAGCGTGCTGCCGGAAGCATTGGACGGGATTCCGGCTAGCCACTTTCTGCATTGATCTTCATTCTGAAATCGGGCAGCTTGGGCGGTTTCGGAGGTTGTAGAGCCATTCTGTATCATTTGATCATTCATGCGCACTGATATTTTCGTGAAACGGAACTGCCCGATGTCACTCCCCGCTCAGAATACGTTTGATATCGCTCTGCAGTGGATCAAGATCCTCGTGGGTTACGCACAGCGTTTTGTAGGCAAGTTCCGATTCACGATCCAGATGATCGGAGGTGGGGATGTCGCGGTAATTTCTTAAAATGCCATCCGCGAGAATTCCAAGCGACACCAGAATGGCCGGTTTGTCGTTCGGAGTATTTGTACTTTGCGACAATTCCCGATTTTCATGATGCATCTGGATGGATTGCCCGATCTCGGCGGGCAAATGCCAGCTCATGGCCAACGTCGCGCCTACCGAGGCGTGATGAGTGCCGTAGTTGGCGCATTCCATATCCGCCATGTCTTGCGCATCATCCATCCCCGCGGATCTCATGGTGCCCCAATAGTCGGGAAACTTTTGCATGAGCAACGGCGCACCGCAGTCCCTGAACAACGCGAATGTGTGCGCGTCGTTAATGCTGGCCACACCAAGTTCACGGCCCAGGTAGGCCGCCGTCAAACTGACTTTGGAGGTGGTATCCCAGAACTCAACCATCGCGGCATGGTTGATGGACGCAAATGCGCGCCGCAACATCAACCCCGCGATCAAATTTGCGGCGCAGCGCAATCCAACCGCCGACAAGGCGCCCTGCACGGGATGGCGCGCAGGTCGAGAAGGGCGCGGTCGCCGACGTTCTGCGGCGTGGCAACAATCCGCCATACGCCGACGCCACCACTACGCCGTCGCCTGCGTCCGTGAACAGAGCCATGCTCACTTGCAAGAACGATAACACCAGCACGACATTCAACAACTCGCTCGTTACCTGCAATACCGGGACCACCGCGTTGCACGCTCTTAGCAGCACGAATATCGCCGATCCGGACGCGCTGTTGGCTGCTGACAACACGGAGCGCGACCGCATCATCAATTTTGCCCGCGGCGAGGACTTTTCCAGCGATCAAACCGACCTGAACCAGAATGGTTCCACCACGGACGTGCGCCCCGACGTTCATGGCGACGTGGCGCATTCGCGGCCATTGCCGTTGAACTACGGCGGCAGCACAGGCGTGGTGTTGTTCTATGGATCCAACGATGCGACGTTTCGCGCCGTGCGCGGCAGCGACGGCAAGGAATTGTGGGCATTCGTGGCGCCTGAGCATCATCAAAAGCTGAAACGCATGCGTGACAACCTGCCATTGATCAAATATCCGAATTCCACCGACCCCAGCCATATGGCACGTGACTACTTCTTCGACGGTACCGCGGGCGCCTATCAGACTTTCAACTCTGACAACACCTCCAACACGGCGTGGATATTCCCCAGCATGCGCCGCGGCGGGCGCATGCTCTACGGTTTCAATGTCAGCGATCCGTCCAATCCGCGCATGTTGTGGCGCGCCGGGTGTCCGGTCAACAGCGCCAGCGACGACACGGGTTGCACCACCGGATTCAGCGGCATAGGCCAAACCTGGTCCACGCCTTTGGCGGCCAAGATCCTGGGGTACAGCAGCGGCGCTGATCCGGTGGTGATAGTCGGCGGCGGTTACGATAGTTGCGAGGATAACGACGCCGCCACGACCACCTGCAGCAGCCCCAAGGGCAGGAATGTGTACGTGCTCAATGCCAGCACGGGGGCGATCATCAAGACCTTCGGCACCGGGGGTACCGGCACCATAGACCGCAGTGTGGCCGCCGATATCGCGTTGGTTGATCGGTCGTTTACCGGCTACGCCCAACATGCCTATGTCTCCGATGTTGGTGGAAACCTGTACCGGATTGATTTTGTTGACCCGGCGACACGCGCGGCGCGCGCGCCGGCGGACTGGACGATTACCAAGATCGCGCGCACCTCAGGTGGCAATCGCAAGTTCCTGTTTGCACCCGCCGTGCTGCCCAGCAACGGCAAGGTCTATCTGACGATAGGCACCGGCGACCGCGAGCGTCCGTTGATCACCAACTATCCTTATGTGGAAAGCGTGCAGAACCGCTTCTATATGTTCGCCTCGTCGGCGGAATTTATGGGTGGTTTTCCCCCTGCCGAGCGATTTTAGCTGTTGAGTTTATGAACTTATAGAGCTTGCGGCAAGTGGCGTCGAAGGAGTTCTGTTCGGCTTCAGTGATCCGAGGCC
>CANJQI010000265.1 GCA_947476215.1 Betaproteobacteria bacterium
GACAAAGCAATCGTCGGGATGCGCACGATCGGAAACTTGCATTTGAGACACAATGTTTTCTTACTGTCTACTTGTCACCGTCATTTTCAGGTCGCTGCGGCATTTTCTGCATGGCCTGGTCGAGTTTTTTCCGCACATCCGCTTGCGTCATCTGTGCTTGTTCAAGTTCCTGCTTTTTGATTACGGCGCCGGTCGCCGCGGTGGTGGCAGTCTCAACGCCGCAACCTGCAAGCATCGGAATCGCGAAAATGAGCGGCAGAAACCATTCATTTACAGGCGTGCTTGATGTATGCCTGAAGACGGTCGCGGCGGCGATATCGGATTCCATGGATATTCTTGCAATCACGCCCCCTGTATGCGGCTCCATCGTGGCCGCCACAAAAAAAAGCCGAGACCTAGTCCCGGCTTTTCTTTCATTCCAATCATGCAGTCTGCTACTGACTATGCCGCCCTATCGCGGTCAACGCGCATACTCGACTTCGGAAACCTGCAACTTGCCGCCACTGGTGGAGCTCATTACCAGATTGACCACTGCATCACGGTTATTGTGATTATCGATATCGTAAGTCATCCCCTTGTATGACCAAACCACACGCGCCGGATTCGAGTTGTCGACCGATGAGGGTTTTCCCAGCGCCTTTACGACGTCGTCTTCCGATTTATTCTTCACCAGCTTCTCAAACTCCTCGTGGCCGTAGAGGTCTCCGCATCCAGCCTGCCCCAATACCAAAAGCGCAGCCAGCGCCAGGCCAGCCAACCGCATCCAAGTTATATTTTTTGCTTGCATAATTACTGTATCTCCGTAGGGGCTAATAAAAGTGTGCAGCCGCCCCGAATTCCGGGCGGCATATCTTTTTCCATGGTATGTGCGTGAGCTTACAACAGGCTTACGCCGAAGGCAAGACTGATGCCAGCGTTCCATTCAATGCCACTTAAGCAAATGCCAGTGTGACACCTGTCATTTGAGTCTTATGACTGATCCTTTCACGGTCCGATATCCTGCCCACGCTTGGGCGGTAACGGGGAAATGTTCTCTATATAACGGCGATAAATCTCCGGCATGCGCGCAAGCAGGTAGTCCTTGCCCTGGACTTCATGATCGCGCACCGTTATGGCTATCAGTTCCGGTGTGGAAAGCCTGAGAGCCGCGCTGGATATCGGTGCATAGCTCAAATGCCATGGCTCGCGATGCACACCGCCTTGATAGCGGGCATACGGCCGAAAAAAGTCAAAGCGCGCCATATTCTCCGTCAGCCACGAATTGAGCCTGCTGAAAACGCCACACGGCGCGAATTCTTCCGGCAACAACTGGTAGCGGTAATTTTCCGCAATGGCGGCACGGTCGATCACGTCTATGTCCGTGCCCCAGTGATGACGGCTTGCACCCGGCAATGCGCTCCAGCACAGTATGGCGGCGACCAGCTGCGCCTGGTCCAGGCTCGCATGGACACGAACCTGGCCGCACTCGTCATAAATCGGGCGCTCACCGCGATACTTCATGTTCCATATGCGAAGTTGTGCGTCGAACCCCCGGTATCCGCTGACGATCTGCAGCTCAATGCCATCTACCCAGGCTGCGTCCCTCAGCTCAAGATAGGGAAGTATCACTTCACGATGAAGCGCCGCGCCCAAGTCGTCGCACAGCACAACGTGTGTGGCAGCTCGCCCCGTCAATTCGAGCTCGTTTAGCATGCCTGAATTTTAATCCTGAATTGACTCTGGCCCGGCGCATGCGTCACACAGACTAGCGCAAACGTTGTCCGCCTCGTTAATTGCGCACCAATAAAAAAGCCGGCGGGCGCCGGCTTTTCAAGTGCAACCTCTTTTTCTTATGCCGCCTTGGAAGGCGCTTCTTGTTTTGCGTCTTCTTCGCCTTCAGGGCGATCCAAGAGTTCGACCAGAGCCATGGGCGCATTGTCGCCCTTACGAAAGCCATATTTTAATATGCGCAGATAGCCACCATTGCGTTTGGCAAACCGGGTACCGAGGTCTCCAAAAAGTTTGGTCACCATGTCCCGATCACGCAGACGATCAAAGGCCAGGCGGCGATTGGCGAGAGACGGAGACTTGCCGAGCGTAATCATGGGTTCAACGACACGCCTGAGTTCTTTCGCCTTCGGCAGGGTGGTTTTGATGACCTCATGGCGCAGCAGCGACACGGTCATATTGCGCAGCATCGCGAGACGATGGCTGCTGGTACGATTGAGTTTTCTTAAGCCAAGACGGTGACGCATGATGATTACCTTTTAGACCTTTTCCAGACCGACCGGCGGCCAGTTCTCTAGGCGCATACCCAAAGTAAGACCGCGCGAAGCGAGTACTTCCTTGATTTCATTAAGGGACTTACGGCCCAGGTTCGGCGTCTTCAACAGTTCCGATTCCGTACGCTGTATAAGGTCGCCGATGTAATAGATGTTTTCCGCTTTCAGGCAATTGGCGGAACGCACGGTGAGCTCAAGGTCATCGACCGGGCGCAGAAGTATCGGATCAATCTGCTGGGCCCTGGGCAGTTCGATCTGCGCCGGGGTGCCTTTAAGGTCGGCGAATACCACCAGCTGATCGACCAGTATGCGCGCTGCATAGCGTATGGCTTCTTCAGGCTCAATGGCGCCATTGGTTTCAATGTCGACAATCAGCTTGTCGAGGTCGGTACGTTGCTCGACACGTGCCGAGTCCACCTGATAGCTGACGCGACGCACCGGACTGAATGATGCGTCCAATGGAATGCTACCCACCGCGCGGGTGGGCGCGAGGTCCACCTGATCACCCAGACTGGTACGCACGGCGGCGGGGACGTAACCACGGCCCTGCTCGATCTTGATCTGCAGGTCCAGCTTACCGCCGGCAGTCAGATGCGCAATGACGTGGTCCGGATTGAGGATCTCAACGTCGTGCATGGGTTCAATATCACCGGCAGTGACCACACCTTCGCCCTGTTTTTTGAGCGATAATGTTACTTCTTCACGATTGTGCAGCTTGAGTACAATGCCCTTGAGATTCAGAAGGATATCGACGACATCTTCCTGCACGCCATCGATCGTCGAATATTCGTGCAGGACTCCGCTCATACTGACTTCCGTCGGAGCAAAGCCGGGCATGGAGGACAACAATACACGACGCAACGAGTTCCCGAGCGTATGCCCATAGCCGCGCTCGAACGGCTCCATCGTCACTTTGGCGTGGAACGGTGAAATGTTCTGCACATCGATAATACGCGGCTTTAGAAAAGTGTTGCTTGACATGGCCTGATCCTCTGGCAATTACTTCGAATAAAGTTCGACCACCAGCGATTCATTGATGGTGGAGGGCAGTTCGGAGCGTTGGGGCAAGCTCTTGAAAGTGCCTTTGAGCGCGGTTGCGTCAACTTCGAGCCATTCCGGAAAACCGCGACCAGAGGTTGCTTCAAATGCTGCCTTGATGCGCAAGTGTTCCTTGGCCTTGGCCGCGACTTCAACCACGTCGCCCGGGCGCAACTGGTAAGACGGGATATTGACCCGTTTGCCGTTCACCAAAATCCCATTGTGCCTAACGATCTGACGGGCTTCCGAGCGTGACGCCCCAAAACCCATCTTATAGGTGACATTATCGAGCCGCGACTCCAGCATCTGCAGCAGGGTCTCGCCCGTAACACCTTTCTGCTGATCGGCGCGATGGTAGGTGTTGCGAAACTGGCGCTCAAGCAGGCCATATATACGCCGCAATTTCTGCTTTTCGCGCAACTGTACACCGTAGCCGGACAGTCGTGAATTCTTCTGTCCGTGCTGTCCGGGCGGGTAATTGCGGCGCTCGATAGCACACTTGTCAGTGAAGCACTTGTCGCCCTTGAGAAACAATTTCTCACCCTCACGGCGGCACTGGCGGCATTTTGGGTCTAGATTTCTTGCCACAGCCTGTTCTCCTTAGATGCGACGCCGTTTCGGCGCGCGGCATCCGTTATGCGGGACGGGCGTGACGTCGGCGATGCTGGTGATCTTGAAACCGACTGCGTTCAATGCGCGCAGTGCAGATTCCCGGCCCGGGCCGGGCCCCTTAATACGAATTTCGATATTCTTGACACCACATTCCTGAGCCTGCTTGCCGGCGTGCTCCGCGGCGATCTGCGCGGCGAAGGGGGTCGATTTACGCGATCCCTTGAATCCGCTCGAACCGGAGGTAGCCCATGCCAGAGAATTGCCCTGACGGTCGGTAATGGTCACGATGGTATTGTTGAAGGACGCATGAATGTGCGCGATGCCTTCCGCCACATTCTTTTTGACTTTCTTGCGAACCCGGGTATTTGCTTTTGCCATTAGTATGCTTTCCGCTATTAACTGACTTGCCTAAATTCCAGCCATGATGGGCCGTGGCAGGTTTAGCCGGCCGAAACTGCCTTGACCATCTTGATCGCGGCCTTGCGCGGCCCCTTGCGGGTACGTGCATTCGTTCGGGTGCGCTGCCCCCGCAGCGGCAGTCCGCGGCGATGGCGCAAACCGCGCCAGGTGCCAAGGTCCATCAAGCGCTTGATGTTCATCGAGACTTCGCGACGCAAATCGCCTTCGGTGGTTACTTTTGCCACTTGCTCACGAAGTTTGTCCATATCGCTATCGGACAAATCCTTGATTTTTTTCGTGTTATTTATTCCCGCTGCGGCACATATCAACCGCGCACGACTGCGTCCGACGCCGTAAATTGCCGTCAACGCAATTTCCGCGTGTTGATGATTTGCTATGTTTACTCCACCGATACGGGCCATATTCTTTACCTCGCGCTCAAAAACCTAACTAAAATTCGAAAACCTAAAATTATAACTCTTTAATTTCTTTGAGTAAATGCAAAGCTGCCGCTTATCCCTGGCGCTGTTTATGGCGCGGATCCTTGCAAATCACCCGCACCACACCTTTGCGGCGTATGACCTTGCAGTTGCGACAAACTTTCTTGACTGATGCCCGTACTTTCATTTCAAACTCCCTTGCTTTCAGTTCACTTCGCGCGGAACGTAATGCGGCAACGCGTCAAATCGTAAGGCGACACATCAACCGTCACCTTGTCGCCAGGCAGTATGCGGATGTAGTGCATCCGCATCTTGCCTGATATGTGGCCGAGTACCACATGGCCATTTTCCAGTTTGACCCGAAACGTTGCATTGGGAAGGGTTTCTTCAATCACCCCCTGCATCTCTATAGTTTCTTCTTTCGCCATCGATGATATCTAGCGTGTCGGGAACATCCCGCCGCCCTTGAAATTAGCCTTCTTAAGCAAACTCTCGTACTGGTGGCTCATGGCGTAAGCCTGCACTTGAGACATGAAATCCATCGTAACCACTACGATAATCAGCAGGCTGGTTCCGCCAAAATAAAACGGCACGTTTTTCCACACGATCAGGAATTCCGGCAACAGACACACCAACGTCACGTATACCGACCCCACCAAGGTCAGGCGCATCATGATCTTCTCGATGTAGCGGGCAGTCTGGTCCCCGGGACGTATGCCCGGCACGAACGCGCCACTCTTCTTGAGATTGTCCGCGGTTTCCTTGGGATTAAACATCAACGCCGCATAGAAAAAACAGAAAAACACGATAGCCGATGAATAGAGGAAGACGTAAATGGGTTGTCCCGGATGAAGCGTC
>CANJQI010000266.1 GCA_947476215.1 Betaproteobacteria bacterium
AACGTGCGGGTTCTTGCAGGTCAGTCTTTTTCTGAAGATTGTCTCTGACGCGTCTTCTTCGGGTTTACTGCCGTTTTCTTCAGGCTGCGCGTGAGAGCGAGAGCGTGCTCGTCGGTTTCCAGGTCGATTGCCTGCGTGAACTTCGCACAACCGTCAAATCCCGTCAGCAATTTCAAACCGGCAAGATTCTGACATTTTCGCGCCGCCGCGCACACGGCAAGGGCGATCCCTGCATATTGCGCCTCTGCCATGAGCGCTGAAATTGCTTTTCCGGACTCCGCTGCGAAAGCACGCGCCGGTAAGCCGGTAACGAAATCCATCGGCGTGGTAACCACCTTGACCTCGGGAGACGTGGCTTGTTATGTATCCGTCAAGAGAGGCACGGGTGCGGCAAGTGAGGAGATGGCGGATTTCGATATCTGTGGTCTTGATATCGTTGGAGGTTCGATTCGGGTATGCGCCCGTGCGCGTGCTGGCGCCATCGTGCCAGGGCAATCCGGATTGTAGGCAGACCGTAACAGCAGCATTGATAGTCTCGGCAAAGATCGTCGATCCAACTGCACCGCGAGCGCTGGTGAGTGCGGTGTCAACGGATGATCGAAGGCTGCAGAACCGGCTGGATGCGGCGGCACGCGGCGACGTCTGTGCGCAATTCAGTCTGGGCGCAGCTTACGAAAGCGGAGAGTCTGTCAGCCAGGATTATGCGTTGGCGTGGAAGTGGTATCGCGCGGCGTCCGATCAGGGCCATGTCAAAGCGCAATCCACGCTCGGACGCTTATACGCGCACGGTCGGGGGGGGATTATTGTCATGCATTCATGTGGTTAAGTATTGCCGCTGAGCGTGGCAGCATCGTCGCGTCGGACAATCGAGCCAAGATTGAGAAGAAAATGAGCGGCGACGAATTGCGCGCTGCTGCGACGTTGCTCGAGCAATGTAGATCCAGGAACTTCATCAAGTACGAGTGACGCCCGGGCCTGAAACGTTCGCCAACGGCGACAGGGCATGGGCAATTGAGAATATGTCGACACTTTCCCACGACGTGCCGGCGAGGGTAGGGATGGTGCAAGGATGCGTGAATAGGCATCACGACAAAGGGAGCTAAATGTATGACCAACTCTTTCGAGTGACGTTGTTCGCTGTCGCGTTAATCGCGTCCACCGTCACCCATGGTGCGGGACTGATTATTTTCGAACGGGGTGTCGGAGGAATCACCGCGACAGCGAAATTTGACCGGAAATATATTGCACCGCTGGTGCCCGGCTATGCGCTGAGAGCAGGGCAGCGGGCGACCAAAGGTGAATCCTACCGCGTGATTGGAAATCATGGATGGCAGGGAGGTCATCGCGACCATTTCGCCCGGCAATGCGGAAAAAAACTCAGCATACGCATAACAAGCCCCAAGATCACCAATGTGCTTGGGCCGAAGATAGGAGCTACTTATGCCAGCATTTTCGGTAGTTCACCCACCAGGGACTGCACGCCTGGACAGGAGGAGTTGTCCGGCAAAGTCATCTGTCCCCGTCGGGGAAGCAATCACGTTGCTTACGTGTTAATGGGTAAATCCGACGGGTTTGATGGCGTGTTGCCGTCTCCCAAAGCGCTGGCGAATTTTACGGTGGAGGAGATCGTCTGGCGGCGGTAGGGCGCACCTTAACCAAATTCGTTTGCAAGCAGCTTGCGGACCTCGTCGGGCGGAACGGCCCAGGAGCCAGCCTGGTACCGCTTGATGCCTATGGGCGCCAGCTGCATTCTTAACTCCGCCATCTTTATTCCGATGGCGAGCGGGTCCATGATGATCGCGCCGTCCACATCGCGTATGCCTTGATCTATCAGCCATTGGCTGAGATACAGTCCGGCCGGGTACAGCGACGTGGCTCCGCGCGCCACCAACCCTTTCGCGACTCGCATGAACTCCTCAATAAAAGGTTGCGGGTTGTTCCACAGGTTTGCGTAATCGGTGAACGCGAAATCCACATAGCCGCTCGGTGCCATGCGTTCCGTCAGCTTGTAGCGTTCCGCGAGCTCCTGAAAAAAATGGTGCAGCCGAATGTTGTTCACGAGAAATGCGAAATTAGGCGCCAACTGACTGTAGTAGGCGAGCGTTGCCTGCGTCATGAAGACGACCGGAATATCGACCATCTCGCGCAGCTCGTTGTATCCGAGATCGAGGCATTGCGTCACGAACACGTCGAATCCCTCCGTCTGGGCGCGCATCGCGCTCCTGATGGTTTCGTGCGAGACGAAATGCAAGTGTGTCCGGCTGCGGCCGGCGCCGGGATAATTTTTGCCCAGGTTGGGAAATTCGACCACGGTGCCCGGCTGCGCCACGCGCTGTGCATGCCGCTTCAGTGACTCGTAGTAGGGTTTGTAGATGTCCGACGTGCCGAGTGGGGTGCCGCTTTGAATGCAAATTCTCATGCTGAAACTTTCTAATCGCTGTGAGGGGAACATTATATCCGACGCGACGTAACGCGACGGACAGCAAGTCCTCTGCCGAGGCTATCCGAAGCCGACTACTTCGGCTATCGCCTCCAGTTGTTCCGGGAATTGTGCGACCGGGTTGAGCAGCAGGTGATTGGCGCCCGCGGCAATCAGCGACTCGATCTTTTCGCGACACTGCTCGGGCGTTCCATAGACGGCGCCGGTATTGTCGATTAGGCCAGGATTACGATAGACATCAGTGCACCAGCGCAGCATTTGTTCGCGGGCCGCCCCCGGTTTTTCTTCAACGGCCATGAATACGCGCTTGGATATCGTGAAGGAAGACTGAGCAACCCCGGCTTTCTCAAGCGCGGTTCGCAGATGCGCCACGCTGCCCGTGAAACCTTCCTTGGTCGCGCCACCGGCGCCTATCCAGCCCGTGCCCAGGGTCGCGGCGCGGGTAACCGCGTCCGGATGCGAGCCCCCCAACCACAGGCGCACGTGCGGCTTACGCGGTGATTTGAGCGTAATGGCCGTATCCTTGAGCGTGTAAAAGTGCCCCTCATAAGTGACGCGATTCTGCGTCCATAACGCCTTCATCACGTCAATCTGTTCCTTGAAGCGGCGCACGCGGCGTTCCGTCGATACCTGGAAATCGTTGTAATCCTCCACGCGACCCAGACCAACGCCGAGGATCGCGCGGCCGTTGCTGACAAAGTCGAGCGAAACCGCCTGATGCGCGGCGTGGAACGCATGATGCACCGGCAATACGACCACCGCTACGCCCAGCCCTATCCTATGGGTGAGGGCGGCGGCATAGGTCAGCACGACCATGGGATCGACCGAATAGTTGTTGTCGAGAGTATTTTCCGTGACCCACAGGTCGCTGAAGCCCAGCGCTTCGGCTCGCTGAGCGACATCGCGAATATCGCTCAAATTGAGCGGGTCCATCGTTCGGTGTGGCAGTGCCATCCCGAAGGGGATCTTGTCTTTCAGTGCCATGTCACTCCTCCTTGTTTATAATTTTTTGACTGCTTTTTTTTTGCAGGGTGTTGTCACCGATCGGCAGTGCTTGATATGCGAATCATACGATTCTCCCTGCAATTGCTAACGCCTATTAGCCGCCGCTCGTATTTTTCGCACCGGCTGTGCTAAGCACGAGTTCATCACCTTCAGCGACGGCCACGTATTCGTCATCCGCGGGTACCTGCCTCTAATTCTCTGCAGGTCACGCGCTCCAAGAGAACAGGGTTGCTTGTGCCGTCCTCCATTGTTTCTTTATTTAATTCTAGAAGCCTGTCGTCCATCGCCGCGCGCCAGCAGCGGCTATTACGCCAATTCGAGGCGATCGTTCTGCGAGAACGGATCGATGTTGATCCGGAGCGAACGAATCGTCGTCGTCGGTACCTTCCGACGATTGACGTTCTTTAGGTGCACGAAACCAATGGCCACAAGCTTGCCCAGGGTGCGTGTAAGGTTCGATTGTGCGCGGCCCGTCAACTCCGCGAGCTCAGCAATTGACTGCGGCTTTTTGTCCCGAATAATGGCTAGGAGTTCACGATTCTGGGGTGTCAGCAACCGCAACAGCGCGTCGACAGAGTCGAATGTCGTGCCTCCGGCGTTCTTCGGCGCCAACCTCTCGCCACGTGCAACAGCCTTCAATTCTGCGCGCAGCGACGCATGGCCTTGAATCTTGAAATTCTTCATGGGTTATCTCCTTCCGTTATTTCGACGACCTCGAAAGGGATGCCGTACTCGGTCAGCACACGTTCGACCTCGTCGAAAAAATCATCAAGCAATGTTTCAGCGTCCTTAAACGCATAAGGACGGCCCTCGTCTGTTTCGGTTCGATGCCAGTGATCCATCGCTTTGGGGCGCTTCTTGAAGCGCGAACCCTTGGCCGGAACACTGTGTGCGTTGTCAAAACCGATCAGCCGCCGGTTGTCTGGACCATGCAAGGAAAACGAGTAGTCCAGACCATGTGGTTTTCCATCGCTTGCCGCTACCTCCCTAATCTTAAACTTCAGCCAATAGCCACCGGCATAACGGTGCACATGCCCATTGAAACCCAGCAAGAATTCAAGCGTATGTTCACCGGTCTTTTTTGGCATCTATTACCATATCCTCAGGTGATAAGTATAAAAGCGATGAAACCGTGGAGTCAAGGCCATTGTGAGGCCGTCATGCGCCGGCGCATCGCACCCCTGGCGCAAGCATGCTTACCGCTGGTAACACCGGGAATAGGCGGAGTCCGGCGAAGCAAATCAATCGATAGTTGAAAACTATGGAGCGAGGAGCAATGGATGCGGACAAACTGTGCAACTGAAGCCAGACCTGCTGCCGCCCTGGCCTGCTGATCGCTCCCCGCTACGATCAATGTTGTCAGCGCTGATGACATGTGCCACCGGATTGCGCGTTAGCAGCGCTAACAAGCTTTCGCCTGGCTCCGCTGTCTTCAGTGCGGATAATTGTCTCAGTCAGCGGTCAATCAGTTCGCTGACCGTCGCCCACTCCGACTCGGTGCGGGCAATGAATATGCTTCGGTCAATTTCTGATTCCAGCAGCCTAGCCCATCGTGCCGCCTCGGTTTTTGTCTTGAACGACTAAACCGTCGGGCGCATTCCCCGATGCCGCACCTGCCATTTGCCGCTTTCCAGTTCCCGGACATATGCCATGTTTCGCCTCCATTTGCGATGGAAGTGCGATGGCGTGGCAAACTTGGGAATGTGCCCCAAGGCTAACCCATTGATTCAATGAGTGCCCCGGAGACGAATCGAACGTCCGACCTGCCCCTTAGGAGGGGGCCGCTCTATCCACTGAGCTACCGGGGCGTGTCGTAAACTGCTGCCACTTTTACCTTACACATCACGCGCTTAGGTTGAATAACGTATTGCCCCGTTGATGCAACAGTACTCCGGTTGACGCGTGTTTACAAGCGTTTATTGTGATGGAGTTGTGATGGGATTGTGATGGGATTGTGATGGCGCAGCGTTGCCTTCCAAGGTCAATTGACGAACGGTGGAAACGTCAATTCCCGCCAGTCCGACCCCCACCCCCGGGC
>CANJQI010000267.1 GCA_947476215.1 Betaproteobacteria bacterium
AGAAGTGGGGCATCCACTCGACCTACACCGACAACCTGCTGATGCTCACCTTGAGTCGTGGCGGCCCCTGTGTGTGGATCAGCGAGGACGACGCGAAGCGCGCCGGCATCGTCGACAACGACTGGATCGAGCTGTTCAATCTGAATGGCGCGATCGCGGCGCGCGCGGTGGTGAGCCAGCGCGTCAATCCGGGCATGGTGATGATGTATCACGCGCAGGAAAAAATCGTGAACACGCCGGGTTCCGAAATTACCGGCGCGCGCGGCGGCATCCACAATTCCGTCACGCGCATCGTGCTGAAACCCACGCACATGATCGGCGGCTACGCGCAGCTGAGCTACGGCTTCAACTACTACGGCACGATCGGCACCAACCGCGACGAATTCGTGGTGGTACGCAAGATGAACAAGATCGACTGGCTCGACACACCGGTTGCCCCCGAGCTGATCCGGCCAACGCAGGCTCAAGGAGAGGTAGCATGACCCCCCACGCTCAACTTCGTTCGCTGCCCCCTGAGGGGGCTGCCTCCTTTGAGACGGCTCGGCAGGAAGCGGCATGAAAATCCGCGCTCAGATCGGCATGGTGCTCAATCTCGATAAATGTATCGGGTGCCACACTTGCTCCGTCACCTGCAAGAACGTGTGGACTTCAAGGCCTGGCATGGAATACGCCTGGTTCAATAACGTCGAAACCAAGCCCGGCATCGGTTACCCGAAGGAGTGGGAGAACCAGGACAAGTGGAACGGCGGCTGGGTGCGCAACGCCAACGGCTCGATCACGCCGCGGCAGGGCGCCAAATGGAAGCTGCTCATGCGCATCTTCGCCAATCCCAATCTGCCTGAGATCGACGACTATTACGAGCCGTTCACTTTCGACTACGGCCACCTGCAGAGCGCGCCCGAGATGAAGGCGACGCCGACCGCGCGCCCGCGCAGCCTGATTACCGGCAAGCAGATGGACAAGATCGTGTGGGGGCCCAACTGGGAAGAAATCCTCGGCGGCGAATTCAGCAAGCGCTCGCAGGACAAGAACTTCGACAATATTCAAAAGGACATCTATGGACAGTTCGAAAACACGTTCTTGATGTACCTGCCGCGGCTGTGCGAGCATTGTCTAAACCCCGCGTGCGTGGCGAGTTGTCCGTCGGGCTCGATCTACAAGCGCGAGGAAGACGGGATAGTGCTGATCGACCAGGACAAGTGCCGCGGCTGGCGCATGTGCGTCAGCGGCTGTCCCTACAAGAAAATCTATTACAACTGGAAAAGCGGCAAGGCCGAGAAGTGCATCTTTTGCTTCCCGCGCATCGAAGCCGGGCAGCCGACGGTGTGCTCCGAAACCTGCGTCGGTCGCATCCGCTATCTCGGCGTGCTGCTGTACGACGCGGACCGCATCCAGGAGGCCGCCAGCGTCGAGCACGACCGCGACCTCTACCAGGCGCAGCTCGACATATTCCTCGACCCCAACGATCCGCAAGTCATCGCCCAGGCGGCGCGCGACGGTGTGCCCGACAACTGGATGGAAGCGGCGCGCAAAAGCCCTGCGTACAAAATGGCGGTGGAATGGAAGGTGGCGCTGCCGCTGCATCCCGAGTACCGCACGCTGCCCATGGTCTGGTATGTGCCGCCGCTTTCGCCCATCAGCGCGGCCGCGAACGCCGGACATATCGGCGCCAACGGCGAGATTCCGGACGTCACCCAGTTGCGCATCCCGGTCCAGTACCTGGCTAACCTGCTTACCGCGGGAGACACCGCACCGGTCGTGCGCGCGCTCGAGCGCATGCTGGCCATGCGCGCCTACCAGCGCGAAAAGCACGTCGACCAGCGCATCAACACCGCGGTACTCGACCAGGTCGGCCTCACCCGCGACGAGGTCGAGGAAATGTACCGCGTCATGGCGATTGCGAATTACGAAGACCGTTTCGTCATTCCGAGCACGCACCGCGAATACGCCGAGAACACGTTCAACGTGCGTGGCAGCTGCGGGTTCTCGTTCGGCAACGGCTGCTCGGAAGGTGTCGGCGAGACCAGTCTCTTCGGCAGCGAGAAGAAGCGCACCATACCCATCAAGCTGGAGGTCTGATCATGCCGGGACTAGCGAACGCCGTATCGCCTTCGAGCACGCTGCGCGTGCTGTCGGCGCTGCTGGATTACCCCGACGCGCAAATGCGCGGCCACCTGCCGGAGATGCGCGAAATCATCGGTAGTGAAAAAACGCTGTCGGCCGCTCGCCGGGCCGAGTTGATCGCGCTGATCGACGCGCTCGCGGGCGCTGATCCGCTGGAGACCGAAGCGGCCTACGTGCAGATCTTCGATCGCGGCCGCGCCACATCGCTGCATTTGTTCGAGCACGTGCACGGCGATTCACGCGACCGCGGTCCGGCGCTGATCGATCTTGCGCAGACTTACGAAAAAGCGGGACTCTACCTGGCGCTCGACGAACTGCCGGACTACCTGCCTGCGGTGCTGGAATTTCTGTCGACCCAGCCGGCGCGCGAGGCCCGCGGCTTCCTCGGCGAGATGGCGCATATTTTCAACGCGATCTTTAGCGCGCTGCAGCAGCAGGGCACGGCGTACGCTAGCGTGCTGGGCGCGCTGCTCGACCTCGCCGGCGAAAAAGCGCAGGCGGTGAAGATTGCGGTGGAACCGCCGCTCGACGAGAGCTGGATCGAGCCGCCGGTGTTTGACGGCTGCTCGACCCGCGGCCAGGCGAAACCCGGCCAGCCGCAACCCATCCATATCGTTCGCAGGGTCAATGCTGCGCAAGGAACTTCGTCATGAGCGGCGTCTATGGTTTTCTGTTCCAGGTCTATCCGTACGTCTGCTTCATGGTTTTCATCGCGGGCAGCCTGATCCGTTTCGACCAGAACCAGTACACCTGGAAGAGCGACTCGTCGCAGATGCTGCGCGCGGGCACGCTGCGCTGGGGCAGCAATCTGTTTCATTTCGGCGTGCTGTTCCTGTTCTTCGGCCACCTGATCGGGCTCTTCACGCCGCACAGTGTGTACGGCGTCTTCATGAGTGCCGCGACCAAGCAGATGCTGGCCGTGGTAGCGGGCGGCATGGCGGGTCTGGTGTGCTTTGTCGGCCTGTCACTGCTGCTCTACCGGCGCGTCTTCGACGCGCGCATCCGGCTTACCAGCCATCCCACCGATATCGCGATTCTGGTGATACTGTGGGTTCAGCTTGTGGTCGGTCTCATCACTTTGCCGTATTCGTGGCAGCACACCGACGGCAGCGTGATGCTGGTGCTCGCCGATTGGGCGCAGCGCATCGTTACGTTGCGGCCGGTGGACGCCACCGTGCTTTCGGGCCTGCCATGGCCGTACCTGTTTCACGTGGTGTTCGGCATGACCATCTTTCTGCTGTTCCCGTTCAGCCGCCTGGTGCACGTCTGGAGCGGCTTCGCCACCATTGCCTACCTGTTCCGCTCGCCGCAGGTCGTGCGCAGCCGCCGGCTCAATCTGCCGGCCGGCCACGATCAACCGCGACAGCAGATCTGAAACCGCGCAGGAAAATGCCGCCATGACTTCAACAGCCGCCACAGTTTCCCCGGTCGCTTCCATCAACGGCGTTGCACTGCACGCTGCGGGCGACGCGTTGCCGCCCGCAGCATTGCGCCAGCGCGCCTGCACGGAGCTTTTGCGCCAGGCCGCGCAGGCCGCCGGCCTGCTGGCCGCCGACGATGCGCCCGCTGCCGATGGCGTAATCAGCGCAGCGGCATCGGCTGCGATCGAGGCGCTGCTGGAAGGAAATATCAGTCTGCCGGCGCTGGCGGACGAGGCGTGCCGCCGTTACTACGAAGCGCACAAGGGCACTTACCGCACGGGTGAACGCCTGCGCGCGCGCCACATCCTGTTTGCCGTCACCCCCGGTGTGGACGTCGTTGCGCTGCGCAAGCAGGCGGAACCGGTCTTTCTCGACGTGCGTTGCCGCGACAGCGCCGCTGCCGACCGCTTTGGCGAAGCGGCGCGCAAGTGGTCGAACTGCCCGAGCGGCGCGGAGGGCGGGGACCTTGGCTGGTTGAGCGCGGAAGATTGCGCGCCGGAATTCGCGCGCGAATTGTTCGGACGCATCGAAGTCGGCGTGCTGCCGCGCTTGGTGCACAGCCGTTTCGGTCTGCACATTGTCGAAGTGATGCAGCGCGAGCACGGCGTCGCGCAGTCGTTCGAAGCCGTGCGCGGCGCGGTGGAAATGGCGTTGCGCCAGCAGACGTTCGTTACGGCGCTGCGCCATTACCTGCAACTGCTCGCGGGCGCGGCCGCAATCGACGGCGTCGAACTCGACGCCAGCGCGACGCCGCTGGTGCAATGACCATGAACGTGGAGATATCGAATTTCGACGATCTGCTGCGCGCCGCGCGCGCGCAGCCGCAACCCCAGCGCCTGCTGTTTGTGTTTGCGGGCGCGGAATTGCCGGACGACAGCACGCCTGAACAGCGCGCGGCCTTCGAGTCCGGGGAGGGTGGCGCACTGGCGCCCCTGATGTCCGCCGACAAGCTGCCGGACGAACTGAGCACGTTCGGCGCGCTGGTGGAAGAGTCGCGCGGTTTCGGGCCCGAGTGGGCGGTCGTGTTCGTCGCCAGCCTGCCCGGGCGCGCCGACCGGCCGCCGACGAGCAAAGATGCCGATCAGCCGCTGCAGCGCATGATCGAGTCGATCAAGATGGGCGCGTTCGGCTCGTACATCCCCTTCGACCGGCAGGGCCAGCCCGTACGGTTTAACTGAGACCGGGCGCGATGATCGAACGCATGCCAGCGTGGCAATGCACAGGCTGCGGACAGATCGAGGGTGCGCAGCCATATGTCGGCATCTGCCATGACCGCAGAATGGAATTCGTCTGCGCTACTGACTACGGCGGGCGCGGATTACTCTATGACTTCAGATGACGAAATTTTTCGCCGCCTGCGGCGTTTCCAAACGCGCTATTTTCCCCGGCTCAGACGGCAGTTCGAGAACCTCGTAGACAGGGGGCAGCGTCCGACCGTGTTGTTCATCGGCTGCTCCGATTCGCGCGTCGTGCCCTATTTGCTGATGGACAGCGGCCCGGGTGAATTGTTTGTGGTCCGCAACATCGGAAATTTCGTGCCGCCCTTCGACGCGTCACACGGCTATCACGGCACTGCCGCTTCAATCGAGTTCGCCGTGCTCAATCTCGAGGTGCGCGAAATCATCGTGTGCGGCCACAGTCATTGCGGCGCGATCCGTGCGCTGTATACCGAACTGCCGCCCGAGGCGCGGCACATGGGGAAGTGGCTGGAGCTTGGGCGCGCCGCCGTGCTGCAGGTGACCCTGTCGGAAGAAGCGCTGCGCCGCACCGAGCAGCGCGCGGTGGCTTGGCAGATCGAGCGGCTGATGGACTATCCGATGGTGCGCCGGCGCGTGGAGGCCGGCACGCTCTATTTGCGCGGCTGGCATTACCTGATCGAAGAGGGCAAGGTGCTGGTGCTCGATGTCGAGAGCGGGCGTTTCGAG
>CANJQI010000268.1 GCA_947476215.1 Betaproteobacteria bacterium
CATGATTCGACTTCTCGCATTCCTTGCCTTGTTTATTTCCATAGCCGCCCACGCGCAGGTCAGCCTGCTCAACGTGTCATATGACCCGACACGTGAGTTGTACCAGCAGTTCAATGCCGCTTTCGCCAAGCAGTGGCTGGCCAAGTCCGGCCAGAAAATCGACATCAAGGCTTCCCACGGTGGTTCCGGCAGCCAGGGCCGCAAAGTCATCGACGGCCTGGAAACCGACATCGTGACCCTCGCTCTGGCCTATGACATCGATGAAATCGCCAACAGGGCAAAACTGCTGCCGGCCGACTGGCAAAAGCGGCTGCCCAATAACAGCGCCCCTTATACCTGAGTCTGATTGTACTGATCCCGCTGTCCGCGGCATTTATCAAAGCCGCGACATTGAGCTGGGGCCAGTTCTGGGACGCCGTAACAGCGCCGCGCGTGGTCGCATCCTACAAACTGACTTTCGGCGCGTCGCTGCTCGCCGCCGCAATCAACAGCGTGTTCGGACTGATCGTGGCCTGGGTTCTGGTGCGGTATTCGTTTCCCGGCAAGCGTCTGGTCGATGCACTGGTCGATTTGCCGTTTGCACTGCCGACTGCGGTTGCTGGTATTGCCCTGACCGCACTTTATGCGCCCAACGGCTGGATTGGCCACTATCTGCAGGACTGGTGGGGGCTTAAAGTGGCTTACACCCCGCTGGGCGTGCTGGTGGCGCTGATTTTCATCGGACTGCCATTTATCGTGCGCACGGTGCAGCCCGTGCTTGAAGATGTGGAGGCAGAGCTGGAGGAAGCCGCAGCGACTCTGGGGGCAACGCGCTGGCAGATTTTCGCACACGTGATTTTTCCGGCCGTACTGCCGGCATTGCTCACCGGTTTTACGCTGGCGTTTGCGCGCGCGGTCGGTGAATATGGTTCGGTGGTGTTTATTGCCGGCAACATGCCGATGATTTCCGAAATCACGCCACTCATCATCATTACCAAGCTCGAACAATACGATTACACCGGCGCGACCGCGGTCGCTGTCGTGATGCTGGTCACATCTTTTGCCCTGCTGTTGCTGATCAACTATCTGCAATGGCTCAGCCGCAAACACAACCCGGAGAAATGATGGAAACCACAGTCGATACCGCGCTGGCACCTCCGGCCCGAAGACGGCTGGCACGCCGCAGTGCACGCGAAGAGCCGGCATGGGTGCGCCTGGCATTAATTTTCATCGCCCTGGCATTCCTGTTGTTGTTTCTGTTCGCGCCGCTGGCGGCGGTATTTGCCGGCGCATTCCGCAAGGGCTGGGAAGCCTATATTGCATCTATCATAGAACCGGACGCCTGGTCAGCCATCAAGCTGACGCTGCTTGCGGCAGGTATCGCGGTGCCGCTGAACCTGATTTTCGGTGTTGCAGCGGCATGGGCCATTGCCAAGTTCGAGTTCCGCGGCAAGAGCCTGCTGATCACGCTGATCGACCTGCCGTTCTCGGTTTCCCCCGTGGTTTCGGGCCTCATCTACGTGCTGATTTTCGGATTGCAGGGCTGGTTCGGGCCGTCGCTGCACGAACACGACATCAAGATCATATTCGCCGTGCCTGGCATCGTGCTCGCAACGATGTTCGTCACCTTCCCGTTCGTGGCGCGCGAATTGATTCCGCTGATGCAGGCGCAGGGCACGGAAGAAGAGGAAGCGGCGGTCGTGCTTGGCGCAAACGGCTGGCAGATATTCTGGCGCGTTACGCTGCCCAACATCAAGTGGGGACTGCTCTACGGCGTGATTCTGTGCAACGCGCGCGCCATGGGTGAGTTCGGCGCGGTGTCAGTGGTTTCGGGTCACGTGCGCGGCCTCACCAACACCATGCCGCTACACGTCGAGATTCTTTACAACGAATACAATTTTGCGGCCGCGTTCGCGGTGGCGTCACTGCTTGCATTGCTGGCGCTGGTAACCCTGGCGCTGAAAACACTGGTGGAATGGCTGGGACGTGAACAAATCAACAGGGGACAGGCATGAGCATAGAAGTGCGCAACGTTACGCGGGCGTTTGGCAATTTTGTCGCCGTCGACAACGTCAGCTTCGAGGTAGCCAGCGGCGAACTGATGGCGCTGCTGAGCCCGTCAGGCGCAGGCAAAACAACGCTGCTGCGCATCATCGCCGGGCTGGAGACCGCGGACAGCGGCCAGATCCTGTTTCACGGCGAAGATGCAACCGATACTCATGTCGGTGAACGCCGCGTCGGCTTCGTGTTTCAGCATTACGCCTTGTTCCGTCACATGACCGTATTCGATAACATCGCCTTCGGTTTGCGCGTAAGGCCGCGCCACCTGCGTCCGTCGCGTGAGCAGATACGCGACAAGGTGATGAAGCTGCTCAAACTGGTACAACTGGACTGGCTTGCTGATCGGTACCCGCATCAGCTATCCGGCGGACAGCGCCAGCGCATTGCGCTTGCCCGTGCCCTCGCGGTTGAACCCAAGGTGCTGCTGCTGGACGAACCGTTCGGCGCGCTCGACGCCAAGGTTAGAAAGGAATTGCGCGCGTGGCTGCGCCGGCTGCACGATGAAATACACATTACCAGCCTGTTCGTAACCCACGATCAGGAGGAAGCCCTTGAAGTCGCCGACCGCGTGGTGGTGATGAATGCCGGCAAAATCGAGCAGATCGGCACCCCGCAGGATGTGGTGGAGCGGCCCGCGACTTCATTTGTGGCAGAATTCCTCAATCTGGACGATCATGGGCCCGCCTGGCTGGTCGAAGCAAAGATCAAGCATCGCGGCTACGTCCTGGCAGTCGACAAGGAGTTAAGGCATACGGCATGAATTTTCAGCAGCTACGCATCATCCGGGAAGCGGTTCGCCGCGACTTCAACCTGACCGAAGTGGCCAACGCGCTCTTTACCTCGCAGTCAGGTGTCTCCAAGCATATCAAGGACATTGAGGACGAGCTTGGAATTGAGCTATTCATCCGTCGCGGCAAGCGGCTAACTGGGCTCACCGAGCTCGACAAGAAGATTGCCGGTATCGTCGAGCGTATCGCGACCGAGGCACTTGAGAACGAACCGGGTCTGGTAACTTTCCCGTGGTATGACTGGCATCACTCGGTGATTGTGCCGGCCGAACATCCACTGACACGGAAACGGGCGCTTACACTGACTGATCTCGCAGACTATCCTCTTATTACGTATCACGAGAGTGTCACCGGAGGATCCCGGATCGACCGCGCATTCTCCGCCATCGGCATATCGCCGGACGTAGTGATGTCGGCACTGGATGCCGATGTGATCAAGACCTACGTGGAACTTAATCTTGGCATCGGTATCATCGCATCCATGGCCTTCAATCCACTCAAGGATACGGGCCTGGTCATGCTCGACGGTTCGGCGTTGTTCTCGAAAAATACGACCCGCATTGCGATACGGCAGGGCCATTATTTGCGCGGTTATGCCTATCGATTTCTGGAATTGTGTTCAAAACGGCTTCAGGAGGAGGTAGTGCGCGCCGCACTGACACCAAACAAGGACGAACTGGGCTAGCCAGAAAGCCGTTCAACATAAAATCAACTGACATCTTGCGCAGGCGTTCCCAGGGCAGAGGCTCTGCGTTTGAGCTGGATTCTAGTCCGCTTTGATGCCAGCATCCCTGATGACTTTTCCCATGCGCGCGATATCAGCCCTCATCGCCGCAGCGAATTCATCGGGTGAGCTGCCCACGGCTTCCACGCCCATGCTGAACAACTTCTCTTTCAGATCCGTCCTGTTGACGAATCGTGAAATATCCTGGCTCAAGCGGCTGATCAACGGCATCGGCGTTTTCGCCGGCGCGAGCATCCCATACAGCGCCACCGACTCATATCCGGGCAGGCCGGACGCCGCAACGGAAGGCAAACCGGGGAATAGCGCGGATGGCTGTGCGCTGCCCACGGCGAGCGCTTTCAGTCTGCCCGATTTGACGTGAGACGACGCCGAGTTCGGGGTGGGGAACATGACCTGTATCTGACCGCCCAGCAGATCCGCAAGCGACTGCGATGCCCCCTTGTAATTGATACGCACCATGTCCACCCCGGCCATGGACTTGAACAACTCGCCAGCCAGGTGGTTGGAACCACCTGAACCTGTCGTCCCATAGTTGAGTTGACCGGGCCTGGCCTTGGCCAGTGCGATAAGGTCACGCACCGATTTCACCGGCAAAGATGGATGCACCACGATGATGTTGGGTGATGTAACCGCCCACGTGATGGGCGCAAAGTCTTTCACCGGATCGTACGCCGGTTTTTCCTGCATCAAAGGCAGCAGCCACAGAGTGCTGCCAAAAGAAGAGAGCGTATATCCGTCAGGCGGTGCCTTGATGCCCATTTCTATCGCGATCAGGGTACCCCGGTTGTCCACGATGGTCTGCTGACCCAGACTCTCCGTGAGCCCCTGCGCGATGAGTCGCGCGACGAAATCGCTGCCGCCGCCTGCCGCGGTGGTTACTATCCGCACCGGCTTGACCGGATAGCCCTGAGCGCAAGCCATGGCCGCGGTCAACGCAGCGCAAGCGAAAATGACCGTCACTACCGGCTTACGATAGGGCAACAAGTAGACTCCCTGAGAGGAAAGGTTGATGCGTGGGGCGTGCCTGCTCCCCCGCTGCCACATCGCCATCGATTACTGATCCCGTATGCCCGCCTGTCTGATCACACTTCCCAGGCGAGAGATTTCCGATTTTACTTTCGACAACAACTGCTCGGGCGTGCTCCCGACCGCTTCGACTCCGGTGTTCATGAATTTCTCTTTCATTTCAGTGGTATGCAGACTGCGCACGATCTCCTGATTCAATCTGCTCACAATCGCCGCAGGCGTGCGGATGGGCGCGAATATGCCGAGTATCGATACCGATTCGTAGCCCGGCAATCCCGAGACCGCGATACTCGGAATGCCGGGTATCAACGTCGACGGTTCGGCGCTGGTCACACCGAGCGCCCTCAGCTTGCCCGACTTCACGAGCGGCGACGCCAACGCCGCGTTTGGGAACATCAACTGCACCTGTCCGCCAATCAGGTCCGTGACGGCCTGTCCGGCGCCCTTGTAGTTCACGCGAACAATGTTGACAGCGGCCATGCTCTTGAACAATTCTCCGGCAAGGTGGTTGGAGTTTCCTGTTCCAGACGTTGCGAAGTTGAGCTCGCCCGGCCGCCCTTTGGCTAGCGCAATCAGCTCACGCACGGATTTCACGGGCAGCGATGGGTGCACGACCAGCATGTTAGGCGAACTCGCCGCCAGCGTTATCGGCGCGAAATCCCGGATCGGATCCCACGGCACGGCGTCGCGCATGAACTGCAACAGCCAGATGGTACTACCATGGAGCAGCAGCGTATAACCATCGGGCGCAGCCTTGGCCACGACTTCCGACGCAATGGCGGCGTCACCACGATTGTCCGCCACTACCTGCTGTCCCAGCGGACCTGAAATGCCCTGACCAATTAGCCGCGCGGCG
>CANJQI010000269.1 GCA_947476215.1 Betaproteobacteria bacterium
GAAGCCATGGGCAGTGCGTTGCAGTCCGAGCGCGCGCAGGCGCGTCATGCCAAAGGATTGAAGGACGGCATGACATGCATCGATTGCCACTTTGGCATCGCACACAAGGAACCCGATGGACCGGGGCCGCAGGAGATCAAATATGACAAATAGGCTGGTAGCTGGAATTCTTTGCGCAGGGTGGATGGCCGCCGCCGTGCCCCTGTATGCGCAGGACGCCGCACGCAAGGATCTGGTTCTCAGAGGCGATGCGCAATGTACGCGCTGCCACGACGCCGAGGATAATCCGGCGGTGCTCGCGATCGGCAAGACGCGCCATGGCACGACCGCCGACGGCCGAACGCCGAGCTGCGTCAATTGCCATGGCGCCAGCGAAACGCACATTAACAAGCCGGCGGACGCGAAAGAACGTCCGGGACCCGAACGTACATTCTCGAAAAAGTCGACCACGCCTGTCGCCGCACGCAACCAGGCATGCCTGACCTGCCATCAAGGCGGCAATCGTATTCATTGGCAGTCGAGCACTCACGCATCGCGCGACCTCGCATGCAGTTCGTGCCATCAGATTCATACCGCCCACGATAAAGCGCGCAACAAACAGACGCAGACCGAAGTTTGCTTCCAGTGCCACAAGGAGCAGCGGGCCCAGGTCAATCGCCCGTCGCATCATCCGGTTATGGAAGGCAAGATGTCATGCTCTTCATGTCATAACGTGCATGGCGACAATCCCAAGCAGCTCGTGCGCGCGAGCGTCAATGAAACCTGTTTCAGCTGTCACACGGAAAAACGCGGCCCCTTTGTCCATAATCATCAGCCGGTGCAGGAGGACTGCAGCATCTGCCATAACCCGCACGGCACGACGGCCGCGAATCTGCTCAAGTCTCGCCCCCCATTCCTGTGTCAGCAGTGCCATAGCCACACCAGCCATCCCAGCCAGGCGTCGGGTTTGCCGACCGGCCGCACCACCAGCAATTCACTTTCGGGATCAGTCGCGCGCGGCTGCCTGAACTGTCACACGAATATTCATGGCAGCAATAGTACGCAGAACAGCGCGACGGTCGGACGCTTCCGTCGCTAGGAAGTAACGAGGAGAACGATCATGCATAACCTTGGGAACACAGCATTCAGGCTTACTACCATATGCGCGAGTGTCATGGCGGCCTGCGGCCTCGCGATGGCGCAGGAGGACGCCGCGGAAAATCCGGCGGTGCCCGAAAGCTCGGTGTCGATAGGTTTGGGGAATTGGTCCCAGGACCGACGTCAACAGGGCATTTTCGACGGCATGCGCGACAGCGGGGTTTACGGTTTGTTCGACCTGGATATCGCGAAACGCAACGCCGCGACGGGAACCTGGCTCACGTTAAGCGGACGCAATCTGGGTCTGGATACACGCGAGCTCAGGGCCGAATGGCTGCGTCAGGGCAACATCGGTGCGTTCATCGAGTACGGCAGGACGCCGCGCGACAATCCGTACACGTTCAATACCGGCTTGCAAGGCATAGGTTCGAACACGCTGGTGGTCAGCGGCGCGGGAGCGAACGCTTTGCCCTTCAGTCAGATCGAGCTCGGCACGCGCCGCGATCTGACCCACGTCGGTTTCTACAAGAACCTCGTGCCTGGGCTCGACTTCAGGCTCAGTTTCAAGAATGAAGAGAAGGACGGTACCCGCCAGTGGGGCCGGGGCGGCAGCACGGAATTCGCGGTGGAACCGATAGACAGCACCACGCGCCATCTCGAGGCAAAGCTTGAGTTCTCCGGCGAACGCCTGCAACTGTCGGGTGGTTACTATGGGAATTGGTACAACAACAACATCGCGCCCGGGTACGTGGATACAAGGGTGAATGGAGGAAATCAGGCTTTTACAGGCGCGGGCGTGACGCGTTACGCGCTTAGCCTGCCGCTGGATAACGAAGCACATCAGGTGTTCCTCAACGGCGGCTACAACTTCACGCACACGACCCGCGGTACCTTCAAGCTGCAGTACACGCAGGCAACGCAGAACGAGCATCTGCCCACCCAGGACATTCCAGGCCTCTCGCTGGCAGGGTCACCGCAAAGCCTCAACGGTGAGATCAACACCACACTGGTGCAGTTGGGGCTTACCGCAAGGCCGACGTCACAGCTCTCAGTCTTGGCCAATCTGCGTTACCACGACATGAGGGACAAGACGCCGCAGGCGCGATTCGTCAAGACCACGTCTACCGGGCATGTTTGCGACTCGACTGTGGTCAACAACATCGTCTGCGTCGACAACACGCCGCTTTCATTCAAGACAACCGATATCAAGCTTGAGGGGACGTACCGGTTGCCGCTCGGTTATAGCGCGGTCGCGGGCGCGGATTTTAGACGTCAGGACAGAACGGTTCCCATGGGGGCCGCATCGACGCTGCCGAACGGCGCGGACGACCAGCGTTACGTGCCGTTCAGGGCGAAGGTGGAAGAAGATACCTACCGCATGCAATTGCGCCGGGCGATGTCCGAAACAGTCAATGGCGCGATCGCGTTCCTGCACAGCCGGCGCGACGGCTCGGCTTACAATCGCACCAACGAAGCGGAGTCCGATGAAATCAACCCCATTCATATCTCCGACCGGCAGCGTAATAAATGGCGCCTGAGCCTGGACTGGACGCCCGTCGAACCGTTGTCGATTCAGTTCAATGTCGAGGACGCACGGGACAGGTATACGGTGTCCGCCGCGAGACCCTATGGCCTGCGCGACGGTAGTGCGGTCTTGTATTCGGTGGATGCATCGTATGCGATAAACGATAACTGGCAGATCAACGCATGGTATGCGCGCGACAAGACGCAGGCAACGCAGTTTGGGCAGCGTGCCACGAATGGGGGCGCCGCGGCAGCGGAAAAGGATGCGCGCCTGGAGGACACGGGCGACTCTTTCGGCATAGGCACGCAAGGGCGGGTCGGTGGCAAGACCCGGATAGGCGCCGATTTCCAGTGGATTCGAAATACGAACCGCTACCCGGAGAGTCTCACATTGGCCGGTGCCGGTAGCACCTTTCCGGTCTCGGCCGGACAAACCGTGATCGGACCGCTGCCCGACATCGAGAACAAATTGACGCGGCTGAAGTTCTTCGCCACCTATGCCGCGCAAAAGAACGCGGAGCTGCGTTTTGACTTCATACACGAACGCTGGACCACCAACGACTGGAGCTGGTTGTTTGCCGATGGCACCCCGTATACCTACACCGGCGGGACCGCTCCGAATTTCTTCGATGGCACCACCGTGACGCAGTCACCGAAACAAACGTCGAATTTCCTCGGCATACGTTACATTTACCGATTCCAATAACGGACGCTGAACAGCTTTAATAACGGCGCCGAATTCAGCGTTCCCAGATCAACAAATGACGACGCGCTGGCGCGAACTCGAACGTCACCGCGATCAACTTCGTCCGCCAACCGGCTACCTCAGCGGTAGTGACTCACCTCGCTAATCCCTTCGCCCCGACAACCTGCGCCAATGCCTAGGCCGCTGTCGCGATTCCTTGTCAAGTATGCTCGTCTTTCATTTTGGCTGCGCCGTTGCCTATCTCCCTTTCCGCGTTCCGTCATCGCATTCCCTGCCGTCGTTGATACCTACGGGAGTCATTGTCCGGATTGCGCGCCGGTCGGGAAGAACGCCTCGGGGCAACCGGTTGCACGATTGCAGCCGGAGTTGCGCCAGATCAAGGCGGAGACATCCTGCGTCGGATATTCTGCAATGGAAATGTTGTGTTGATCGAGATCGAGTCTCGACCCGAAGGAAGCGAATGGCAACACGCAATGGCATGAACGACAGGCAGGTAATTAGGAGAAAGTCATGATTAGGAAACTTGTTTCAGTGATGTTGCTGAGTGGAGCATGGTCGTTGGCTGCGACGGCGGCAGATGTCGCCTACACCAAGGATATTCTGCCGATCTTCAATGAACGTTGTGTGGAATGTCATGGCAGCGAATCGCCGGTCCTGCACGACTTCGCCAAAGATGAAAAGAAATATATCAAGGAAAACGCCGGCCCCCGCATGAACTCCTATGCCGATCTAATTTTCTACGTGGGTTGGCCCGATACGGGGGCATTGATGCGTCGTCTCGACGATGGAAAATCGGCAAATGACGGCAAGCCCGGGAATATGTACAGGCAACTCGGTGGTGACGAAACAGAAAGGCAGAGGAATCTCAAGGTGTTCAAGGAGTGGGTTGGCGAAGGCGCGTGGAATCTCAATCGCTGGAAAGCGAGAGGGGAGGTTCCGGCAATCACGAAGGAGCAACTCGACCGGCTGAGGCTTCTGCCCTGATGAAGTCTTGATCGCAGGGCAGTTTGCGGGTTGATTGAAGCACGGGTATCCTGTAGTGACGCTTGCGGTCGAAAGCGCGAATCGCAATCACCGGCATGTCGGCATTTGCGGATGGGCGCCGTCCGATTATCCGGAAATGGCGGATTTTCTGGTCGCCCTCGATATCGATTCGATCAGTCTCACGCCGGACTCGTTGCTGCCCACGCTCAAACGCCTGGGATCGGCTGCGTAGTCGGCGTCTCACCGGCGCGAGCCCCCCCTTCCTCAGTAACGGCAGTTTTGGGTCAGTTCAGGCATGGATGCGTTGAGTTGTTCGACAGCCACCGGTTGCAGGTGTCCCTCAGCGGCGAGCTCGAGCAGGATTTTTTTCGTATTCGGGTTCGGGCAGCCGAGCTCGGTCAACAGGTAAATGATACCGGACTGAATTTCATCGTCGTCCGAGTCCTTCAATATTTCGAGTATCTTGTCGATCTGCGGTGCAGCGACCCGCATCAGTGCCAATGCCTGGCGGTTGGGAATGAAGTATTCGTCGTTTGCTCCCAGACGCTCAATCATCCGGTCGACGATGCCGGGCTCGCTGATGCCCAGCAAACCCAGGGTTGCAACCCTATGCGGACGCTGCGGGAAATCGGCCGGAAGATCCGCGAATTTGATATTCACCCTGCCGCGGAGTAAGTTTTCGTCTCTGATCTGTCGGGCCATATGACGGCTTATATCGGTGGGAGTATTGATCAGTTTGAGCGCAGCCTTTCTGATTCTTGAGTCATATTCGGCATTGTCTATCCAGCCCATGGTTTTTTCGATATTCGCAAGGTAGATCGACGCGTACGGAATACTGTTTCCTATCCTGCGCGCAATAGCCGTAATGCTGCTTCGGGCCTTGGCTGAATTCTTGAGCTTACGCACCACGCTTGCGTCATTGCGCAGCCGGCTGGTCGCGAACGTCTCGATGGCGTGAAAATTGCCCAAAAGCTGACCGCTGCCCAGCAGTTGGTCGATCAAGGTTACGCCTTGCCCTGTCGACGTTTTCGCATCGTAAAGTTTGCACACATTCTGATAGTCCGTTCCTGCCCTAGACGTCGGCGCGATCGCGGACATCTGGCCGATGGCGTAGGGATGCAAAGTGCGTTTCAGGATGCGATTGTTGAAACCGGGGCTGGCC
>CANJQI010000270.1 GCA_947476215.1 Betaproteobacteria bacterium
AAACCTATTCACACGATCAAATCATGACACCATGGGATCGACTCAAATCCATTCCCCATTTCGAGGCATATTTCAAACTCGGTATAACTTCCGATGCCATCGAACAATATGCCAACAACTTGAGCGATAATAAGGCCGCAAAGAAAGTCCACCTAGCAAGAAAACAGTTGTTCCATTTCATCAACCGTCGATCCAAATCCGCCGCTTGATCCGAAACGTTTCGGCCTTATCTTACGATTGGAAAATACTGTCTCCGGATTGTCATGATCCCATTAATGTTCAATAATCAACCTCTTTGACAGAGGAAGCCGACATGACTTTTCAGCGGGATCTGGCATGGCAACAACTGGACCTTAGCTATCGCTCCAGCGTCGCGCATCAGTTTGCACGCTATGCGCTGGCACTGAATTACGGGCTGCTACCTCAGGATGTTGTCCATCAGGTCAAGCGTTGCGTGCTGGATGCGCTGGGCTGCGCCATTGGCGCATACGACGCACCGGGCCGGACGATATGCGAGGAAACCGCGAAAGAGTTCGGCGGCACGGAAGAAGCCACCGTGTTCTGTTCGGGCATGCGCACCAGCATGCTCAATGCCTCGCTGGTAAACAGTTTTCTGGTGAGATTCCTCGACTACAGCGATGTTGGAGGAGGGGGCCACAATTCCGATGCGCTCGCCAGCATACTGGCGGTGGCGGAGCGCGGCAAAGCGAGCGGCAGGGACTTCATGACGTCGCTGGTCATTTCCTACGAACTGGGCGCCAGATTTCGCGAGTCGCTGGTCAAGCCGCTGGAACCCAAGGGCTGGACTTCGGATGTCAGGGCCGGACTGAACCAGCCTCCGGCGTTGGGCAAACTGATGGGCTTGAACGAAGAGCAGATCGCAAACGCCATCGGCATCTGCATGAGTCACACGCTGCCGTTGGGCATACTCGATGCGCACCGCGAAGAAAACGTGATGGCCAAGAATCTGCGCTTTGGATGGGCGGCGCACGATGCGATCATGGCGTGCGCGCTTGCGCGGCGTGGGTTTACCGGGCCGGTGCGCATTGTCGAATCGGACGCCGGCATACGCGGGGTGCTCGTCAATGGCGAAATCGACCTCGAGCGCCTCACCGACTTCAGCGGCTGGCGCATATTGAAGAACTGGTTCAAGGCCATGCCTACCAATGCCACCACGGCCGCGCACGTCTTCTGCACGCTGCACATCATCAAGGAACACGACCTCAAACCGGACGACATCGCGGCTGTACATATCAAGGCGCCGCTGCGCGAGAGCGTCCATACCACCACGCCGTCCAAGAAGTATCCGCGCAATGCCGAAAGCGCCGATCACAGCGCCTTTTACGGCAACGCATTGGCGATCAAGGAGCGGGTTTTCGGGCCGGACTCGATACAGCCGGAGAAATTCACCGATCCCGTGGTTCTCGACCTGATAGAACGCATCACGGTCGAGGCCGATGAAACGCTGGGCCGTTATTCGGGCGCGTCTGAAGTCGTCACGCGTGACGGTCGCCGCTTTTATAAGCGCATAGACACCATACACGGACATTCCGACGATCCCATGAGCGACAAGGATCTGGAGGACAAGTTTATGGAAATGGCGACCAAGCGCCTGAGCGGCGACCATATCAAGAAGATATTGGACACTTGCTGGAATCTGGAAAAACTGGATGACGCGGGTAAATTGGCGCAATTGATGGTTTTTCCGAAACGATAGATTTGATCCACAGCGCTGCCGGTGGGTTACGCTGCGCTTACCCACCCTACGATAGGGCGTCGCCGAAACTGGCGACTGAGAAGTAATTTGCAAATTTACAAAGGACAGCGAGCATGAATGAAAGTCGCGATTTGGCAAGATTTGTCAGCGAACTCAAATACGAAAACCTGCCGTCTGAAGTCATAGCCCGGGCCAAGGACCTGATCCTCGATCAGGTGGGCATCATGATGGGTATTTCGACACTACCGTGGAGCAAGGCCATTTATGAATATGTGCGTGACTGGGGCGTAGGTAAGCCCGAGGCCACGATCGCGCACTATGGCTACAAGACGAATGCGGAGAATGCGGTCTTCGCCAACAGCAGCTTCGGGCACGGTTTCGAGATCGATGATTTGTATGTTCGCGGCTCGTCGCATCCCGGGTGCATCGTCGTTCCCTCGGCGCTGGCGATGGGCGAAAAGGAGTCGATTTCCGGCAGGGAGGTCATACTCGCGGTAGTCGCCGGGTATGAAGTCATGGGTCGTATCAATTCGGCGATTACGCCTTCATGCGCGTTGCGTGGATTTCATGCCCCGACCTCGGTGACCGGGCCATTCGGCGCGGCGGCGGTAGCGGGCAAGATACTGAATTTCGATCCGGATCTGATGCTGAATGCGTTGTCCATCGCCGGCAGTCATTCGTCCGGTGTCACCGAGTACGATCAGGGCGGCGGCAGTGTTAAGCGCATGCACGCCGGCATGGCGGCGCACGGCGGACTGAGATCCGCTTTGATTGCGCAGAAGGGTGTGACCGGACCGGGAACGATACTCGAAGGCAAGCATGGTTTCTGCCAAGCTTTTGCCGATGAGTATAAGCTGGAGGAAATCACCGATCAGCTGGGCAAGGATTTCCGTGTGGTCATGGGGTCGGGCATCAAGGCGTACTGCGCTTGTGGCGCCATGCACTCCGGCATAGACGCGTTGCGCCAACTGGTGTCAGAGTATGGCATCAAGGCCGTCGATGTGGCCGAGATCACCTTCGGCACCAACCGGCGCGCCATACACCACGTCGAAGCCAAACCCACAGACATTACCAGCGCTCAGTTCAGTGCGGCGTTCGGACTGGCGCTGACGTTGATACGCGGCGGTAATGGCTTCAAGGACTATACCGAGGAGACCTTGCGCGATCCGAAAATATTGGCCCTTGCCGATAAAGTGAAGCTGGAGGTTGATAAAGAGGTGGATCGTGATTTCCCGGGCACGCGCGCGGCGCGGGTTACCGTCAAGCTCAAGGGCGGCGCCACGCACAGCGCGAAAGTCGATCACTGCAAGGGAACTCCGCAAAACCCGCTGACACGAGCGGAGTTCGAGGAAAAGTTTCGCGGCCTGGCGTCGCTGGTGGCGGACAAGAACCGCATGGACGAAATCATCAAGATTGTGAACGGCCTCGACACGCAGAAAGATCTGTCGGCCCTGGTTGCGCTGATGGCCTGACGCCTGAACGACTATCCTTAATTCGCAAGGAAATCACCATGGGTATGACCATTGCGGAAAAGATCCTGGCCCGCAAAGCGGGCCTTAGCCACGCAGGTCCCGGCGACCTGGTGACGGTGGACGTCGACACCGTGCTCATGTACGACAGCAATTTCCTGCAAAGCAACTGGCGCGACATTCTCACGCTCGCGCATCCCGAGCGCATCGTGGTTGCATTCGATCATCGCATACCGGCGCCGACGCAGCCCTGCGCCGCGGCGCAGGTGCGCGGGCGGGAATTCGTCAAGAAGTTCGGCATCAAGCGTTTTCACGATGTCGGTCCGCGTCAGGGCATCGGTCATCAGCTTATCTCCGATCATGGTTATGCATTGCCCGGGACGGTATTGTTGTGCAGCGATTCGCATACCTGCAGCGCGGGCGTGTTCAATTGCATTGCGCGCGGTGTCGGATTGCCCGATGTTTTCTATGCGGCGGTCAAAGGGCAGACCTGGTTTCGCATCGGCGAAACCATACGCTACGAACTGCAAGGGACGCTGCCCGTCGCGGTCACGATGAAAGACGCCTTTCTGTACATCTCCGGAAAATACGGTGATCACGCGACGATGAATGTAGAGTATGGCGGATCGGCGATGGCGGGCCTCAGCATCAGCGCGCGCAAGACACTGACGACTATGTCGGCGGAACTGTCGGCGGAATTCGCGACCTTCGAACCGGACGAGGTCATGATGGAGTGGGTACGCGCGCGAAATCCCGAGCCGTTCGAGGCCGTTTATCCGGATGACGACGCGAATTACCGTGAAGTGCGGGTACTTAATTTGTCGGCGTTGGAACCGCTGGTGGCGCTGCCCGATAGTGTGATCGAAAACTCACGACCAGTTGCCGCGGCAGCCGGCACACGCATCGATCAGGCCTTCGTCGGTTCGTGCGCCAATGGCACGCTGGAGGACCTTACGCTCGTGGCGCGTGTGGTCGACGGTTGCCAGGTTGCGGCGGGAGTACGCTTTCTGGTAACGCCGGGATCGCAAATCGTGTACCGGGAAGCGGCCCGTCTCGGCATCATCTCGACATTGGCGGACGCGGGCGTGGTGGTAACGCCGGCGACTTGCGGTGCATGCGGCGGAGGACACATGGGGCTGCTGGGACCGGGCGAAACCTGCATCACCGCATCGACGCGCAATTTCAAAGGGCGGATGGGGGATCCCGGCGCGCGTATCTTCATGGGGTCCCCGGCGACTGTGGCGGCCTCGGCGATTCGGGGTGTGATCACCGATCCGCGCGAATTTCTCAACTGATACTTGTTGCCCACTATGCCTACAACAACGGCAAAAATCGGATTTAGCCTCATGGTATTGAGCGTGAACCATGCTTATAGCCAGCCCGTATCGTCCGGTTCAGGATCGGAGTATCCAAACCGACCGGTGCGCATGGTAACCACCGCGCCGGGCGGCGGAAATGATTTCGCGGCGCGGCTCATTGCGCCGGCGCTGGCGGGCGGGCTGGGCCAGCAGGTCATCGTCGACAACCGATCGAGCACGGTCGTGCCCGGTGATATCGTGGCGAAATCGCCGCCGGATGGTTACAGCATATTGCTTGCGGCCAGCACATTTACCATAGGTCCGCTGCTGATCAGGAACTCGCCTTACGATCCGGTGCAGGATTTTGCGCCGATCACGCTGGCCGTGAGTTCGCCCAACATACTGGTCGTGCACCCCATGGTACCGGCAACCTCGATCAAGGAACTGATAGCACTGGCCAGGAGCAAGCCCGGAGAACTCAACTATGCAACGTCGGGTATAGGGTCTTCGGCGCATCTTGCTGCGGAGTTATTCAAATCCATGGCGGGCGTCAATATCGTACATGTCCCTTACAAGGGCGCGGGCCCGGCATCCATCGACCTGGTCGCCGGCCAGGTGCAGCTCGCATTTGGCAACACGACGACGGTCATGCCGCACGTGAAAGCGGGCAGATTGAGGGCATTGGCGGTTTCAACCGCTCAGCCTTCCGCGCTGGTTCCTGGTTTGCCGACCGTCGCTTCATCCGGACTTACGGGGTTCGAATCGGCATCCATGGTTGGCATACTGGGACCAGCGCGAACGCCGTCGGCCATAGTCGAGCGGCTCAATCGCGAGCTCGTGCGTGTGCTCAACCTGCCCGATGTTAAGGAAAAGTTTTCCAATGTCGGCATGGAAACAGTCGGCAGCACGCCGGCGCACCTGAATGCCACGATGAAGTCCGAAATTGCACGTTTGGGCAAAGTG
>CANJQI010000271.1 GCA_947476215.1 Betaproteobacteria bacterium
ACCGCGCCCACGATACAGTCCGAGCTCGGCGGCCGGTTTCAAATCACCGGCAGCCGGTCGACCCGTGAAGCCAGCGACCTGGCTCTGTTGCTGCGTGCCGGCGCATTGGCGGCGCCTATGGACATCGTCGAGGAACGCACCGTGGGCCCAAGCCTGGGCGCGGAAAACATAAAGATTGGCTTTCATTCAACGTGGATCGGGTTTGCGCTGATATCGGCGTTCATGATTTCCTATTACGGGGTATTCGGCGTGATTTCGGTCGTCGCGCTGGCGATCAACGTGCTGTTCCTGGTGGCGCTGTTGTCGATGCTACAGGCGACACTGACGTTGCCCGGCATGGCGGGCATCGCATTGACGGTTGGCATGGCGATCGACGCCAACGTGCTGATTAATGAGCGCATACGCGAAGAGTTGCGCAACGGAAATTCGCCGCAAGCCTCGATACACGCGGGATACGAACGCGCGTTCGGCACCATTATCGACTCCAATATCACGACGCTGATCGCCGGCGTCATGCTGTTTCTGCTCGGCTCCGGGCCCGTAAAGGGATTCGCGGTCGTGCTCTGCCTGGGCATATTGACTTCAGTTTTCAGCGCGGTGATGGTGTCGCGCAGCATCGTCAATCTTTATTACGGCAACCGCCGCAAGCTTGATCGCGTATCAATCGGGCAGATTTGGCAGGCCGGCGCGGAGCGACGCGAGGGAGCAGCTAAACAGTAAACGGTGACCAGTTTTACCCCCCCCTCACCGCTAACCGTTCACGGAATTTGACATGGAATTTTTCAGAATAAAAAAAGATATTCCGTTCATGCGCCATGCGCTGATCTTCAACGTGATCTCGGTGATCACGTTCCTGATCGCGGTGGGTTCGCTGGCAACGCGGGGGCTGCACCTGGGTGTCGACTTTACCGGCGGCACGGTGATGGAGGTCAACTATGCGCAGGCGCCGGATCTGAACAAGATCCGCGACGTGATCAGCAAGATGGGGTTCGTGGATGCGGCGGTGCAAAATTACGGCACGTCGCGCGACGTGCTCATGCGCCTCCCGGTAAAGCCCGGTGTCACCAGTGCCAAGCTGAGCGAGCAGGTTCTGGACGAGATATGCAAAGCGGAGGCGGGTAACCGGTCGACGGCATATAACGACGTGTGTCCGCAGGTTGTGAGGTCACGTTGCGAGGCCGAAGCCAAGGACAAGAACCTGCCTGCCAAGGACATTTGTCCCGCTGGCCTGAAAAAAGATGAAGAGGCTGCATTAACGCTCAGGCGCGTCGAGTTCGTCGGCCCGCAGGTCGGCAAGGAACTGGTCGAAAACGGCGCACTGGCGCTGCTCTTCGTGTCCTTGGGCATCGTTGCCTATCTCGCGCTGCGATTCGAGTGGAAGTTCGGTGTCGCCGCGATCGTCGCCAATCTTCATGACGTGGTGATCATCCTGGGTTTCTTCTCGATTTTCCAGTGGGAGTTTTCTCTTTCGGTGCTGGCCGCGGTACTGGCCATACTCGGTTATTCGGTCAACGAGTCGGTGGTGGTATTCGACCGGATACGCGAAAACTTCCGCAAGATGCGCAGGGCCAGCGTCACCACTGTCATCGACAACGCCATTACCCGCACCATGTCGCGCACCATCATCACGCATTTCAGTACTCAGTTGATGGTGACCTCCATGCTGATATTCGGCGGGGAAACACTGCACTATTTCGCGCTGGCGCTGACGATAGGCATACTGTTCGGTATTTACTCTTCCGTGCTGGTTGCCAGCCCTATCGTGATGTGGCTGCGCGTGACGCGCGAGGATCTGGTCAAGCCGGAGAAGAAGGCCACCGACATCGGCGCGCCGATTTAGCTGCCTTGGAGTTCATTGCGCAGTTCATCGATGTAGTACTGCACCTCGACAAGCATCTGCAATGGCTGGTTGAAAACTACGGGGTGCTGATCTATCTTATCCTGTTTCTGATCATCTTCTGCGAAACCGGGCTGGTGGTGACGCCATTCTTGCCCGGAGACTCGCTGTTGTTCGTGGCCGGAACGCTGGCCGCTACCGGCGCCATGGATGTGCATGGATTATTTGTGCTGCTGGTGGTGGCGGCGTTCAGCGGCGACAACACCAATTACTGGATAGGCAGATATATCGGGCCGCGCATATTCAAGCGCGAGAAATCACTGTTGTTCAATCCTGTCTATTTGCAGCGAGCCCAGCAGTTTTACGACAGGCACGGCGGAAAAGCGATAGTTTTTGCCCGCTTCGCACCCATCATCCGCACCTTCGCACCGTTCGTTGCCGGCATCGGTCGCATGCTCTACCCGAAGTTCATGTTCTTCAGCTTCTTCGGTAGCGTGTTATGGATCGGGTTTTTTGTTTACGGTGGTTACTATTTCGGCAACATTCCGTTCGTGAAGCAGAACCTGACGTTGTTCATCATCGGCATCATCGTGCTGTCGGTGATGCCGGGGGTTGTCGAGTTTGTGCGCCACAAGATACGCACGGCCAAGCAAGGCTGAAATCCCGGTCGCCGCCTAGGCTGGCTAGGGCGGGCAACTTGTTGCCCACGCGTCAGGAAACTAAATCTTTTTCGCGAGTTCGGCGGCTTTGCCGATATAAGTCGCGGGTGAGAGATTCAGCAGGCGTTTCTTTTCGTTCTTGGGTATGGCCAGCCCAAGAATGAACGTGGCTAGCGACTCGCGGCTGATGCCGCCCTTGCCGCGTGTCAGGTCTTTCAACTGTTCGTAGGCGCCAGATACGGCGTATCTGCGCATGACGGTCTGGATCGGTTCGGCGAGCACGTCCCAGTTGGCGTCGAGGTCGGTTGCGAGTCTGGCGCGGTTGGCTTCGAGTTTGCCCAATCCCTTCAGGCACGAGTCGTAGGCGAGCAGCGTGTGGCCGAGCGCGACGCCCATGTTGCGCAAAACCGTCGAGTCTGTGAGATCGCGTTGCCACCGTGAAACCGGCAGCTTGTCGGAGAGGTGCCGCAACAACGCATTGGCGATACCGAGGTTGCCTTCGGAGTTTTCGAAGTCGATGGGGTTGACCTTGTGCGGCATGGTGGACGAGCCGATCTCGCCGGCTTTAGTCTTCTGCTTGAAATAGCCGAGCGATACATAACCCCACAAGTCGCGATCGAGGTCGAGCAGTATGGTGTTGGTGCGTGCGTAGGCGTCGAACAGCTCGGCGATGGCATCGTGCGGCTCTATCTGTATCGTGTAGGGATTGAATTCGAGTCCCAGTTTTTCGACGAAGCGGCGGCAGAACTTTTCCCAGTCGACGGTGGGATAGGCGACGAGGTGGGCATTGTAGTTGCCGACCGCGCCATTGATCTTGCCCAACACGCTGACCGCGGCTATCCTGTCGCGCGCCCGTATGAGTCTGGCCACGACGTTGGCGATTTCTTTGCCCATGGTGGTGGGGGATGCCGGTTGGCCATGCGTGCGCGCGAGCATAGCCGCGTCTGCCAGTTCGTAAGCGAGTGCACGCAGCCGGGCGATGATGGCGTCTAGCGCCGGCAACATAATTTGATCGCGTGCCCCTTTGAGCATCAAGGCGTGGCACAGATTGTTGATGTCTTCCGAAGTGCATGCGAAATGTATGAATTCCGCAACCCTGGCGACTTCGCGATTAGCGCCGAGTCTTTTCTTCAGAAAATATTCGATAGCCTTGACGTCGTGGTTGGTGCGCGCTTCTATCGTTTTTACCGCGACCCCATCCGCTTCGGAGAATTCATCAACGATAGCGTCGAGACGCTTGAGCGTAGTCGCCGAAAAACGCGGCACTTCCCTGATTTTCGGCTCGGCGGCAAGTGCTTTAAGCCACTCGACTTCGATACGTACCCGCAAGCGGATCAGTCCGAATTCGCTGAAAAAAAGGCGCAGCGGTTCAACTTTGCCGCTATAGCGCCCATCGAGAGGAGAAAGTGCGGTAAGGGGAGAGAGCGCCATGATTTTGCTCAAGGGAACAGCGGATATCTTAACATGCGAAGCATGAAACTGGGGTTATCACCTGAGCTATTCACAACGAGTGGCGTGTGGCGCACGGCAATCAGGCGGTACATTCTGTTCGGGAATGGTGCTGGGCACACGTATTTCCTGAAATGATGTCGTATGCAGGCAGTGTCAGCAATTCTGGATAGTCTTCGCTGGTGGTGATTTCCTTAAACAAGTTCGCCGCATCGTCGTAACTGCCCGCGCGCCAGGTACTGGCGCCCAGAAGCTTCCGTATTTGAACCAGCTCTTCCGCAAGCAATCGATCGAACAAGTTAGGTGTGATTTTGCGGCCATCGGTCGGTGGAGCGGTCCGTATTCCGTTTGAGCCGGCGTTTCTTTTCTCCAAGAACCTTCTGCAGGCCGCGATTCCGGAGCTGTTGTCACGGACTGGCACCACGAGCCGCCAGTTTGCTCACCTGCTGATCCGCTCACATCAGGAAATGTCGCGCAATGAGTATCCGGAGCTTGAGCGCATGGCGGAGAAAGTCGGGAAGCGGGCTTTCCCCCTGGGCGTCGAGGATCTTATGGTGCTATGCAAGCGTCATGGAATCGAAATACGCTGGTTTGACCACAAACCGGTGCTCGCGCGCGACAATGATCACGATGTGCGCAGCGTATTCAGATCGTTTTTCGAGTCGCCGGGAACCGTATTCCTGAACAGGGCATTGCAGGTAGATCCGGCACGTCTAAAATTCGACCTCGCATCGCATCTCGGGCATAAGGTTTTGCACGGCGGTGACGGACTTAAATCGTCGCATGCCACAGGAGGTGAAATGGGCGAAAGCCCCGATACCGGATCGCCCTTTCATGCGGGTCTGGATGCCAGGGACATACTGCTCGCGTGGCGGGACTTTGAGTGCAGTTTTTTTTGCGGGCGCGCTATTGTGTCCAAAAGTGCCGTTTCGGCGGTTTTTGACGAGGGAACGGCACCGGATCGAGGTGCGACGCAAAGTTGCGTTGACACCTTCGGTGATGCATGCGTCGCATGAGCAAGGTTTCGCCCTATCCACACTGGCACTTTATTGATTCGAATGCATCAGGACAGTTTCTTGCCGTGTCTCGGGGCAATGGAATTCCATTGCTGTGGGGCAGCATGACGATGGCGACCGATCCCTGCCCGCACTGGGCTGTGTTTCGCATGGGGAACGGCGGTCAGAGGCAGTCAAACTCGCAGAGTTTGGTCATTCGTGAAAATGATGGATGGAAGCTCTATTGCGTGCCACACGCTGCAAACCCGGAATATGGCCGGGAAATCGCACGTATTATCGGTCGGGATAGACTTGCTGCCTGCATTAATCCGAGATTATTCATTAGGCCGTTTTGCACGTCTGTCATCGTGAGTGTGTGATGAATTTCTAATGAATACCATTAGCACAAGCTATTGAAATACAATGAGTTTCCTTTTTTTTGGAACAATTACGCCATGAGCGCCACAGCCACCGAGTC
>CANJQI010000272.1 GCA_947476215.1 Betaproteobacteria bacterium
CGCTTGCGCCGGCAATGTAGTCGATCGCAAAAACGCCCTTACCGTGTATGCCGGAACGACGCACGACAATACGGCGCCCACTTTTCGCTGTTACAGAATGCATATCAACCATATCGGCTCAAAAAGCCGCGTATCTTACCAAAGGCGGGGGCAACAAATTGCCAGTAGTGACTGCAACTTGAGCAGATATTGCTGTCGCCAATGCACAAATAGCACAGTCGTTCGAGTGCGGGTACGCGTGGGTCGGCTGCCAGTGCGGGCACGCGGCGGTTGAATTCACGCTGCCCGAGTTCGCGGCTTGCCCCCCCAAACCACACCCCACCACTAACTTCCGTTCATCAAGGTACGGGGGCTGAGACGGTTTTTGCGGAAAATGCCGCGGCCGCAGGCAGGAGCTTTTGGCGCTACGCCCCACAGGAAGCGGGGCCTCGGCCTTGAGCTTGGCGACGAGAAACTCGCGCAGCGCGAGGTAACCCTGCGGACCGCTGTTCAGGCCATAGGTCGAGAGCGAGCGCCCCTCGCGTTTGAGCACCGCGTCGGCGGGCGCGGTCAGGCCGTCGAGCGGCAGCCGGTCGGGATCGTTGTTGCCGCCGGTGAAGTCGTACTTGACGCACCCCTCGCTCAGCAAGCCATGACATGGTGCGTTCCGCCATTGCCGCGATGGTCCGTATTGTCGGCCCTATCGCGCGCGCGCCCCGGTCAGGAATTCATGCACTTTTTCCACGAACGCCTGCGTTCTGGTCTCTGGAAACATATGTCCGCCGCCATCGAACTCGAACAATTGCGCTCCGGCAATCGCGTGCGCGGCATCGATGCCGAACCAGCGCGGCATGACCTGATCGTCGCGCGACACCATCACCAGCGTCGGACACTTGATCGCGGGCCACAGGCCGCGCGCATCGAATGCGAGAATGGCATCGAGCCTGGCGGCGATCGCCGCCGCATCGTGCGGATGATCTTTCGCCAGTGCAGCCGCGCGGGCGAACCCTGCCGCATGCTCGCGCCGGAATTCCGGCGGGAACAACAGCGCCGCATTGTAGCGGGCGTACTGTTCCGGCGACAGCCGGACGGCAGCCGCTTTGCGCAGTTCCTGAACGCCGGTGAGATGTTCGTCGGCATGGGACCACGGGGCTGCGAGAATCAGTTTGTCTATCCGGTCGGGGTGGCTCGACGCAATCGAGTGCCCCATGCCGCAGCCCGTCGAATGACAGAGCAGGTGTGCCTTCCGGATGTTTAGAAAGTCCAGCAGGCCGATGACGTCCGCCGCCATCGTGTCGATCAAAGCACCTTCGGGCAATTTTTGACTGCGACCGGTGCCGCGTTGATCGTGCGCAATGACCTTGTAATGCTGTGCCAGGCCATTCAACAGATTGTCCCTGCCGGCAGGACCCATGCTTTGCCCCATCAGCAGAACTAGCGGATCGCCGTCGCCCGAAATTGTGTAGTGGAGCGTCAGACCCTGTACGGTTGCCTGTGGCATTACTTGCTGCTTAGCTGGCGGCGTTTGCCGCAGTTATCGCCCGCAGTTCACCAGCTTTGCCTGGCTTTACTTTTAGTTCCCACCACGGTTTAATTTGTTTGCTCATGAATGTTCGCCTATTGAGTGACGAGAGTGTACTAGGGGGTGTACCGTTGGCAGTTGAAGGTTAGAGCAGGTGGCAGAAATGATTATGCGGCATTTTGGTGTTGAAGGATAGTAGACCGAAGTGCGTGGATGAGTGCTGAAATTTTTTTATGCCCCGGGAGTCTGCGGAACGCCTTCTCCGCTTCCAGGAAACCCGCCGCCACCCAGCGCATGGCCATGTTCACGTCGCGATAGTCGGTGCGACTGTGGATGCTGTGCTACCCAGCAAGGATAAGAAGTGAAATCAATCTTAGCGTTGAATTCCGCGGGAATTGGCAGCCTCGCGCTGATCCCAATACCACCGCTGAAACTCCACAACCATCAGCGTAGTTTGCGCAGCATCCTCGGCTAGCTTTTCGCAGCCGGCAGCAGGTACAGGGTCGGCGGTGGTTGCATCAGTTCGGGTGGTATCGCCGGGATACGGCGGGCACTGGACTGGCACTATCTGGGGTGTCGATGCGCATGCGCTCAGGAACACGGGCAAGCAGATGCAGGCGATCAGCAGATATTGCTGCCTTGGCTTGTTGGAATTCATTCGAGATCTCCTGGTTGATGGCGGACTGCTGAACGACGAAGGAAGCAACGTGCTCGGCCTGTTTAGCGACGGCCTCTGCCGTTGCAGCTTTTTCGGCATCCCACTTGGCGGTGACGCGGTTCGCACCGAACTGGCACCCACCGGCGAAGAGCAATGCGGCAAAGGCGCCCGCGGCGATCAGGCGCCACGGCAGTGCGGCCAAGATGTTCAAGATCGGAAACATCACGCACCGCCGTCCAGGTCCGCGAACTGGTACTGATCAATGATGGATAGGAGCTTCGCGGCATAATCCGGATCGGTGGCGTAGCCGGCCTCAGCGACCGCCTTGGCAAACGCGTCGCCCGTGGTGCACGCGAAACACGCCGCGTAGCGGCGGTTCTGGTGCAGAAAGGCCGCATGGTCATCCATGCAGTCCTGCCAGTCGGTGTGCTTGCGCCAACGCGCCGCCACCGTCGTCCATGCCCCGTTCAGGAATTCGCGCGTGTTGATGCACTTGGTTGCCGCTTCTGCGGCCACCATCTCACCGAAGGAAGAATGCCTCGGGGTTTGATCAGGGAGACTCAGTCCGCGTCAAAGATGGGGGGGCCCCACCCCAGCAGTTCCGCCAACCGGCAAGTTACCCACCGAGCTTCGTTTTCATTGAAATCCGAGGCATCATCGAGCAAGCCTTGATGGCATCGGACCAGGACTTCTGACTCGGAGAAGTTGTCTTTGAAGGCGAGCGTCTGCGCATGCCCGGTCAAAACGCAGGCCATGTCTTCGCACTGCTCGTAGCGGGCCAACACCACGCTCTGCGGCGCATTGGGGCGCATCTGTCCCGGCTTGAGATACATCGCCATGAAGGACTGCGGAGGCTCGATCTGGTTATCGATGGACATGCGTCAATGACCTGATCGTTGCCGGAGCGGATCCAAAATTTCCTTCAGTCCGTTGTGATCGATTTCCTGCATCAATGCGAGCAGTCGGCCGATCTCACCCGGTGGGAACCCTTCACGGGCAAACCAGTTAAGATAGTTGCCGGGCAAGTCGGCGATGATCTTCCCCTTGTGCTTACCGAACGGCATCTCCCGTGTGACCAGCAACTCCAGATCCTCCGGCTGCATCAGACGTCCTTGAAGACCTTCTTGCCGGGACGCTTCGAATAGCGCAGCAACGCATCCCGGACCTCGAATTCGAGTTTGACGCTGCGGCCGCCGTAAATCGATTCCTTCAGCCAGGCGCCTTCCCCGGTGATCGCCGCCGTGCCGGTCAGGGTCCGATGCCAAACCTTGCCCCCCGCATCCCAGTAATACGAACGGGCCTTGAGCAAATCCTTGCTGGCGTAGTCGGAGACCGGATAGACCGTCCAGTCCTTCTGCGGCAACTGGTCGAGGAGTGACTTCAACACCTTCACCTTGGACTTGGGCAGTTCCTGCTGAAGAATGGTTAGCAGTGCCTGGCAATCCGTTTCAGCGCGGTGGGCGTCAAAGAAAAACCCGAACTGAAAGGCAAGGTAGTCGAGCTTGCGTGCGCCCAAACCCTCGCCATCCCAATCGACCTGGGCAAACGAACAACCCCATGGCAATTCCTCGAAAACCGGGAAACGCTGATCGAGGAACAGCCGGTCAAATTTCGAGTTGTGTGCGATCACGAGCGATGCGCCGGATACCAGGTCGGCCACCCCGATATCATCAATCCGCTTGCCAGCCACCATCTCGTTGGTAATAACGGTGATCTCCGTGATTTCTGGCGTAATCGGAATGCCGGGATCTTCCAGAGCACCGAAAGACTCCAGGACGCGAAAGGCCTGACCGGTCTCCGGGTCGTACTCGAAGACCACCAGGCCGATCTCCATGATCTTGTCGACATCCTGATTCAGCCCGGTCGTTTCGGTATCAACGATGACGCCCCTGGCGAACGGCCTGCCATCGGGCTCCGCAAAGGCTGACGGTGGCACGAGTTTGCGCAGGACGCGGTAATTGGGGTTGGCTTCCAGTTGCTGCGCGAGCAACTCAGCTTGTTCATCAGTCAGCACTGAACACCTTGGTTGTGGTGAAGATGGTCAATCTTAGCGCCATTCCCCTATCGAACTATCAGCCCAAATCTATAGCCGGGGAAAAGCCAATCGAATCGCGGAATTCTCGCTCTCTTCACGATTATAGCTGGCCAGGTTCAGGACGAGGATACCGGTAAGCGTTGCCCCATTTTCAGGAGAAAGTTGTGCTGATCCAATCTGTCGAATTGGTCGAGTTGCCGAATGCGCCGGCGTATCAGGAGAAAATCTATCGCGCACGCCTGGATACCGGCGAAACGGTGGATTTTTTTCAGACCCATTGGGATGTCCCGCTACCGCCAGAATCGCTCGTCGGACTTACGGTTCACGCAGCCAACCAGTTTCGTAACCCCTATTTAATAGGTTCACAAGTTCCAGGCCACGAAGAGTCCTGAAATAACTTAAAAAAAGTTATTGGTTTTGATTTATCCCAATTTCGGATTCGTAAAATATCCCCAGACAGACGAGCCAAATTACTATTCAACGAGGCTGTATTGTCGAAAGAAAGCATCAAGATCCAATCGTTTGCACTATCACCCTTCGCCACAATTCGCCAGTATCGCTGTGCGTTCCCAAAAGGTGGTTGTCGAACTATTCCTGATTCCAGATCAATGAGAATTTTGTCGCGCCAAGCGCCGGTGGGCTTCCCCGCCACAGTCTCGCCGCTTTCGCTTACGGTAACCTGTGATATCGGCGTGCAAATCAACACCTGCGCTGCTGCGTATGGCGCAAAGAGTTACGCCGCGATAAGCCATAAGTTTTTCACTAGCACCCTTTAAAATCACGCTTGTTACCGCCGATTCGCATTTGATCGGCAGGTTGTGCCGATCTGCTATCGACCACAGCCGCCACTCTATAGAAACTGGTCAATGTGCGATCGGCACGGGTGGCCAATTTGGAGTCGGCGGGAAGAAGTCACCGGCGCTGCGCGCCCTTATCGCATAGCGTCCGTGTGGACTGCCGGGCTAGGTGCTCCCGCGCAGCTTAGCTACTGACGCTTCAGCATCTTGTTTGCGTGCCGCCGCAGCAACCTCTTTGGCAACAATGGTCTTGCCAACCGGGGCAAGCGCAATACCCGCAAGCTTTAGGTGCTGTATGCCAAAGGGGATGCCGATTATCGTTATGAAACACAGGAAGGCCGACAGCACATGCCCAATAGCAAGCCAGACGCCCGCAAAGATGAACCAAATGATGTTGCCAACAACGCCAAAACCGCC
>CANJQI010000273.1 GCA_947476215.1 Betaproteobacteria bacterium
CGGTGTGTGGAGTGACGTTTCGCCGGTTGCGACGTGGGGTTGCCGAGCGAATGTTACTCCCGCCCCCAAATTGACCACCCGGCTGATTGCGCATTGACCAGTGTTTATTGAGTGCCGGTGGTGGTCAATCGCAGATCGGCACAACCTGCTGAAACTGATCGAGTTTGAGGCGGAGGTAACACACTTTTTTTGGCGGTGTTGGCGTGTGGCGTGTGCGAAGTAATTCCGCTGTTTTGGCGGTCAGCGGGGCCTACACTAGGCGTTCACGGCAATAGCAACGCTGTTGTTTTCCGGAAATCTGCGTCGATGGATATTTTGACCCAAAGGGGTGTCCCGTTGGCAGTTGAAGGTTATATCGGGTGGCAGAAATAATTAAGCGGTTTTTTGATGTTGAAGTGGGAGCCAAATGCGCCGCCGAAGAATAAATGGGGTCAAGAATAAATGGGGTCAGTGTAACTTTTCCACTTGGTAAACCGCGCGCCGTTGCTTCGCAGTATAACCAATGGACGACACAGCTTTCTTTGCCGGTCGCCCTCTTTTCGGCGGGCGCGCCGCACGCGCCTGAGCGCGCTCGATTTCATCCTTGAATCGCTCGCCGCCCAATGGCCAGCCGCGGTTGACCGTATCCCGGATCTCCCCCAGCTCCTTCGCATCAAGTTCAGAAATAAATAATGCCCGATAGGCTTGCTGCCGGTCCTCAGCAGAACTACCCAGCGTTTCAATTTGCGCGTGCAGTGATAGCAGTCTGTCTGCGATCCCGAATGCGTGGTGCCGGTAACTCGACCACGGATACTCACCCGGCCCGCGGACCATGCCCGCCCGCACCGGATTACATTCAATATAGCGGCAGCAACGCAGGAAATAGTCTTCCGTTTGCACCAGGCTCGCCTTGAACCGACCTTCCCACAACGTGCCGCTGCGCCGATAGGTCCGATTTATGTAGCGCACGAAATGACGCCCCAGATGTTGCATCATGCGCGACAGGTCATATGGCTTCTCCGCCGACGCCAACAGGTGAACATGGTTGGTCATCAACGCATAGGCATACACCGCGCAATCATATTTGCGCGCCGCATCGGCCAGATGATCCAGATAGAAACGAAAGTCTTCATCGGCAAAGAAAGTCGCCTGGCGATTATTGCCGCGCTGGATGATGTGCTGCGGCACGCCTGCAAGACTGAAACGGGGTTTGCGTGGCATGGTCGATCACCGTTGTCATGAATGCTGTCATGACATCAACGTGCGCGCAGTGGAAAAGTTACACTGACCCCATTTACGCATTTCTGGCCCCATTTATTTTATTTTTGGCAGGGTTGGATCGAGATTACGTGAATACACATGCGGCACTGTTGGGTAAACGCGCTAACGCTTGAAGTATGCAAGCGCATATCGCGTCCCGCGTCCTTGCCCCATAATTGTTAGTACGTCCCGTTCAGCCAGATCTGTCAAATCCCTTGTGGCAGTGGCTTTTGATGCCCCCGTGATATTGACGTACTTCTCCGCGCTCATGCCGCCTTCGAATCCGCCGGCGCCGGCATCGAGCAATTTCTGCACGATCTTTTTCTGACGTTCATTCATTTCCGGGGCGTCACGCCAGAATCGCGTTTTTTCGACGGCGGCGCGGATGATGGCGGAGGATTTGTCGCAGGCGCCTTCGAATTGTTGCGCGAACCAGATCACCCAGGCGGTGACGTCCAGCCCGCCGCGTTGCGCTGCGCCGAGTTGCTCGTAATACGCCTTGCGATTTTCATTTAATTGGCTGGACAAGCTGACGAGCCGCGAAGCGGAACCGGCGTCCTGGGCCAGTGCCATGTCGCAAATGGCGCGGCCAATACGGCCGTTGCCATCTTCAAACGGGTGCATGGTTTCAAACCAAAGGTGTGCAATGGCGGCGCGCACCAGCCCATCCATGCGCTCCGGCCCGTCGTCACGGCTGGCGTGAAACCATGCGAGGAAACGGCTCATCTCTTTGCTTACGTTCGCCGAGGGTGGGGCGGTGTAATGGACAACTTCCTTACCAATCCGCCCGCTGACTATTTGCATGGGATCCGTGTGCGAACGGTACTTGCCGGATTCAATTCGCGCCAGGCCGGAGCGGCCGCCGGGAAACAAGTTGTACTGCCACATGCAAAGCAGGTTATGTGTGAGGGTGACGCTGTGGTTGCGTGTGGCGTCGTCCATGATATCGATCAGTGCATCCACATTCCTTGGAGAGGGGGAGTGTTTGCCCGCCCCCATTTTGCGCAGTACCGATGAGCGAACGGCGTCGACGTTCAGCTTTTCTCCTTCGATCGCCGCGGTGCCAAGCGCCTCATCAATCCAAATATCCTGGAGAACTTCCGGGTGATGTTCCAGTCCCAGTGCGTGTGCCAACCCCTGCAGTGTTCCTTGCGCAAGGCGCGCGCGGCTCAATGGCTCAGCCAGTTCGGCTCGGCGAAATGTGAACGCGGGCCAGTCTGGTTGTTCCCATATGTATCGGGACGTAGGTTTCATGAGCCGTATTTTACCTATTTACGGCTCAAAAAATTATAATTCATGAGCCGCAATTTCGAAAATTACGGCTCACATGTTTTTGCCTCACTTTCCATCGCGATCTGGAGTCGCGTTTCCATGCCGCGCTCGCGGTTAAGCTGGTGGTGAAGGTCGCGGTGCGCGGTGAACTGGATCAATACACGGGCGTAACCCAGCTCACAAAAGCGAAGCGCTTGCTGGACAAGCGCAAGGTCTGTTGAAAATTACCAAATTAGTGACGCAGCGCCCTCACCTTCGGTTCCTCTCCCCGAGGGAGAGGAATGCAAACCCTGGCTCAGTCGATGCGCGCGCCGGAGGCCTTTACGACTTTGATCCATTTCGCGATTTCGGCTTTGATGAATGCGCTGAATTGCGCCGGTGTGCTGCCGACGGATTCCGCGCCATTGCCGGCAAATCGTTCGTTGACTTCCTGTGTACGCAGCGCTCGCACCGTTTCGGTATTCAAGCGCGCAACGACGGCATTGGTTGTCCCTGCCGGGGCCAGTATTCCCACCCACCCGCTGGCCTCGTAACCGGGCACTCCGGCCTCCGCCATGGTGGGTATGTTGGGCGCGGCGGGCGCACGCTGCGCGCCGCTGACTGCAAGCGCGCGTAACTTTCCGCTGGTCACGAAGGCAGCACGCCTATCATGGATTCGAACATCATATGCACTTGTCCGCCGAGCAAGTCCGTGCGTGCGGGAGCGCTGCCCTTGTAGGGAATGTGTACAAGATTGATGCCTGCCAGAGTCTTGAACAATTCCGCCGCCAGGTGCAGCGACTGTCCGCTGCCCGAGGACGCGAAATTGAGCTGCCCGGGCTTGGCCTTTGCCAGATCGATCAGTTCCTTCACCGTTTTTGCGGAGAGCGTCGGATTCACCACGAGCACGAGCTGTAGGGCAGCCACCTGGGTGACCGGGGCAAAGCTGGTTATCGAGTCGTAGGGTAGTTTGCCATAGAGACCTGGATTCACGCCGTGCGACGTGGCCACAAGCACGATGGTATGACCATCAGGCGTTGCTTTGGCCACGATTTCAGAGGCGACGATGCCGCCGGCGCCCGGGCGATTGTCGACGATCACCTGCTGGCCCAGGTATTCAGTCAGCTTGAGACCTATGATGCGGGCAATGATGTCGGTGGCGCCACCTGCCGGGTAGCCCACCATGAAGCGGATGGGTTTGCTGGGATAGTCCGCGCAGGCCAACCCGGAGAGCATCAAAAGCAAGGTGGAAATAGTTATTCGCATCGTTTTCATTTCCTTGCGTTATTGGCAGATGGAGACGCGTGTTTCAAGTGCCGGCAAACAATGCTTATCACGCGATTCTGGTGGGTTCATGGCGCGTAAAGTCAATCTCCACGGTCTTGAGCTTCTCAATCGACCACAAAGCATCGAGCAGCTTGCGCGCTGCTGCATCACCGATGACAGGTGTCGCAAGTTCCAGATACTTGTCAATCACCTCGGTGTCGGTCAGGGGCATTTCAGGATCACCCTTGCGGGTGGGCTGAAAGTGCGCGAGTGTGCGGCCGTCATCGAGTTCGACTTCAACATGTGCCGCGCGCTGGTTGGGATAACCCTTGGACAATTCGGGATCGGCGACCACGTCAATCTTGGCGAGCAGGGCGCGCACGTTTACATCGCGCATACGCTCCGGTGAAAAGGCATCCAGCCTGACGCTGCCATGCACGAGCGCATGCGCCGTAACGTACTGCACGCTGAACTTGGCCTGGTAATCACCTTCAGGCGCGGGATTATTGACGATATCGGTGCCGGCTTTGTAGGAGGCGCTCGGAACAACGGCGTGCGTTACTCGATGTATTGTGGGACCTAGAGAACGTGCCCAATGTCGCATTGGCGGTCGATCGCATGGTGCGACTGAACCCGTAGTGTTCTACTCGACGCGTATGCCCGCGTCCATGATCACCTTGCCCGTGCGCGCCATTTCGGATTTTATTTTCAGCGCGAATTGAACGGCAGCAAACCATACGGCGAAAACGTGCTGGGCGTTGGCAACTCAAGCAACGCCGTCTTCCTGCTGCCGATAGAGGTTCACGTAGAAGGTAACGAATGTGGCGATCCAGGCGTAATCTTATGGGTGCTACTTAAGGCCTAGCTACCGGCTTGATCACCGTGCGTTAACCCAAGCAGAGAGTTTCTGTGAGGGGCACACCATGTCGATTACGGATAGGCTGGCGCACGTCAGGCCGCAAGAAACGATGCTGGCGCATGGGCGTACTGCACTGCACTATGGCAAATTACTGCCGATCTTTCCCGGCACATAGGCCGCGCGATTGCAGACGGCGATTTAAGCGAATGTCGTCGGTGCATCATGGGACAAGCGCTGCAGTCAGCGCCGGCTGGCCACCGTGCCGCCTTTTCGTACGAGCGGCGGCGCCCGGAAGAAACGACGCTCTATCAGGTGGTGCAGGAACAGCTGGAGACCTTCCTTGCCCATGTGGAAGCGAAAACCGGCACGGGCTTGCCGGAGTTTGTCAAAGACGAGTTCGAGGCCTATCTCGAATGCGGGATACTGGCGCATGGCTTTCTGCGCGTGCGCTGTGCGGGCTGCGCGCATGAGAAGCTGGTGGCGTTTTCCTGCGAGCGCCGCGCACCTGGTCGACGAGGTGACCCCGCGCGTGCCGGTGCGGCAATGGGTGTTGTCGTTTCCAATCCCGCTGCGTATTCTGTTCGCGGCGCACCCGGAACTGCTCACGCCGGTGCTGCGCATCATCCACCGCGTCATCGCGGGGTATCTGCTCAAGCAAGCCGGGCTGAAAGGCGCAACAGCCGACACCGGCGCGGTCACGCTGATACAGAGATTTGGCTCGGCAGCCAATCTCAATATCCATTTGCATGGTCTCGTGCTCGACGGAGTGTATCGGCGCACCGAGGGTGAACC
>CANJQI010000274.1 GCA_947476215.1 Betaproteobacteria bacterium
ATACCTCCGCGCCGCATGTCGCGGCCTCAAGCGCGGCGCGATAGCCCGCGAGGCCGGCGCCGATGACAACAACATCTGCCCCGCGCGCGAGGTCTGTCCTAACCATGGCGGCTGTTCATGATGATATGGCTTCCGATCTCAATGATCGCGCTGAAAATCCCGGGCAGAATCCGATAATCGACTACCACCCGCCCTTGGCCAGCCACTGATCGACCTGATCGATGCGGTCGTGTCCCCAGAAGGGTTCGCCGTCAATAACAAAGTAAGGTGAACCAAAAACGCCCTTGGCGATGGCGGCTTCAACCTCCTTCTTCAAAGTGTCTTTGGTCGCCTGATCGTTCATGCCCGCCGCCACTGCACCACGTTCCAGGCCAAGTTCAGTAGCGACTTCAACGGTAATGTCAGGATTGGAAATATCTCTATCGTGGACGAAAAATGCACGATACAACGCGAGCGCGAGATCCTTGGCCTTCTGTTGATCCTTGCCGTGCAGCCACGTCATGGCGCGCGACGGCGCCACACCGGAGATGGGAAATTTGCCCGGATACTCGAACGGCACGCCGAGCAACCGAGCGGAGCGCGCCATGTCGCGCTTCGCATAGTCGCCCTTCAACGGCAGGCTGGGCAGCGGTTGCCCTCCCGTCACCTTGAAAACCGCGCCCAGCAGTATAGGCTGCCAGTTCACCCATCGGCCATGCTTCGCCGCCACAGCCTCCACACGCGTCGCCGCGAAATATCCGTACGGTGAAGAAAAATCAAAATAGAAATCTATCGGTGCCGGCATGAAGCTATCTCTCCCGTCAAAATTGAAAACGCTGCGCAATACCCACATTCTAATTTTCCGCTTTAGGACATAGATGTGCTATCCCATACAGCTCTATCAGTTCCTTGACCCGCTCGCGGGGCGGCTGGTCCGAAAAATACCCGGTGCGCGCGGGATACACGCCACAGTTGCGCCGCAAGTCGACCAGCGACTCCGCCATCTTGACGGTGGCGCCCAGCGCATCCAGGATGGGCACATCATCAATGCGGCTGATGCCGTTTTTCGCCAACAGAACGCATAGTGGTGCTTCGCCGGGAATAATGACGTCCGCGCCGGCCTTGATCAGCGCACGCGCGGAGGTATGGAATTTTTCCAGGAGTTCAGCGGGATCTTCAAAGGCCTTTAGAACGTCGTTGAATCCAAATCCGACATAGTGGGCACCAGCGAAACGGTTTGCCAGTCCCATTCGTTGGACGTTGTCCCCAATAAGATCCGCCATGCGTTCGATGAACATGAGCACACCGACACGTTCGCCCAGCGTGCATGCCGTCAATATTGAAGACTCTCCATAAGCGACAACCGGAATATTGAGCACGCTGCGTGTTTCGCGCAGCGCCGGTTCCGGCAGGGTCATGATGGCATAGGCATCAAAACCCTGCTCTTCCGCGGCTATGCCCCCCATCACAAACTGCTGTCCATGCAGGTACTGTATGTACGCGTGGCGGATATCAGTACCGGGGTAGTTGGATTGATAGGTCCGTGGATTCATGCCATGCATGACCACTTCGGTATCCGCTCGCGCCACCTTGCGGAAATGCGCCTGCAATGCCGCCGCATACGGTGGCAGGTCTCCCAGGACGGTAAAGCTCTGATGCCAGATACGCATTGCCATGTAACGAATTCCTTTCCGATGATGCGCTAAGACGCCCGCGTGGCGGCATCCACGCCGGCAAGGCGGCCGAATACGGCGCCCTTCAATACCGACGTCGCACCGGTGTAATTGCCGTAATACATGCCGATGATTTCTCCGGCCGCGTATAGCCCGGGGATGCTGTCGCCTTCCTTGTTCAAGACCCGCGCCTGACTATCAACCTTAAGCCCGCCAAATGTAAAAACATTCGATGAAATAATGGGATACGCATGATATGGTGCGCGGTCCAGGGCATGCGCCCAATTGGATTTCGGCGGCGCGAGTCCCGTCGTCGCAAGACCGTCCAGCACCAGCGGCCGGCACTCGCCTGTCTGGCACGCGGCGTTGTACTCGGCCACCGTGCGCTCCAAGGTTGGGGCATCGACACGCAGTTTGCGCGCCAGATCCACGATGCTGTCTGCCGCGATCGGTGGCTGATCCGTACGCAAACCCAGCTTGTAGTTCGGTATCTGCAGATGCCTGGCATCGAGGATCACATACGCCATGCCTGCGGTCTGGTTATAGATCTGCCGCGTAACGCGCTCGTAGTAAGCGTCCACGGTACCAGGCGCTTCATCGGTAAAGCGCCTGCCTTCCAGGTTGACCAGGATACCGTAGGGAAAGATAAACACCGACGGTTCGGCGACACCGGAACGCGGATCTATAGGCTCGGCGTGATAGCTTCCAAAATCACCGCACGGCGCGGCACCCACGGCGAACGCCATCTGTATGCCTTCGCCTTTGTTGTAGTAAGCGCCGCGACAGATCGGCCGCAGATAAACCGAGCGCGGACCGATGTATTGCGTCTGCATCGCCGCATTGCCCTGAAATCCACCGCATGCCAGCACCACTGCATCACCGTTGAACTGCACCAGACGGCCGCGACTGGTCGCACATACGCCGGTGACTTTGCCATCTTTGTTTCTGACCAGGTCTGTGGCGGCGGTTTCGTAAACGAATCTGGCGCCTTTCCTGGCAACTGCCGCGCCCAGGGCTTCCACCAGTGCGAGTCCGCCACCCACCGGCAGCAGACGCGGCTGGGACTTGGTGAGAAACTGCGTCGGCAGAAAATCGAAGCGCACACCATGACTCTTCAGCCATTTGATCGTCGGCCCTGCGGAATCGGCAAAAGTCGATATCAACTCCGGATCATTGAGGCTCAGCGAACGCACGACAGCAGGCCAGTCATTCCTGGGTCCGGACGTCAGATGCGCAAGCGATGGATCGACATAGCCGCCAGAGTTTTCGGCAAGATGCGCCTCGAAGTCATCGGTGACTTCGTCTTCGCTTTTCATGCGCAGATAGGCTTCGGTGTAGCGTGTCTGCCCACCGCGCTCGTCTTCCGGTGCCCGTTCCAATATCGTGACCGACGCCCCTTGTTCGAGAGCGGCAACTGCCGCCGCCATGCCCCCAATGCCGCAACCGACGACGATGACTTTCGCTTTGCGCTTGGCCACACTGTTCTCCCTGTGCTCTGGTTTCCCGCACTTAACAAGCTGCCATTATAGTAGGACGGAGCGGAGCGTGCGGTTACGCGGCACACATGGTTATCCACACAATGCCACTCTCCGCGCACTGCGCAAAATCGTAGGGCGGCATACCGATGCCACCGCCCTCAGTTGTCGGCAAAGGTTTGCCGACCTACTTCTTTGCTTGGTGGATATTTCATCGGTCTTGGTAGAATACCTCACGATCCACGATCGACTGGAAACCCTTAACATGCAATTTCCTCATCTTTTTGAACCCATCCGCATCGGTTCCAAGCAATCGCGCAATCGCGTCATGCGGCTCGCGACGCTGACCAACACCGTGATGAACAGCACGGTGACCGATCACACGCTGGCCATCTACCGGCGCCTCGCACGCGGCGGCACCGGCATTATCATCACCGAAGGTGCGCGCGTACATCCGAGCAATACCGGCGGCGGCCACAATCTTCAGACCTATCGCCCGGAAACGATACCCAGCCTCACGCGGCTGGCGCAAACCATACGCGATGAGGGTGCGCTGTCCATCGTGCAACTCAATCACAATGGACGACAGCATCACGAGCGTGGATTCCCGGGTTCCATGTGGGCACCGTCGGCTATCGCCTGTCCCTATAGCGGCGGAATACCGCATCAGATGACCAAAGCGGAGATCAAAGAGCTGGCAACTGCATTTGCCGCAGGCGCAAAAACCGTAAAACAAGCAGGATGCGACGGCGTCGAGTTTCATGGCGCGCAAGGGCATTTGCTCCAGCAATTTGCATCCGCTTTCAGCAACAGGCGCGACGATGAATATGGCGGCAGCATCGAGAACCGGCTGCGCTTTATCAGTGAAATCCTGTCCATGGCGCGCGACCAAGCCGGGCCTGACTTCATCATAGGCTACAGAATGGGGTATGAGGAATTCACACCCGGCGGCATCACGCTGGAGGAAAGCAAAGAGGCGTTGGTGCGATTGCTGAAACTGGGCGTGCTCGATTATCTGTCCGTCACGCAAGGCAACTTCAACACCATCGATACGCACTGCCCCGACAGTCACTCCCCTCCCCTGACCTACATCGATTTACAGGCGCAACTCAAAGCCTTGGCCGGGAACTTCCCCATCGTCGCGAGTACGCGCATACAGACACCGGAACAGGCCGAGGGTCTGCTCGCGGCCGGCAAAGCCGACATCGTGGGCCTTTGTCGCGCGCTCGTTGCAGATCCGGAATGGCCGGTCAAAGCCAAGGAAGGTCATGCCGACGACATTCGACGCTGCCTGTACATGAACCAGTGTCACGGCAGCGGTGGCCGGCTCAGTTGCTCGATTAATCCCACCGTGGGTAACGAACTGGAAATGCCCGCCCTCACCAAGTCTGAAACGCCCCGGCGCGTCGTTATAGTCGGCGGCGGCCCTGCCGGCCTGGAAGCTGCGTACGTCGCGGCACAGCGCGGCCATCACGTTGTATTGTTTGATAAAAACAGCAAACCCGGCGGCAAGCTCGTGGGTGCGGAACGATTTATTTCGTATCACGAGGTGGCTTATGTCACCGACTTTTTGGCACGCCAGGCCATCAAATCCGGCATCGACATGCGACTCGACACCGAAGCGGATGCAAAAGCGATAATGGCGGAGCGACCGGACGCCGTCATCGTCGCCGCCGGCGCAACGGTTACCGCGCCGGCATTGGCTGGCGATCGGTCCGTGCCCGTCATCGCGTGCGAATCCGAGATTCCCGCGAATTTTCCGCCGGGTGATGTCGTGGTCATGGATGAAGACGGTTATTTCTGGGCATCGACGCTCACCGAAGCGCTCGCGCGTGAAGGCCGCAAGGTCACCTACGTCACGCGATTTACCGAACCGCTGCGTGAGATCCCCAAGGTGTCCCGCATCTGCGTTCTCAGGTCCCTGGATGAATTAAACGTCGACTGCCACGCCAATATGTACGTGGACAGATCCGAAAAAGGCGCTGTCGTTCTCCGTCATTACTACAACGGCAAACGCGAGATCCGCATAGCCAACGTCGGCGCGGTGCTGTGGCTGGGCGTGCAGACCGTGAATGATCATCTCGTGCAACAACTGCGCGATCTTGGCGTAAAAGATGTCCGCGTGGTCGGTGACGC
>CANJQI010000275.1 GCA_947476215.1 Betaproteobacteria bacterium
ACCCGCCATGGACTTGAACAATTCCAGCGCCAGGTGTGTCGCCGAGCCGGTGGCCGCGGTCCCGCAATTGAGTTCGCTATTTTTTGACTTTGCCAATGAAATCATATCCTTAACGGACTTTACCGGCACCGAGGGATGTACTACCAACAGGGTCGGGGTGCTGCCCGACAACGTGAGCGGCGCGAGGTCCTTGACGATATCGTAGGGCACAGGCTGTATGAAAGGCAGCGTCCACAATCCGTTGGACTGAAACAATATGGTGTAACCGTCGGGCGGGGCCTTGGATACGATGTCCACCGCGATAACGCCGCTGCCGCCGCCACGATTGTCGACGATCACCGATTGACCGACATTGCCCGCCAGTGCAATTGCGATCAGACGCGCCGAATAATCATTGCCGCCGCCCGCCTCGGAAGTCACGATGCGTATCGGTTTATTGGGAAAGCTTTGCGATTGCGCAGGACCGCTGCCTGCGCTCACCAGGCAAGCCGTCGAAGCCAGGTAAGTCAAATATGAAAATTTCATAACATGTCCAGACAAAGTAACATTGATGATGAAGATCGACCGATCAACTCAGCACCGCCCGTAGTAGGCAGCGTCGTGGATGGAAGACGCCACGTGTGGCCGCGAATTTTACTGCTATCCGAGTATCACGAGCCCAGGTTGGTAATCTGCACGCGACGATTGACCGCACTCTGAGGGTTGGCGTTGTCCAACAATCGCTGGCGACCGTATCCTTCAATACTCAGCCGCTGCGCACTGATCTTGTGCTGACGTATCAGGTAGTCCGCGACCGAACGTGCGCGCTGCCGCGACAAATTGAGGTTATAGACGTCGCTGCCACGCGCGTCTGTATGTCCCGCCACGCTGAAACGCGAGCTGCTCAATGACGGATCAGCCAATGCCTGGCCCAGGTTGTCTAGCACCAGGCGCGCGTCCGTGGTAAGTGTCGCCGAAGCATATTCGAAATTGACCTGCAGATCAATGCTCGCAGGCGGCGCCACGGCGCCGGATTCACCGGCGTTCTGGGGCCGGCGCGCGCCTTCAACCGATACCGCATTGCTGCGCAGATCGTCGGGCGCCAGTCGCGGCGTGAGCCTGCGAATAATCTCTTCCGCCGATGGCGTTCGCAAACCCTGCGCCGCAACCGGCTCGACGGATAGCGAAAACAACGCAACCTGCAAAAATATTCCGCCGATAACCGTGACCACCGTTCCCAACTTCATGTTACCCCACAATTTTCGGATTTGATCATTTGGCTTGGGTGCGCAGAGGCACAGCCATAGCCGACACCACGCGCTTTCCACCACCGCCTTGAGGCTGTACGAGAAACGACTTTCTGAATGAGGTCAGATATTCCCGGTCAGTCGCGGTCTCCGGCAATTCGTTCTGAAACAACGGGCTCGCCGATGCGACGACGACGATGATCTCATCGCCCAGCGGTCGGCTGATCCGATAAACCGGCTCACCACGCGCACCGCCACCAAATGTGATTTTCGAATTGGGCGGGTACGGTTTCGGAAACCTGCCATCAGGCCACGAAAGATTGACCGCTTCGCCGTTGGCCTGCAGATAGGTCACGTACAGGTAGCTTGGGAAGGCGGGAGTTACGACCTGAACCGATAACGAATCACCTTCAGCAAATACATTTGCGGCGGCTGCGCCCAGATTGACATTAAGCCCGCGTCTGTCCTTCAACGCATCCGCGAAATTCAGAAACACTTCGCACTGCGGCCATGGATAGAGCGTGACGCTGGCTTCCACGCGCAACACGCCGGGCAATGCCGACAAATCTTTCCGCAGGGTTGCAAGCTCGTCAGCGGATCCGGCGAACCCGCGCAGGCGCACCACGCGATCGGCGCCTATCTGGCCGTCAATCCGCGCGCAGGGCACAGCGTTCAGGCGCGCGGATATCCGCGCCTGCACACCGGCCACCGGTGGCGTAACGACGGGCTGCGGTGGCTGAGGTCGCGGCGAAATAACCACCGGCGCGGGACCAGGTGTTGGTACAGGCGGCGCAACCTCCACGGGGGGCTCGGGTGGACCTATCACAGGGGCCGGCGCAGGTGCGGGTGCGGGTGGCACTACAACCACCGGATCGGGTTGCGTTGCAATTGGCAGAGGCGTCGGCACTTCCATGACAAACATGCGATCACTCAGTTGCCTGATCGCGCGATACGAAATCCAGCCAAAACCACCGTCGGCCCAATCAGTGCCCCACGAATTCATGACCTTGAACGCCTGACGCTGCTCGTTGTATCCGACCAGCGCCATCGCGTGACCGCCGGTGCGCGCCGAGCTCGTATCGTCATAGACTTCGCGTCCGCGCAGACTTTCGAAGGTGTCCGACACTTCCATGCCAAACACAACCGGATTGCCGCGGTAAATCTGGCCTTTTACATCGTCGAGTTTCTTGGTGTCGAGCGCGCTCCAGCCACTGATACGAAACGCGGAGCCCATCTTCACTATCTGAGGCGTTGGAGCGCGCGCGCAATCGTTCTCAGCGTAAGGATATGCGGCGAGCGTGGGCGCGCCTTCGTTCTTCAGCACCGTCAGTGCATCCAGTATGGACGTGCCCTCATTGCACACACCGCTGAAATTATTGACGCGGTTATAAAGATACGAGGGACTGACGATCTGGCCCGGCGACGAAAAATTCCAGTTGCGGCTCTGGCCTTCATAGTAACTGCGCACTGCATATCCGGTTGCCCACGCCGTGCACGAACTCTGCTGGCCCTGATCGCCAGGCACGGGAAACCGCGACGACAGGTCAACCTGATCCGGCAGGTAATCGCGAAAACGCGTAATCAGCGGTATGGTCGCCACCACCTGCGGCGGCTCGCGCACCCACCCCTTGGCGCGCCGCGTCTGCGCATCAGCGTAATTGCAGACCAGCACTGCCACAACACAGGACAGAGCAATCACGACCTGATTCAGCTTATCCCGCATGGTCCACGCCCCCTCATCCCTCATCCCTCGTCCTTCACCCTCTGCGCGCAGGTGGCAGCGAGCGCCAATAGGTAATCAGCAACCACGCGCCCAGCATGCCGCCGAGATGCGCGAAGTGCGCAACACCTTGCTGGGTTCCAGTGACGCCGAGGTAAAGCTCGAGCAGCCCATAAATGAGCACCAGCACACGTGCAGGCATGGGAATCGGTGGTATCAACAGCATGATGATGCGCCGCGGGAAAAAAACCGCAAATGCCAGCAGTACGCCAAACACACCACCCGATGCGCCTACCGTCGGATAAGGCGCGCCACCGGCCACGGCGGCGAATACCAGCTGCGTAATTCCGGCGGCTATGACCGACACGAAATACAAATTGAAAAATCGCTGCGACCCTATAGCCTGTTCAATATCCTTACCAAACATATAGAGCGCGAGCATGTTGAATGCAAGATGCCCGAATCCGGAATGCAGAAAACCATAGGTAATAACCTGCCAGGGCTGAAATCCCAGCGCCCCCGTGTAAGCGGGCGGAGTCCCTATGGGCCACAGCGCCAGATACGCGATTAGCTCCCCGCCCACGGCCAATTCGATACCGAACATGGCGACACAGACAATGATCAATGCCCTCGTAACGGGTGGCACGGAAGTTAGCATAAGTTGAGTAATTGTTGCAGTCAGACGCAATGATAACGCGCAACGACGCGAGTTTCGCAAATCCGCAGTCGCCAATGCCGGAACGGGAAATTCACGGACTGATAGTCGTTGACAGCGGCACACTTCGTGTCACTGTGGATGACCGGTGAGGAAACAGCTCCGGCATGGGGCTGGAGTAAACTCCACAGGTTTCTGGTGTGGGATACGCTCCATTCCGCACACGGAATTTCCATGGACTGCAACTTCCTCGCACCTACGGCTATCCTATAAGGCCTTCCAAGATGAGTTACCCAACTGGCCAATGACCGATCTGATATTCGAAAACCACTCCAGGCGCGATGGAGTGACGATACCGACGATCTGGCTAGCGATAGTGCTATCACTATTGTTGCACGTCGCGGTCATGTGGCATTGGTTGCCACGACTGGACATGCTCAAACTTGCCCAGCCTGAACACGACACGCTGATAGTGCGCCTGTCGCCACCTGCCGGCCCACCGGCTACAGCGCCCTCGATTCCATCCCGACCGTCACGAACCACACCCGCCACCCCCCCGGCGCGTACAGCGACCACGCAACCGGCACCTGCATCGCCACCCGCGTCGGCGTCGCAGGGGATGGCACCCAGCGCAACAGCACCACCGTCCGCGCCACGCGTTGATGTTGCGCCGTCGCTGATTCGTATTCCAAGCGCGGGCGATCTCGCGTCATACATCGAAGCGCGACGCCTTGCCCGCGGAGACCCTGCGCCACCTTCGCAGTCTGCGGCGGATGAAAAATCGCGCACGAATCAGATCGCGTCCGCCAACCTGGCCCAGCAACAACTCGCCTTCGGCTACGATCCCTCGCGTAGCGGCGGGATATTCGAGGTCAGGCGCATGGGTTACTCAGAAGCAGAGCTCATGTTCTTTGGATGGAACAAGGAAGTCCGGCATCGGACCGCGCAACTGATCGAAGTCAAGAAAGGCGACGTCAGCGACATCAGGCTTGCAATCGTACGCAGGATGATAGTCATTGTTCGTCAGTTCGAGCAGGCCGACTTCGAATGGACTTCGCAGCGGCTGGGCCGCGATGTCACGCTCTCCGCGCGCGCACGCGATACCGCCGGGCTTGAAGACTTTCTGATGCAGGAATTTTTCCACGATCAGCGCCCGTCGAGGTAGCGCATACTAATCGTCGCGTATGCCGGCGCCCTTGATGAGCTTGCCCCGCTTGGCCATTTCCACCTTAATGATCGCAGCGAATTGCGCGGGAGAATTGGCCACGACTTCCCCACCCATACTTAAAACCCGTTCCTTTGCATCAGGCTGATTGAGCGCCCGCACGATATCCCGGTTAAGGAGATTGATAATCGCCGCCGGTGTCCCCGCTGGAGCAAATACCCCAAACGGCGATACTGATTCATAGCCCGGCAGACCCGACGCTGCCACGGTTGGAACACAAACCATGCGTATCGGCTTGTTCGGATAGTCGCGTCCCGAGACGTCCCGAGACGTTCGAGACGTTCGAGCCGGCCGTACCACTCGGCCCGGGGGCTTGCGCGCGTGCCGCGGTCGCAGTCAATGCGAGCAGTGCAAGCTCACAACGGCCAAGAGTCAGGCGGGACAACAGCATGTTACCTCTACGGACTTGCCAAGTGCGCTC
>CANJQI010000276.1 GCA_947476215.1 Betaproteobacteria bacterium
ATCCATCGTAACCACTACGATAATCAGCAGGCTGGTTCCGCCAAAATAAAACGGCACGTTTTTCCACACGATCAGGAATTCCGGCAACAGACACACCAACGTCACGTATACCGACCCCACCAAGGTCAGACGCATCATGATCTTCTCGATGTATCGCGCAGTCTGGTCCCCGGGACGTATGCCGGGCACGAATGCGCCGCTCTTCTTGAGATTGTCCGCAGTTTCCTTGGGATTAAACATCAACGCCGCATAGAAAAAACAGAAAAACACGATAGCCGATGAATAGAGGAAGACGTAAATGGGTTGTCCCGGATGAAGCGTCGAAGCAATGCTGGACAGCCAGCGCATGTCTTCATTGGTGCCAAACCAACTCGCCAGCGTCGCCGGAAACAAAATAATGCTGGATGCAAAAATCGGAGGAATAACGCCCGACATATTGAGTTTCAACGGCAGGTGCGATGACTGGCCTCCGTATACCTTGCGCCCGACCTGGCGTTTCGCGTAATTGACAAGTATCCGGCGCTGTCCGCGCTCGACAAAGCACACGAGAGCAGTCACGCCTATCACCAATACCGCGATCACGAATATAGTCAGGATCGAAAAAGCCCCGGTGCGTTGCAGTTCTAGTGTGCCGCCTATCGCCTGCGGAAGACCAGCGGCTATACCGGCAAAAATAATCAATGAAATGCCGTTACCGATCCCGCGCTCGGTGATCTGTTCGCCCAGCCACATCAGGAACATGGTGCCGGTAACCAGCGTAATCATGGTGGTTAGGCGGAATGCGAGGCCAGGATCCAGAACGAGCCCGCGCTGTGATTCGAGCGCAATGGCAATGCCCAAGCCCTGAAACATCGCCAATCCGGCGGTGCCGTAGCGCGTGTATTGGGTAATCTTGCGACGACCTGATTCACCTTCCTTCTTGAGCGCCTCAAGTGTCGGTGAAACCACGGTCATCAGCTGCATGATAATCGACGCTGAAATATACGGCATGATGCCCAGCGCCAATATAGTAAAGCGCGACAGTGCGCCGCCGGAAAACATGTTGAACATATCGAGAATGCCACCCTGCTGCTGCTTGAACAGATCAGCGAGCACCACCGGATCGATGCCGGGCACGGGTATGTGCGCACCTATGCGATATACGATAAGCGCACCGAGCAGGAACAGCAGGCGACGATTGAGGTCGCCCTTCTTGCCCTGCATGCTCAACATTGAGTCCTGATTAGCCAACTTTACTTAGCCTTCTTGTTGCCCTTGGCATCGGGCTTGCCCGATTTGGTTTTCGGCGCGGAGTTTTCCACTCTTGCCGCCTTTGCTTCTGCTTTGGTTTCGGTCTTTGAATCCGATTTCGACTTGCTCTTGGCGACAGCTTTGGCTTCCGCCTGGGATTCAGCCTTGGCATTTTCCTCAGCTATGGTGGCAGAGGTAGTCGCCGCTCTGAGCGCCGCTTTCGCCGTCGCTTCCAGCCGAGCTGACGCTTTCTTGCCCACTTTGACCGAAGTGCTTTCTGTTCCCACCGGCACGCTGATCGATCCACCAGCTGCCTCTATCGCCGCTTTTGCACCTTTTGAAGCCCTCAAGCCTTGCAACGTGACTTTGCGCTTGAGTTCTCCTGACACGATCACCTTGGCGGTCAGTGCATGTATGGACACCATACCCGCCTCTTTCAGCGTGTGTATATCTATGATATCCGCAGTGAGTCGGTTAAGGTCCGACAACCGGACCTCCGCGATATCATCACGTGTCGGCGATACGAATCCCCGCTTGGGCAGTCGCCGCTGCAATGGCATCTGGCCACCCTCGAATCCGGTCTTGTGGTAGCCGCCGGCACGCGCATGCTGGCCTTTGTGCCCCAAACCCGCCGTCTTGCCCGTGCCGCTGCCGATGCCGCGTCCCACGCGCTTTTTCGAGTGCTTAGCGCCGACCGCCGGTTTGATGGTATTAAGCTGCATAACCTTATTCCTCGCACTTCAGCAGGTAACTGACTTTATTGATCATGCCACGGACCGCCGGTGTGTCTATCACTTCAACCGTATGATTAATGCGACGCAGTCCTAGTCCACGCACCGTTGCGCGATGCGTGTACATAGTACCGATAATGCCCTTGATCAGCGTCACCTTTATGGTCTTGCCCGTATGCTGTGCCTTGGCCATGGCTACCCCGTGATCTCTTCAACAGACTTGCCGCGCTTCGCCGCGATGACGGAGGGCGTGTTCATCGCCTGCAAACCGTTGATCGTTGCGCGCACAATGTTATACGGATTCGTCGATCCCAGACACTTTGCGAGTACATTCGTGACGCCCATCACTTCAAATATGGCCCGCATGGGCCCGCCGGCGATGATGCCCGTGCCGTCTGATGCCGGCTGCATGAAAACCCGTGATGCGCCGTGATGGCCTATGACGGCATGATGCAACGTTCCGTTCTTAAGACTTATTTTGGTAAGCTTGCGTCGTGCTTCATCCATAGCTTTTTGCACGGCGACCGGAACTTCACGCGACTTGCCTTTACCCATGCCTATGCCGCCATCGCCATCGCCCACTACCGTAAGCGCAGCAAACCCCATTACGCGGCCGCCCTTTACCACTTTCGTTACGCGGTTGATCGCAACCATTTTTTCGCGCAAGCCATCACCGCGTTGCTCGCCACCCGACATTCTGTTTGCCTGCAATTTCGCCATTTTGTATCCTGACTAGAACTTGAGTCCGTTTTCGCGCGCCGCTTCTGCAAGCGCCTTGACGCGGCCGTGATACCGGTATCCGCCACGATCAAACGCAACCGTTTCGATGCCCAGTTTTTTAGCTTTCTCGGCGATACGCTTGCCAACCTGCGCTGCCGCTTCGACGTTGCCGCCGTTCTTTACGCTCTTGCGCACTTCCGGCTCTATGGTGGATGCACTCACCAGCACCTTGTCGCCGCTTGGCGCGATAACCTGCGCATAGATATGGCTATTCGTACGATGCACCGCGAGGCGCACGACCTTGAGTTCTGCGATCTTGCTGCGGGTGCGCCGTGCCCGCCGCAACCGCGCTACATTCTTGTCTTTCATGTACGCCCTTACTTCTTCTTGGTCTCTTTGAGGGAAACTACTTCATCCGAGTACCGCACGCCCTTGCCCTTGTATGGCTCGGGTCTGCGGTACGCACGCACATCGGCAGCAACCTGTCCGACCACCTGCTTGTCAATTCCTTTGATCAATATCTCGGTCTGCGTGGGCGTCTCAACTTTGATACCCTGCGGCATCTGATGCACAACCGGGTGGGAGAATCCCAGAGTCAGATTCAGCTTGTCGCCTTGAGCCTGTGCGCGGTAACCGACGCCAACCAGCATTAATTTCCTCTCATACCCCTTGCTGACACCGTGCACCATGTTCGCAAGGAGAGCGCGCGTCGTACCGGACAAAGCGTTGGCGGCATGCGACTCGTTGCTTACCTTGATCTGCAGTTGATTGGCTACCTTCTCCACGTTCACCTGCGAGGACAACGCCTGTTTCAACGTGCCCAGCGGCCCTTTTACCAAGATTTCTCCTGCCGACAACTCAACTTCAACATTGGCCGGCAAATCGATCGGAAACTTACCTATTCTTGACATCGTTTTTCCTCTACTGCGTTATGCGACGATGCACAGAACCTCGCCGCCTATGCCCAACCCGCGCGCCTTACGGTCGGTCATTACACCTTTCGAGGTTGAAACTATAGCGACACCCAGACCGTTCATCACCTTCGGTATGCCATCGGTGGGCTTATAAACCCGCAAGCCTGGACGGCTGATACGTTCTATTTTTTCGATCACCGGACGTCCCGCGTAGTACTTAAGCCCCACTTCCAACATGGAAATACCATCTTTCGGGCGGACCGCGAAGTCGTCTATGTAACCTTCGTCTTTCAACACCCTGGCGATCGCGGCCTTGACCTTGCTCGCGGGCATTGCAACAGAAACTTTTTCCGACATTTGCGCATTACGTATGCGCGTTAGCATATCGGCAATCGGATCACTCATGCTCATGGTTGTATTTTCCCCTGCCGCCTACCAACTCGCCTTGATCACACCGGGAACTTCGCCGCGCATTACGATGTCCCGCAACTTGCTGCGGCCAAGCCCAAACTTGCTGTATACGCCACGTGGACGACCTGTGAGCGCGCAGCGGTTTCTGAGTCGCACTGGACTCGCGTTCCGCGGCAGCTTCTGAAGTTTCAGCCGCGCTTCGTAGCGATCTTCCGGGTTCAAGTTCTGGTCATTGACCAAGGCCAGCAGCTGTTCACGCTTGGCAGCGAACTTCTTCACTGTCTTGCGCCGCTTCAGGTCACGATTGGTAAGTGCGATTTTGGACATGGCGTTAGTTCCTAAACGGAAATTTAAAACCCACCAGCAACGCTTTTCCTTCGTCATTGGTTCTGGCAGTGGTGGTAATCGTAATATTCATCCCGCGCAAAGCATCGATCTTGTCGTATTCGATCTCTGGGAAAATGATCTGTTCTTTGATTCCAAAATTGAAATTGCCGCGGCCATCAAAGGACTTCGCGGGTATGCCTCGAAAATCGCGGATACGTGGAATCGCAACCGTCACCAGACGGTCAAGAAACTCATACATGCGCGTACCACGCAGCGTGACCTTGCAACCGATCGGATATCCGGTGCGAATCTTGAATGTCGCAATTGAGGTTCGTGACTTGGTCACCAACGGCTTCTGTCCGGATATTTTCAGCATATCCGCAACTGCGTGATCCATTATTTTCTTGTCGTTAACCGCTTCTCCGACACCCATATTGAGAGTTATCTTCTCGATGCACGGCACCTGCATCACCGTCTTGTATCCAAACTGCTGCATCAATTGCTTGATAACAACGTCGCGGTAATGCGTCTGAAGCCGACTAACGGGCGCGGCGGAAGCTGATTGTTTGGCTGCTGTGTTCATGCGTCGATGACTTCGCCGTTTGATTTATAGACACGCACGCGACGGCCGTCCTCAAGCAATTTGCTGCCGATTCGGTCGGCCTTCTTCGTGCTCGGATTAAATACCGCGACATTGGAAACATGCAGCGGCATTTCCTTCTCAACGATGCCGCCCGTCGTGTTTTTCATGGGATTCGGCCGCTCGTGTTTCTTGACCCGGTTCGCGCCTTCCACCAACACGTGATCAGGATCGACCACGCGCAACACGGTTCCGCGCTTGCCCTTATCCTTGCCGGTGATGACGACGACATCATCATTCTTCTTGATCTTGCTCAT
>CANJQI010000277.1 GCA_947476215.1 Betaproteobacteria bacterium
GATGCGTATCGGTTTGCTGGGGAAGTCCTGGGCGCATGCCGTCGCTGCGCATATAGCGAGCATGGCGACAAAAGAGACGTTTTGGCGAAGTAACACGCTTCCTCCGAATTAAATTAACGTAGTGATGAGCGGGCAGATGATAAATTTAGCGAGAAGCAGTTGTCCTGATCTCCCCCTCCCCGCCCCCCGCATCGACGGAGCCCCCCGGACGGGGGCACTACGTGTGCAAGGGAGGGAGCAATATGGCATCGGGCCGCATGGCTGGTTTTGGCTTCATTCAAGGTCAACCTTGATGCCGGCCGCCTTGATGACTTTGCCCCACTGCCGAATTTCCTCGCGTATGAACTTGTCGAACTCCGCTGGCGTACCAGATAGCGCTTCTATGCCCACGCTGGCGAAACGCTCCTGAGCCGCAGGCGTCTTGAACTGCCTGACAATTTCGCGGTTGAGTGTGGCGATAACAGGCTTAGGTGTCGCGGCAGGGGCGAGCAGACCGTTCCAGTTGATCGAACGATACCCGGGCACGCCCGCTTCGGCGATGGTGGGCACGTCAGGCGCGGCCGCTGAACGTTTCACGCCGGTGGTGCCCAGCGCCCTGAGCTTGCCGGTTTTAACGTACGGCATGATGGACGCCATGCTCGAAAATGACAGTTGTATCTGCCCGGAAATCACGTCCGTCAGCAGTTGCGCGGTTCCCTTATACGGCACCTGCGTGATACGCACGCCGGCGAGGCTGTTGAACAACTCGGCCGCGAGATTGGCGGATGAACCGTTGCCCGAGGATCCATAGTTAAGCTGACCAGGCTTGGCGCGCGCCATGGCGATGAGGTCCTTGATCGAACTCACGCCCACGCTGGGGTTGATAACCAGCACATTGGAGGTCGTGGCAAGTAGGCTCACGGGCGCCAGATCCTTGAGCGTGTCATAGGGCATCCTGCTGACCAGGCTGGGATTTGTTGCATGCGCGTTGGAAACCAACACCAGCGTATAGCCGTCGGGCGCCGCCCGCACGGTCATCTCCGTCGCCAGCATGCTGTTGGCGCCGGGCCGATTGTCAATGACCACGGCCTGACGCAGTCCTTCGGACAAAAACTGCCCGGTCAGTCGCGCTACGGTGTCGGCATTGCCACCGGCCGCCGCAGTCACTATCAGCCGTATGGGACGCACTGGATAGTCGTCCGCCGCACGGCCGTAGCCTGAAAATGCCGCGGCCAACACCAACACCGTCACACAAACCTTACTCATACCGACGCCGCTGGTTTATTCGTCACGGATACCCGCGTCCCGAATCAGCTTGCCCATGCGCGTCATTTCCGATTTGATTGCCGCTTCGAATTTGTCCGGAGTACTGCCTACAGCTTCGAGACTAATAGTCAAAAATTTTTCCTTGGCATCCGCGGTTTGCAAAAACCGCACTGCTTCCTGATTGAGCCGGCGAACGATGGCGTCAGGCGTTTTTGCCGGCGCCAGCAAACCATAGTTGGTTTCCGATTCATAACCGGGCACACCCGACGAGGTAATCGTAGGCAAGTCGGGAAACAGCGATGACCGTTCCGCGCTGCTGACCGCGAGTGCCTTGAGTTTTCCGAGCTTGATATGCGGGCCCACCGCCGCTGCCGCGCCGAAGGTGAGCTGGATCTGGCCGCTCAGCAGGTCGGCGGTTTCAGTGGCACCGTTCTTGTACGGGATGCGCACCATGTTGACGCCCGTCATGGCTTTGAACAATTCCGCCGCCAGATGTGACGACGCACCCGTCGCGCCCGTCGAGTAATTGAGCGCTCCGGGCTTGGCTTTGGCCATGGCGATCAATTCGTTGATCGACCGGACGGGCAACGCGGGGTGCACGACAACAACATTGGGCGCACGGCATGCGAGCGTAATGGGCAGAAAATCCCGGATCGGATCGTAGGACGTCTTGCGCAGCAACGGGCCTATCCATAGCGTACCGGCCGCCAGTATGATGGTGTGGCCATCCGGCGCGGCCTGCGAAACGATTTCTCCCGGAATGACGCCGGTGCGATTTTCGACGATGACCTGCTGCCCCAATGGCCCGGAGATGCCCTGAGCGATCAGGCGCGCAATGAAATCAGAGCCGCCACCGACACCTGCGGTAAAGATACGCACGACCTTGGTCGGATACGTCTGTCCGCAGACAGTACCGGCCCCTGATACCATCGTGACTAGCAAGACCATAACCGCAGTAAAACGCAACAACATGATGAACCTCCGGACGAATATCTGTCGCTATTCTATCCACCCATGCCGAAGACAGCCAGCACGTACTGACAGGGCATGCGTACTACGATGCGAGTCGCGCAGGCATTGCGCGGCAACACCACGCCATGCACAATATTGCGATTCGTCTCACCGCGCCGTTGGCAACATGGATGTGCAGATTCGCCACCACAGAGGCGAGCCATACAACAGGGAGCATATATGAACAGAATAGGCGGACTACTACCGCGAATAGCGTGCATTGCGGTGGCGTGCACGACAGCGGTTGCCCATGCACAGCAGCGCTCGGGGGATTATCCGAACCGCCCGCTACGAATTATCGTCACGGTACCGGCCGGCGGCAGCGTAGACAGCGTAACGCGCACTATGGCGCAGAAGCTCAGCGAGAATACCGGCAATTCGGTGATCGTCGATAATCGCGTCGGGGGTACGGGCACGATTGCGATGAATATCACGACACAGGCTGCTCCCGACGGATACACGGTCATGAGCGCCAGCAACTCCATGGTCGTAACCGGCGTGCTGAAGAAAGTAAGCTACGATATCCGCAAGGCGCTGGACCCCGTGGTGCAGATGAGTTCCGGCGCATACGTGCTCACCATCAATCCGTCGCTGCCCGTCAATTCGGTGAAAGACCTCATCGCGTATGCGAAGAACAAGCCGGATGCGCTTAGTTACGGCACGCCGGGCATCGGATCCATCATCCATCTGAGTTCCGAATTATTGATCTTTACCGCTGGCCGACTGCGCATGGTCCATGTCCCCTATCAGGGCAACAGCTTTGCAATTGTGGACTTGATCGCGGGACGCATACATATGCTGCTCGCGGCTGCAGGTGTGGCGCCTCACATCAAATCCGGAAAACTCAGAGGCATTGCTGTGACAGGCAGCAAGCGCATGCGTGGATTTCCAGACCTGCAGACACTCGCCGAGGCGGGCGTTCCCGGATTGGTGCTGGAAAACGCCTATGGGCTCTACGCACCGGCAGGCGTGAAACCTGCGATTCTTGCAAGATTGAATCGTGAAGTCAGCACAGCCATGAACACGGTTGAAGTCAGGGAACGGCTGGCCATCGACGGCGCCGAACCCGCATCGCCGCACACACCGGCCGAATTCAAGGCGAGCTTCATCGGCCAATTCAATCAATGGGAAAAATTCATCAAGTCATCCGGCATCAAGCTCGAATAAACACTACTCCGACACGGAACTGCCAGGCCTGACGGCGGACATGCGCTGAAGGCGGTTGCCGGTAAATGCTATACTTCAAAGCGTTGTTTGAGGCGGCACAAAAACTCTGATCACCCGCCGCTATCCCCTCCTTTTAACCCGCCCAGACCAGGAAGCTCCCACATGTCCAAACAACCGACGGTAGATAACCCCTATACACGCGGCATCGCCGAATTCGTCGCCAACCTGAAATACGATGCCATCCCGGATGATGTCCGGCAACGTATCAAGTTGTTGATACTCGACGCGCTGGGTTGCGGGTTATACGGCGCGGATCTCGAGTGGAGCCGCATACTGCAGCGTCGCCTCGCGAAACTGGATACTTCCAGCAGCAGCACGGTGTGGGGCACTAAACAAAAACTGTCTGCGCCGCACGCCGCCCTGGTAAACGGCAGCCAGGTGCAAGGCTTCGAACTCGACGACATGCATCACCTGGGCATACTGCATACCGGCGCGGTTGTTTTGCCGGCACTCATATCGATAGCCGAAACGAATTCCGGCCTGAGCGGCAAGGAATTCCTGACCGCCGCAGTCGCCGGTTACGAGATCGGACCACGGGTCGGCATCTGCATGGGCAGCACCGAGCATATCGGCCAGGGCTGGCATTCCGGCGCGACGCTGGGTGTGTTTTCGGCCGCCGCCGGTTCGGCACGTGGCTTGAAGCTGGACACCGACAAGACCGTGCACGCGCTCGGCATCGCCGGCACGCAATCCTCGGGTCTGATGTCGGCGCAATACGGCTCCATGGTCAAACGCATGCACGCGGGTCGCGCGGCGCAAAGCGGTCTCTATGGAGCGCAGTTCGCGGACGAAGGCTTCACCGGCATCATCAACGTATTCGAGAGTCCGTACGGCGGATTCTGCACGACGTTTTCGCGTTCCACCGACCGTTTCAATCTTGAGGAACTCACTGCCGGGCTGGGTAGCGTGTGGCAAACCATGGGCGTCAGGCTCAAGTATTACGCCTGCGTCGGCACCACGCACGCAACCATAGACATGATCCAGGACATGCGCGCCGAGCGCCCGTTCGGACCCGACGACGTCGCCAAGGTCGTCGTTTACGGTTCGGAGAGTTCCAAGCATCACATGGGATGGAAATACATCCCGCAGGGCATCACCTCGGCGCAGCTTAATCTGTCGTATTGCGTCGCCTCGCTGCTGCTCGAAGGAGAGGTCTTCGTAGACCAGTTCACCGAAGCCAAACTGACGGAACCGGCGCGCCTGGCACTCGCTGAAAAGGTCGAGATGTTCCATGATCCCGCGATCACCGCCAAAGGCCCGCAATTCCGCCACCTGGTGCGCATAGAAGTGACGCTTAAGGACGGCACTAAGATGGAGCGTACTGCTGAAATATCGCGTCACAAGAAAAACTTCGCATCCGATGCGGAAGTCGTCGCGAAATTCGAGAAACTCGCGGTCAAGGTGCTGCCCAAGGCGCAGGTCGAGGAGTTGCGTGACGCGGTACTTGGGCTTGACAAGCTCGACGACGCAGCCAAGGTGGCACGCCTGCTGGCGAAACATTGAACAGAATCGTGCGGCCCGCGTGAATACGTTACACAAACTGATAGCTGCAGCGGTGCTTGCGACCGTCGCCGGCGTCAGCGTGGCGCAACCTGCCGCGTCAGCAACGGTGACCGCGCAACTCGTACGCATCGTGGTTCCGGATCTGGCCGGCGAACACATCGACGACGTGGCTCGCATGGTAACCGCAAGGCTGGACTCGCCGTCACGCAAGTTCGTCATCGAGAATCGCCC
>CANJQI010000278.1 GCA_947476215.1 Betaproteobacteria bacterium
GTGACTGAAGTTGTGCAATACGGCACCGAACGTGCGCGTACTCGCGGTGCATCTGACCGAGGGACAGTTGTTGCCGCTCGGGCGTAGCGCACAACTCATCACCCAGCTGTATGGGCTGACGGTTTCGCCGGCGACGGTGCGCGCGTGGATTGACCAAGCCAGTGTGTTGTTGCTGCCGAATGTTGAACGCATTGCGCAGGCTCTGGTTGATGTGCCGGTAGCCGCCGCACCGGTTGCGGACAATAGCAACCATCGATTAGCGCTTGGCGGATCGCGGGCCAGTGCGTGCGCGCGAACGCGGGAATTTCCCCAATTGGCATGCCGTTGGGCTTTGTGAGCATGTGCTTACTCGCCCGCAGACTGAGCCTACTATGCAGTTTTTCCCCATCGAGGGGGGAACGAGGTATTCGTCGGCTCGCACGTTTGCGCTCCGAATGGTTATCCTTGTCATATGCGACAAACCGGTTACTCCCACAGGGGCATCACACCCCATCAGCTCATGCCCATGTCGGGCGCACACCCATAGCTGCTGCGGACGGTTCAAGGAAAGACTCCCCCAGATATTTCTGGACGATGATTGCGATCTACGCTGGTCTGAGCGTCGCGTTATTGTTTGTGCCTTAAGCAGGCGCAGCCCGGAAGCGGCGCATCCAAATTTGGCGCAACCCACAGGGACTCACTACGCCCACGCGGCTGGCCTGCCGATTCCTCACACTGCCCTACTCCGCCCGTATGTCCGCGTCCTTGATCACTTTACGCCACTTGATTTCTTCCTTCTTCAGGCTGGCGGCAAACTGCTGTGGTGTGGATCCTACGGTCTCTACGCCTGCAATCAACAGCTTGTCCTTGACCTCCGCCTGGTTCAGAACGCGCGCGGTTTCCTGATACAGCCGGTTGATCACCGCCGCGGGAGTGCCGCTGGGCGCGTACAAGCCGTGAATGGATTCCGCCTCGTATCCGGGAACGCCCGAGGCTGCCACGGTAGGTAGACCGGGCGCCAATGCCGACGGTACGGCGGACGTGGATGCCAGCGCGATCAGCCTTCCTGCTTTAACGTGTTGCGACCATCCGCCGGTGGTGAACATCAGATGCAACTGGCCGCCGATCAGATCGTTCAGCGCCGGGCCCGTGCCTTTATACGTCACGCGCACGATATTGACGCCCGCCATGGCCTTGAAGAGTTCGGCCGACAGATGCGGCGCGGCACCGGTGGAGCCGGAACCATAGTTGAGTTGCCCCGGTTTGGCCTTCGCCAGCGCGATCAACTCCTTGACGGACCTTACCGGCAGGGTGGGATGCACGACCAGCACATTGGGTGAACTGTCAGCCAGCGTAATCGGCGCGAAATCCTTCATCGGATCGTACGGCACGGCTTTCATCATCGGCAGCGTCAGGATTCCACTGCCGTAGAACAGCAGCGTATGGCCGTCCGGCGCGGAGCGCGTCAGAATCTGCGCCGCGATAATGCCCGCCGCACCGCCGCGATTGTCGACGATGACCGGGACACCGAAATTGACCGATAGTCCCTGCGCGACGATGCGCGCCACCAGATCGGCGCCGCCGCCCGCCTCCGGTGCGATCATGCGTATCGGTTTGGAAGGAAAGGATTGTGCCGATAGATCACCGCAGGCCACGATCATGCAACCCACAGCCAGCCTGTACAACGCCATGCGCGTTCTCAACATTGGTGCTCCCATGCCATCAAACGATCACAAATAACCGCGGAATCCGTGCCACACAGTCCATCGCTTCCAGTTGCCATAATCCGTCGAGCATCGCCTCCACACGCCTGCTACCGAAGATATCTTCCGCCAGTCCGCGAAATTTCTGTTCGATGTCCGCATCGCCCTTGTGCGCGCCCATGTCGTCATGGTCGCCGCCGGTGATGCCGATGCGCCGTTCACCATTGCTCGTGACGACCGTCACCCGGGTGTGATGCTGCGCCGGCTGTTGCTCATAAGCCTTTGTATATTCATCGTTTTCCACCACCTCGATCTTCTGCATCAGAGCCCGAAGGTCGCCATTGGCGAGATGTGCATCATTAAACGAGCGCGGCGATACCGTGCCTTCCATCAGCGTCACCGCCACGTTATACGGAATGCTGTGATCCGCGGATTCGCGCGTATCCGGATTCCAGCGATGCGCGCCGGTACCACAACGTTCCTTGGCATCCTGGTAAACCTCGACGGTAATCTGCTTTACGTCCCTGATGTTCATGGGCGCAACTTTCTCGGCCGCCAGCACCGACGATATCGCGGTTCCGCACGAGGCGCGGTATTTGACATGCGCGTCTATCACCTTGAACGGCGTGCCGTTGCCGCCGAAGGTCTCAAGCGTAAACCGCCCGCGCGCGACGTGATCGCAGAATCCGGCCTTGCCCTCAAAGGGCAGGTGCGGGCCTTCCATGCCGGCGCGCGCCAGCAGCGCCGCGAACACGCCCGCGCGACCCGCCTGTCCGGATGCCGCCGACTTGAACATCGACGCACTGTCCTTGCGAACTTGTCTGAGTATGACGTTCGGCACGACCGCCATCGATATGCAGTGCGACATCTGTTCGCGCGTCAGGCCCAGCAGTTTTCCCGAGGCGATGGCACTCGCCACACAGGCGAAGATCGTCGGATCGAAGTTCGGATTGTGAAAAACGTTTGATATCCGGCAAAAAACTTCATAGGCGAGCACGATGGCGGTGATGAAATCGCGCCCGCTGGCCTGTGCATACTCAGCTGCGGCAAGCACCGGCATCACAACATCGCTCGGATGACCGCCGGCGCTTCCGGTCCAGTGATACGAGTCATTCATCTCCACGCAGCGCGCCGCCGTGGCATTCACGAACGCCGCCATATCCGGCAATGTCTTCATGCGCGTGCCGATAACGGTGGCGCCGTCGGCACTGGGCATCTGCGCGGCGAGATTGCGCGATACATGGTTAAGATCCTGGAAGTATCCGCCGACCAACGCGCCCAGCGTGTCGATTACCCTGACCTTGGCCGCGTGCCGCGCTTCGGGCGATATGGCGGCGTACTCCAGCCCGCAGGCGTAATCCGCGAGACGCTGTTGTATGGCGTCCGTGGCCCGAATTGCCGCCGTATCAGATGGCTTGTTCATTTTTCCTCCCAATTCCCTGGTCAGCTTCACGAAACGGCGAGAACGCGGGGAGCGCTGCGCTCGTGCAACGCTCCAACCGCAGGACCTCCGATGCCGCGCTCAACGGTGCGCGTTCACCCACTCCAGCAACATGCGGTTGAAAGCGTCCGGCATTTCGACGTTGCACACGTGGCGGCCGCCCTTGATCTCGTCGTACTTCGCGTTCGCCACGAGCTTGACGAGGGCATCACTCTGCTCGCGCGTCGCACCCTTGTCTTCCGAGCCGCGCATCACCAGCGTTGGCGCCTTGATGCCCGAGTCCTGCGCCGTGAAATTGAAATTCTGAATGGCGATTGCGCAACCGATGTAGCCCTCGGGTGAAGTGCCCAGCAATGTGTCGCGTATCTGCTTCCAGCGTCCCGGACGTTGTTGTTTGAAAGCCGGCGTGAACCAGCGTTCCATCGCATCGTCGACCATGGGCCGCATCGAATTCGCCTTGCGCACGGCGGCGAGCACCGGCGCGCGGCGCTCCGCTTCACCAGCGGGTGCGGCCGGGCGCGTATCGCACAGCATCAGCGAAAGCACCTTGTCAACGTGCCGGAATCCCAGCGCCTGACCATACATGCCGCCGATCGAGAGGCCGACAAAGTGCACCTTGCCCACGCCCAGCGCGGAAATCACGGCTGCAGTATCGTCGGCGATATCCTCCATCTTGTATTCGCCCGGCAGTATGGTGCTGCTGCCGCCATGGCCGCGCATGTCCACGCGCAGCACCTGATATCCGGCCGCCACCAGCGCCGGTATCTGCTCGGCCCACATGCCGCTGTCGGAGGCCAGAGAGTGCCCGAAACATACCACCTGACCATTTTCGGGTCCGACGAGATCGTAATAAAGATTGCGGCCACCAAGCTGCAACAATGACATGCCGACTCCTTTTTCGTTGACTCAAAGTTAATCAAGAACCCTGCGCAGGATGAACGATATCGAGCACGCCTGTATCAGGGCGAATTTTCCGCGTTCCCGGTCAAATTGTCCCTGTTGTACAGCTCCGGAAAAAGGCGCACCCACAATGCCACCACCACCAGCGTACCCACGCCTCCAAGCACCGCCGCCGGAACGGCGCCGACGAGCGCCGCCACCATGCCGGTCCAGAATTGCCCGAGTTGGCTGGATGTGCCCAGAAAGATCGAGTTTACCGCGCTGACGCGGCCGCGCATGTTGTCCGGTGTCTCGAGCTGGATCAGCGAGGCGCGGATGACGACGCTGATCATATCGCCAGCCCCCAGCACCATGAGCGCGGCTATCGACAATACCAGGGAGCGGGACAACGCAAACAGAATTGTCGCCAGACCGAACACCGTCACGCCCGCGTACATCGCGCGGCCGACTCGGTGCTTGAGCGGCATGCGCACAAGGAAGGCAGTCATCACCAGCGCCCCCGCCGCGGGCGCAGCGCGCAACAGTCCCAGGCCCTCTGGCCCGGTATGCAAGATGTCGCGCGCATAGATGGGCAGCAGCGCGGTGACGCCGCCCAACATCACCGCGAACAGATCCATGGCGATCGCGCCCAGTATCTCGCGCTTGCTGCGTATGTACGTGATTCCGGCGAACACAGACTTTAATGTCGCCGGTTCCTTGCCGGACTTGTTGTGCGCGAGGAATATCGTGGCCAGCATCAGGCTTGCAAGCACATAGAACGCGGTACTCACGGCATAGACCGCGCCCGCGCCGAACAGATATATTCCGCCGCCCAACGCCGGACCGGCGATCTGCGAAAAATTTCTCGCTGCGGTGACATAGCTGATTGCCTTGGGAAAAACACTGCGCTCCACCATCGCAGGCAGCATGGACTGCATGGCCGGCGCCTGGAATGTGCGCGCCGCCCCCAGCAGAAAGGCACAGACATATATTATTTCGGTCGTGATCCAGCCGCCCCAGCTGCCCGCGGCCAGCACGCACGCCATCGAGCCCTGTATCAGCATGCACACCGATGCAATGCGTTTGCGGTCGTGCTGGTCAGCGTAGTGTCCGGCAACCAGCA
>CANJQI010000279.1 GCA_947476215.1 Betaproteobacteria bacterium
ACGGCTCTTCAGTCGAGAGTTCCCACATCGGGATTGACTGTGCACAGGACGACGTAGATGAGACGCCCACCGCGCCGTCAACAGATCTGCTCCGGGAGGCCACGCGAATGTCACTGTTCTGAGGCACGCCTCTCCCAGTGCAGCGGAAGCTCGCCTAGCCGCTCTCGCGGCACTCAGCACCTTCCCTTCTCGGTATACATGGCCCATCGGTTCAGCCGTCCCTCTTCCTGGCCCCCCTTCCTTCAGCGCGGTTTTGCTAGCTAGCCGCGCGCTTGAGCAGAAACCCCGTCAAGCGGGTAGCTAGGCCTTAAGTAATACGGTCATCATGAACAAGATAGCCGCGTGGACTCCCGGGATGCGCAGCCACCGTGGATGTCGCTCAGGATAGGCTTTCGCGCACAGCCTTGTGCCACGCGAGATGCCAGGAATAGTTTAGGCGCATGTAAAAGCGCCAGGCGCGGTACAGTCTTTGTATCATCCACGACCTCTAATGAGAACAGCGCGCCCGCGCGCGGGCGGAAAAGCGTGCTTTTCATGAGCAAACAGCACGTTCACGTCAGTGGTTAGGGTAAGCCGTGTAAGGAAAGCGGCGCGCAATGGCATCAGCCAGGTTGCGGATACTGATCGCCAACGCGCGGTTCGCCATGACCTGCTCGAACGTCAGGCGGCTTGAAAACTCCAGCCTTCGGTAGGCCGCGCGCAACGCCAATTCCGGCACGAGATTTGGTAACGGTCCCAAGTCTAGCGGGATCTGTTTCACGTGAACATGCTGGGCACGGCGATGCATATCAGTCTCCGGCCCACCCACGATCCGCGCCATGCGCTTCGACGTATCGGGAGATTTCACCGTCGGCATCCGACGAATCGTCATCTGTCACGCCGAACGCAAAACTCTCCCAGCGCTCCTGACGCGCCAGCATCCGCTCCGTAAGCTCCCGCGTTGGCAACGGCCCGTGAACTTTTCTCAACACCTTTACCGCATGCGATCCCATTCTTGCCATGATTTCCTCCGCTCCGTGAGTTAACCTGCCCGCACACATATCGCGCAATTCCCGTGCCAGTGGAGGGCGATTACGCTTGCAATGCCGATCGGGTGACAATATTCACGGAATTTGGCCAGCTTCCGACGCGCGGAACATGCGTCAGGCCTTACGAGTCGACACCACGGATATAAGCCGTGACATAGTTCACAAAAACTTCACTGTCGTGAAATGACGCCCCAGGCGACCGCGTAATCGTAATGAACGTGCGCCTGATGACAACTCGACTATATGGTCAATGCAACGTCAGCCGGCGGTACTTACAACCATCGGCGTGTGCTCGCTTTGTAAGCACTGAACGCTTCGCCAAAAAGCGTCGCCAGCGCACGTTCTTCTGGCGCAATTTGAAAACCGTACATGTACCAAACAAAACCCGGCAGCAATAAGAACGCCATGATATTGGACAGGAAAATACACCAACCGAGGAGTATGAGCAGCAAACCCAGGTACATGGGATTGCGCGTCAGCCGGTAGATGCCGGACGTCACAAGACTCGACGTGGACGCGGGTTTCATCGGGTTGACGGTAGTCTTTGCCCGTAAAAATGATACGACACCCAAAACGGCGCTACATAAGCCCAGCAAAGCAAAGAACACGGCAAAATGGCGGCTTGCGGAAAACGTATACGTGAACCCCGACTCTACCCATGCGCACAGCCACATGAGCAAGGCCGTTATGACCGTCACTGCCGGCGGCGGAATTTTCAGTTCAAAACTGCGCATGACCACAATGTTAATCTTTTCATAGCCATGGCATTATATAATACAGGCGTTTTGTCTGAAGCAGCTGCCTATGGCCGCACACATTAACTATGTTCAACACCGCGCTACGAATTGTTCGGCCGCGGGCTTCGTTTTTGCGGCTATGCTTGCGGTCGTCACGTCGACGCACGCCGAATATCCGGAACACCTGATCCGGATCATCATTCCCTATAGCGCCGGGGGAACCACGGATCTCACAGTGCGTCTGGTCGCACCTTATCTCAGCAAGTCGCTCGGTCAGCCGGTGGTGGTCGTGAATCGTCCCGGCGCGAACGGCAATATCGGCACCGAAGCAGTCGTCAAATCGCCCGCCGACGGCTATACCCTGCTCTCCACGGCCAGCGCCGCCACGACCAACCCGGCGCTGCTGAGAACCTTGCCGTACGATCCTATCAACGATATACAACCGGTCGCCCCGATCGCGGAATCGCCTTATGCCATCGTCGTCAACGGGCACCTGCCGGCAAAGAACGTGGCGGAATTCATCAAGCTGGCGCGCAGCAATCCGGGCAAGCTCAACGCCGCAGCAGGGGGTGGAGCGGGAACCCGGCTTGCGGCCGAGTTACTGAAATTTCGGCACAATTTAAGTCTGGAAGTCATTTCCTATACCGGAACAGGGCTCGCGGCGCTTGCGGTGGCAACGGGCGAAGCCGATTTCGCGATCACCGATACCGCGAGCTTCATGGCGTTCATCCCGAGCGGCAGGGTACGGGTACTCGCGATTGCCGGCGACAAGCGCCTGCCCACGATGCCGAATGTCCCGACCACCGCTGAAGCGGGATTGCCTAATTTCAAGTCGGGAACGACCGTCGCCGTTTATGTCGTCGCAAAAACGCCATCCGCCGTCGTGCAAAAGCTCAATGCCACGATCAACGCGGTGACCGCGCTCCAGGAAGTCAGGGAACAACTGCAAAAGCAAAGCGGTGCCAACGCGTTGACCATGGGCGTAGAGCAGTTCACGCAGTGGTATCGCGACGATATCCGTCTGTGGAAAGAAATCGTGGCAAAGGCGAAAATCACGCCTTCTGACTAACCAAAACACGCGCAGAAGTTATTTTCAGGAAATCGCACTCAGGAGACTTGGCATGGCTATGGATGTTGTTGATTACAAGGTGTACGGCTCGGAAATGCAGTTCGTCGAAATCGAACTGGACCCCACGGAAGCGGCGGTGGGAGAAGCCGGCAGCATGTTCTACATGGAAGACGGCATCAAGATGGAGACCATCTTTGGCGATGGTTCGGCGCAGCAGAGCGGATTTTTCGGCAAGGTGCTGGGCGCGGGCAAACGCTTGCTGACCGGTGAATCACTGTTTACGACGATGTACACGAACAACGGCTCCGTCAAGCGCAAAGTTGCCTTCGGCGCGCCTTACCCGGGGAAAATCATTCCCGTCGACCTCAGCAAAATCGGCGGGACTTACATCTGCCAGAAAGACGCCTTCCTGTGCGCCGCGAAGGGCGTGTCGCTGGGCATCGCGTTCCAGAAAAAGCTCGGCGTGGGATTCTTTGGCGGCGAAGGTTTCATCATGCAAAAGCTCGATGGCGACGGCATGGCATTCCTGCATGCGGGCGGCACCATGCACCAGCGAAATCTCGCGCCGGGTGAAGTCCTGCGTGTCGATACAGGATGCCTGGTTGGTCTGCAGCCGTCGGTCGACTATGACATTGAGTTCGTCGGCGGCATCAAGACCGCGCTTTTCGGCGGCGAAGGGCTGTTCTTCGCGACACTGCGCGGACCGGGTGCGGTGATGCTGCAATCGCTGCCGTTTTCGCGGCTCGCATCGCGCATATTCGCGGCGGCGCCGCGTTCCATGGGCGGTGGTGGCGGCGGACGCGAGGAAGGCAGTGTGCTGGGCGGATTGGGCAGCATTATCGGCGGCCGTAATGACGATTGATGCACACACTCATCGGACGTTCATGCTGCCATGAACGGTTTGCTGTTCGGGCCCGGTCTCGCCGAGAACGGAATGCCGGCGCAATTCGAGGTAAACAGCGACGGGCTGCGATTCGCCACATCCAGCTTGGAAGTTGGGCATCCGTCATGGCGCGACATCCGCATACAGAAATCCGGGTGGGACGGTTCGCAACTACGCCTCGAATGGCATGGTTCAGCCGGTGCTTATGCATTGGTCGTCGCCGAAGCCGCGGCGGTAAAATCGATACTTGCTGCGGGTAAGCTATCCATCTCGCGCGCGCCGGGCGCCGCCCAGACGCGCGCCTGGGCCAGCGGCATCGTCGTATTCACCTTCGTCGTTCCGCTGCTGGTAATCGCGGCCATTCTGTGGCAACACGAAACAATTGCCGGTTGGCTGGTGGGATTCATTTCGGTCGAGCAGGAGCAAAAACTCGGCGCGCATCTGTTTGAAGGCCAGAAGGCCAAGCTCAAAAAAATTGACGGCGCACCCGCGACCATGGTCCGCGACATCGGCGCTCGGCTGACCAAAGGATCGGCTTACCGCTATGAGTTCTACGTCAGCGACGACAAGACGGTTAACGCATACGCCATGCCCGGCGGGTATATCGTCATGCACAGCGGCTTGCTGCAACTTGCCGCCTCGGCCGATGAAGTCGCGGGCGTGCTTGCACACGAAGTTGCGCACGTTGAAAAGCGCCACAGCCTGACTGCCATCGCCCGGCAACTGGGTCTGACTGCCGTGCTGTCACTGGCATTCGGCGACCTTGGCAGCATTGCCTCCGCGGCCGGCGATCTGCTCAGCCTGAAGTTCTCACGCGACCATGAACGCGAGGCCGATAGCGTGGGCCTGAACAGGCTTGTAGTTGCAGGCATGCAGCCCACTGCGATGGCGACATTTTTCCGCAAGATGGCCGCGCAGGACAAGATCAACCTCGGTTTTCTGTCCACGCACCCGTCCAGTGAAGAGCGGTTCTCGGCCATCGATGGCGCAATCGGCGCATTGCCCGCCGCTGCACGCGGTGTGCCCGCGCTTGACTATGACTATGCGGCTATCAAGGCCGAATTGCCGCAGGATGGCGCAACCCGGTAGCCGGGCCGGCAGTTACCGACCGTCATGACCGGATACCCGCCGCCATTCCCATGAAAAGGCTGATTTTCCTGTGCGCATCGCATGTGTGTGTGCTGGCGATTGGTTTTGTTCTTGGCATTTACGCGCTTCCGATACTGACCGCACCCGCCTCACCCACTTCCGAGGAAACGGCTTTAGCAGCCAGCAGTTCAGCCTATACCGGCCATTTTCGCCGCGACCTGAAAGACAGTGACGTGCTGC
>CANJQI010000280.1 GCA_947476215.1 Betaproteobacteria bacterium
CGATGCGTTTGATTACTCGATCTACGGCAGTCTTGAGGGCACGCTGACGTATCTGAGTTCCGACACGCTGGCCGAGCAAGGCGCGAGCGGGCAGACCAGCACCTACTATCGCGCGCAGGTGCGCATCGACGCCGAGCGCGCAAAGACGCATCCCAATCCAAAACTCGCAAGCGTCGAGTTGAAGCCCGGCATGACCGCGACGGTGGACATCCGCACCGGAAACCGTTCAGTTCTCAAGTATCTGGCCAAACCGGTTTACAAGGCGTTTGGGGGGGCGATGAACGAGCGATAAATGGTTTGTCTGTTGCCGGTTCGGTTCCCTCAGCGCCCAAATTCGTCTAACGAACTGCGTTGATTAGTCCGCAGACAGACCATTGATTTAATGAAATATTCTATTTTCTGCTTGCGGACTTCTCCGATTTTACAGGGCGCCGGAACGGAGAGAACGGGCCGATGGAGAGAGAAAACGGCGTCGAATGCCGCCGCTATGCCTTTTGGCGAAGTCTGCAAGAACCCGTTGGTCAAAAAAACAACCGTTGAAAGCCTGATTATTTTCGGTGGTCACGCACTCGTTGAAATGTCGTGCATCTTGGACATTTTCGTCTTGCGTGCGACTGGTTCCCGCCTCCCCCCAAACCCCACCCCACCACGAACTTTCGTTCATCAAGGTACGGGGACGTTTTTGCCGAAAACAGAAAACTCACGCCGCCGTACCAAGCCCGAAAAAGTCAGGAGGTTTTGAGATAAACGGGGTTTGAGACGTCTTTTTCGGGCGAGTGCCGCGGCCGCAGTCAGGAGCTTTTGGCACTACGCCCCACAGGAAGCGGCGCCTCAACGCTGCCTGAGCGAGTTGGAGGTCAAGATACTGGCGGAGCAGAACGTACCACATCACAAACCGGCTAAGGATTGCCGATTCAGTGAATTGAGCGTTTGGGTATCGGGATTAGATTCGAACTGTCGGTACGGCTATTCGCTGCGGACGCTAAACCAAGAAAAACGGCTTGACTTGATGGCTCGGCGGACTCCTACGCTATTATCATCGCAAGGCGGCCTGAGTTTTTCGTCGTAGTGGGGTGGGGTGGATTTGTTGGCGCGCCATTGTGCCCGATCGTTTCGGCGGTGTTGGCGCGTGGCGTGTGCGAAGTAATTCCGCTGTTTTTTTACGCAGCCGAGATCGCGGCAGCGAGGATGCTGTTGTTTTTCCTGGAATCAGCACCGATGGATATTTTGACCATAAGTGCGCCAGCAAGATATTGATGTACGCAGCGCCCTTGTCGACGCTTTGCGGAAAAATATCATTCATGCCATGGAACCGGGCCGCCCAAACGCCGCCCCTCCGGCGGAAATAGTTGCCTGGCCGCTGGTTAGCGGCCAGGCGCCGCGTTGGGGAAAAACAGTTGCTGACCTTCAATGCTGTAGGCGGCGATCGATTTCTGCCCTTCCGCCGACACCAGCCAGTTGATGAAGCGGTTGCCCAGTTCCGCCTTGACGTGGGCATGGCGCGCCGGATTCACCAGCATCACACCATACTGGTTGAACAAGCGCTTGTCGCTTTCAACAACGATAATCGACTCGCCGCGGTTCCTGAACGATATCCATGTGCCGCGATCGGCGAGAATATAGGCGTTCATCGCGCTGGCGGTATTCAGCGCTGGTCCCATCCCGGCACCGGTCTCGCGATACCAGCCGCCTTTGCCGGACTGCGGGTCCACAGCCGACAATCCCCAAAGACGCAATTCCGTAGCGTGAGTCCCGCTACGGTCACCGCGCGATACGAAAGCCGCTTTCGACTCGGCCACGCGCTTCAAGCCCTCGACGATATCCTTGCCGCCAGCGATGCGCGCCGGGTCTGACTTGGGGCCGATCAGCACAAAATCGTTGTACATCACATCGCGCCGTCCCACAGCATGACCGTCGGCGATGAATTTCAGCTCCAGTTCGGTGTCGTGTACAAAGGCGACATCCGCATCGCCACGCCGCGCCATGTCCAGCGCCTGCCCGGTGCCGAGAGCGACCACACGCACCTGCATGCCGGCGAGTTTCTCGAACGCCGGCAGCAAATGTTTGAACAGGCCGGACTGTTCGGTCGAGGTGGTCGATGCAACCACAATAAACGGCTGCTGCCCCGTTGCCTGTGTCTGGCATGACAATAACGCAACCAACAACAGGAATCTCGTCACCATGGCATTTCGCCCTTGATGAACGATTGCGCCTCCGAAGACGCCGGCGCATCGAAAAATTGCGTAACCGGCGCGCGCTCCGCCACCAACCCGTGATGGATGAACAGGATTTCGTCGCCCATGCGCCGCGCCTGCCCAAGGTTGTGGGTGGTCATGATGATCTTGGTGCCGGCGGCGTGGAACTCATCGATCACCACCTCGATCTGGCGCGTGGCGCCCGGATCGAGATTGGCGGTTGGCTCATCGAGAAACAGCACCTGCGGTGCCAGCGCCCAGGCGCGCGCGAGCGCGAGGCGCTGCTGCTCGCCGCCCGAGAGCACGCGCGCGGCACGTTGCGCCAACGCGGCTAGACCAACACGCTCCAACGCCGCCATGGCGCGTGCTTCGCGCTCCACGCGCGAAACGCCAGCCAGCGACAACGCGTAGGTGATATTGCGCAGCACCGAGCGGCGCAGCATCACCGGGCGTTGAAACACCATGGCCTGGCGGCCCTCACCCGCCCACAGAACGCGCCCGGCCGAGGGCGCAATCAGACCGTGGCAGATTCTGAGCAAAAGACTTTTGCCCGCGCCATTGGGCCCGAGGATCACGCTGCGCTGGCCCGCCGAGAATTGCGCGTCAATCGCACCCAGCAGCGTCCTGCCCGCAGCGCAGAAGCACACGCCCTCAAGACGCAAAGGAAGAATGCCGTTCATCCGTAGCGCCGTTCCGCAAAATCGCGAATCGTCAGCACAAGCGCATTCAAGGCCAGCACCAGAAGCAACAGGATCGCGCCCAGACCCAGTGCCAGCGGCAGATCGCCCTTGCTGGTTTCGAGTGCAATGGCGGTGGTCATCACCCGCGTGACGCTGTCGATATTGCCTCCCACCATCATCACTGCGCCGACTTCCGCGATGGCGCGTCCGAAGCCGGCCAGAATCGCCGTCAACAGCGAGAAGCGGCAATCCCAAAGCAGGGTCAGCGCCGCGTGCCCGGGGGTGACGCCCAGCGAACGCAGCTGCTCTTCATATTCACGCCAGGCATCCTCAATCGCCTGGCGGGTGAGCGCCGCGATTATCGGCAGCACCAGCACAGTCTGCGCAAGAATCATCGCGGCGGGCGTAAACAGGATACCCAGGTCACCCAGCGGCCCGGCCCGTGACAGCAACAGATACACCACCAACCCCACCACCACGGGCGGCAGGCCCATGAACGCATTGAGCGTCACCACAATCAGGCGCCTTCCCGGAAACTTCTGCACGGCAATCAACGCACCCACCGGCAAACCGATCAGCGACGCGAAGATGGCGGCTGCGATACTCACCTCGAGACTGAGACCGACAATGCCAAGAAGCTGCCGGTCCAATCCCAAAATGAGTCGCGCGGATTCAAGCGCCGCTTCGCCGAATGTATTCATGCTTTTATCAATTGCCGTTACTGTTGGGTGCTATCCACCGGCATCGATGCCCGCAAGCAGGCGCGGACATTACCACCGATTTGTCTCATAGAAGGGCCCTCACAATGGCCGGTCAACGCCTTTGAGCAGCAGCGGCCCCACGTCCGATGATAAGCCGCCGCCCGCAAAGTCCGCGCGGATGCTGCAGCCTGGAATCGAAGCAAACCGCAGTTGTTCTGGCGTAAAATTCATGGAGGGCAAAGACCTGTTGGTGTTGACGAGTGGGGCGATCAACAATCTTCATTGTACCAATCACTTGCAGTATTTTTTACCCTTTTTATGCAAAATTCAGGTTAATACCCCCAACAGCTCCGGCAGAGCAAGCGCGCATCCCAATTTGCTGCAAAGGCGTTTGGGCTATTGGGGTAGGCCCTCACACAAAGACTAAGTGGATAAATGATGACCCTTGATAGGAATCCTATGAACCGACTGCTGATGGGGCTGATGTTGCTGGTGACCGCGACTGCGGCGAGTGCTGAGTGGACTGTTGCTTCGGGTGATGATGAAGTAATTCAATACGTTGACAAAGGGTCGATTCGACGCAACGGTAACTTGGTCAAGATGTTGGATTTAATTGATTTCAAGACTGTTCAAACAGTTTCTGGTGATTCTTATTTGTCGGACAAGGCGCAATCGGAATACGACTGTAAGGAAGAGAAGCGGCGAATTCTTACGTTCACTTGGTTCGGTGGGAAGATGGGGACTGGAAAAGTTGTTTACTCGGACAGCGACCCTCGTAAGTGGAAACCGGTTTCACCAGACAGCTTCGGCGCAACACTTTGGAAGATAGCGTGCGGGAAGAAATGACGAAACGACTGCTGATGGGGCTGATATTGGTGATGACCGCGACTGCTGCGATGGCGGAGTGGACGCGCGTTGATTCTTCTGACGAATTCATTCTATACGTCGACAGAGCAACGATTATACGCAACGGTCACCTGGTCAAGATGTGGGGTTTGTATGATCTTAAGACCGTGCAAACGGGTGCTGCTGGTGATTCTTATTTGTCGGACAAGGCGCAATCGGAATACGACTGTAAGGAAGAGAAGGTGCGAACTCTTGCGTTAATTTTTTTCAGTGGACAGATGGGGAACGGAAAAGTTGTTTACTCGGACAGCGACACTATGAAGTGGATTCCAGTTCCACCAGGCAGCTTCGGCGCAACACTGTGGAAGATAGCGTGCGGGAAGTAATGATGAAACGATTACTCCTGACCGCACTACTCCTCCCCGCCAGCAACGCATCGAGCTCAAAAGCGGTCAAATCATAGACGCCACCTTTGTGCCTGTACCCATCCAGCGCAATGGGCGCGAGAGCAACGCACTCATCAAAGCAGGTGCTGTACCGATTGAGTGGGGCCAAGATGCCGATCAGCCCAATAAACTGGCGCACAAAGAC
>CANJQI010000281.1 GCA_947476215.1 Betaproteobacteria bacterium
CCGCCAGCAACATGCGCCCGGCGCGCAACCGCTTCTTTGTTGCTTCGTTCAACCGCTTCTTTGCCATGCCCATCATCTCCAATCAACCCTATGGAAATGTAACGCATGAGCGAACGATCGGTTGTCATGTATTTAGGAAAGATCAATAAAATACGACTATGTCCTCCTTCGACGGTATGGCATTCGAATCCAGACACCTCATTTCGATACCATGTTAGCGGCACAAGAATGCTTTGGAGATTGGGACTTCTTCAATCTCGGAGCAGTCGCGAAGAAACTGATCGGGCAGGACGTGAAAAGATACAGAGACATCGTTGATGAAGGGCAGACTCTTCAGGATATTCCCTTCAAAGATTTGGTCGAGCATGGTTGCGCGGACGCTGATGCAGCCTTGAGGTTATACGGTCGCTTGCGTGTACTGCTCAAGGAAAAGGGCATTGACAACCAGTTCGCAAACGAGGTGATGCCGCTCATGCGTCTTCTCGGTGACAAGGAACTTGGTGGTGTTCGCGTGAACATCAGTTCCATCGTAAGCACGAAGGATGCGCTCGCGGACGTAGCAGGGCGTGCAAAGGTCTCCATCTTTACCAAAGCTGGCAAGCAGTTCGACGTAGATTCGATGAAGGAAATCGCCACTGTCTTTCTCACCATTGATAGCCTCCGAGCGCTGATTGGACGGCAGCCTCTTCGTCAGGGACAGCTTGAGCAGCTTGCGCAAAGAAACGAGCTTGCGCGTGCAGTTGTGCAGTACAAGCGGCTCCAGAAACAGGTAAGGCAACTAGACGCTATTTGCAAGAGCGGAAGGAACGGTAAGGTGTTTCCGTTATTCAATCAGATGAAAGCAGCTCATGGAAGCATTTCATCTACTGACCCAAGTCTCTTTGAGCTTGAGGGCGGCCTGCAGGCAAGCGTGGTTCTCGACAAAGACATTCGTGAACGCATCCCCGATGAGAATCGAGCGCTGGAGACTCTTCAGCAATTGACGGGAGATCGCGCCCTCGGAAAGGATCGGCAGGCAAGTAAAAACGAATTCATCGGCGGTGAACAACCGGCTCTCGTCGGATTAAGCCATGGGGAAGTGCTTGTATCACTTGCGATCGGCACCTCGAATGCGGCACTGTGCAAGAGATTCCTGATAGACGCTCGTAGGGCAAGCGATCTTCGTGAAGGGGTAACCGGTAGATACCCGAAGTTATTCACGTGGATCGAGGAGTACCGACGGAACGTCGTGTCGTCCGGCTTCGCATTGTCGGCGGGACGGCGGAAATATTGGGATGGACTCCGCAGCTCGAATATTGACCGGCGAAACAGAGCGCAGCGCAGTGCGGTACGCTGGCTTATCGGTATGTAACCATCGCAGTTCCAAGTGTGGTCCAGCGCCCGATCGATCTTATCTCACGAGTGCCACCACTCATACGCGAGGTGGCGGAAGCCTCATTGGAATAGCATTGCCCCACCAGGTCGGGTCCGGAAATTGGGCGATTTCGTAAGTGGACTTTCCAGACGGCCGCTTCAGGCGGTCCTCGGTGCGGGGATAACGTGCATCGGCTCGGCTTTGAATCGCTGCTCAGCCTGCCACATATCGTAGGCGCTTTGCTCGGCCAGCCACAGGCGGGCTTCGCCGCCGCGCGCGACACCTAGCCAACCCTCCAGACGTAGGGCCATTTCAGGCGAGATGGCGGCGCGGCCATTGAGCACCCGCGACAACGTCACACGCGCCACGCCCAATTGTTGCGCGGCCTCGGTCACCGACAGTCCGAGTGCGGGCAGCACGTCGTCGCGCAGGGTCAGGCCCGGGTGCGGGGGATTGTACATTCTGCTCATATTCAATTTCCTTTCAGTGGTAGTCCTGATAATCCACCAACACGGCGTCAGTCCCGTCGAAGGTGAACGTCATGCGCCAGTTGCCGTTCACCGTCACCGAGAAATGCCCCTTGAGTTCCCGGCCCTTCAACGAATGTAAGCCCCATCCCGGTAGGTTCATCCCCTGAGGATTGCTCGTCTCGTTCAGGCGTCGCAGCATGGCGGCCAGTCGTGGGGCATGGGCAGCCTGAATACCTGCCCTGCTACCTTTCTCGAAAAAAGCTTTCAACCCCTTATGTCGGAACGTCTTTATCATGGCTAATTGTATCGCGTAACGGCACACGCATCAATATCGATCACCGCGTGATCGACCATCGCTGAGTGCTTGGTGCAATTCGAATTCAAGAAGTGATGAATCATGTTGCTGCCTGCCGCCAACAACTGGGCCAATTGGATCAAGCCATCACGCCAAATTTCCCAGAGATATGTGGCGGCTTACAGCTCCTGAGTCGACGCTCGGAACCCCCAGTCTGCCGATCCGCGAGGGACCGCTGATGGCCGATAGGGTGAGTTCGGCGTTCTCCCGATCGAACGAGCAAATCGGAAACGCCGATCACCTCGTCAGGTGACTGCCAGCGGCCGCAGCGGCCGAACAGCGGACAGACAACCAAATCGAATTTCCGTGCGGCGCAACTTTCCCACGCGGAATCCTCAATTCATTTTCATGGTGCTTGCCCGCTGCGAGCCCTACTCACGTTTAAAGCATCAATCGCAGTCGCAACATCTGTCGCCAAATCAATGCTCTGCCACCGCTTCAATGCCGCGACCGTCCGTCGCTTGCCTAAGCGCGGTTCGCACAGGCGCCTGAATTTCGCGGCCACATCGTTCGTGGTCATCGGGTTCTTCTCATGGCCCGGCGGATTAACGATATTGACCTCGTACGATTTTCCGGAACGATCCGTGGCGATGACACGGGCGTGTACGGTGCCACGCTGCACTTCCTTTTCGATTTCATCATCGACGCGCACCGTAATCTTGTTCATCAACGGGCGTATCGCCGGGTCCAGATAAGATTTTCGAACAAATGCCTGCTCATCGATTACGCCGTGCAGCAGCGCCCTCGCGAGCACATAGGGAATGCTATGATCCGCGGTCTCGCGCGTCCGTGGATCCCATTTCGCCGGTTCGCTGCCGCTTTCCATCACGGAGAACGCATACGTCTGCACATCCAGACTGACCAGTTGATTGTGATCGACCTGTTTGCGTAATTCGATTCCGGCCCAGATGACAGGCTGAAGGCTGTACGCGACCGGCCAGTACTTGATGTATACGCTGGGGATGAAAAAATCCGCAGCCGTCGTGCCGAATGACGTGAGTTCTATGGGTCCGGAAATCAGATCCACGAGGCCATGACGTCCGGTAAACGGCGCTTCGGGGCCCGTCATGCCGGCGGCGGCCAGTTGCACGCCGAACACCGCATTGCGTACTGAATAGGCGGTCGCGGCGCCTTTCCACATCGATAGTTGTCCGGCGCGGGTTGCGCGCATCGGCAGATTGGCCACAGCCGTGATGGCAATCGCGTGTCTGGCGGCGTCGCAGCCTAGTCCCATCAGATTGGCAAGCCCCGCGGCGGTGGCTACGCTGATGCCGAAACCTTGATCCCACCCCTTTTCGCGCATTCGGGCGGCTGCTTGCAGCCTGATCACGATTTCATAGGCAACCACCATGGCCGTTATCAGCTTCTCACCTGTCGCGGCTATTTGCGGCGCCACGGCGAGCAGGCCGCCCAGGCAATCGCTCGGATGACCGCCCTGTATGATGTCGTTCAAATCGAGGTTGCGTATCATGCAGGTGTTCACAAAGGCCGCCGCATCGCCTGCCGCCGTTTTTCTTGAACCCAGCATGCGTCCAGCGAGTTCGGGGCTCGCGGCAGGCCCGGCGAGCGAGCGTCCGACGTTCGCGGTATCGCAATCAAAGGCGCCGATGGCGCAGGCGATGGAATCCACCAGGCGGTCCTTGCCCGCGGTCACGGCGGCGGCGGATAAATCACGGTATGACAACTGGCTGGCGAATTCCGCAAGCTTGGTCAGGATTTGGTCCATGTTGTAACTCCTGTGCTACTCCCATATGGAGCGTTCTCAATCGCGCCATGAACTCGCAGTGTACTCGGAACGTCGTGAATGACGGTGCGATGCGCGATGTTGCACGTACTCCGTGCGTTGCGTAGTATCCTTGCTGAAATTATGTCGGCCGCTATTGACGCTTTGACAAATTACTAACAAATGCGCCCTCTGTCCCAGCCCCTCGCTACGCTCATCATGCTCGCGTTCGTTTCAACTGTCGCCTGCGCGCAACCAAGATCGCATGCGCCGACTGACTACCCGAACCGGCCGATACGATTCATCGTGCCGTTTGCACCTGGTGGAGGTGCGGACACGGTTGCGCGCATAGTGGCGCCTAAACTTGCCGAGGTGCTGGGCCAGCAACTGGTCATCGACAACCGCGCCGGCGCGGGCGGCAATGTCGCCGCCGAAACCGTTGCGCGGGCCGCGCCGGATGGATATACGCTGTTGCAAAGCACGGTCGGCCACGCCATCAGCATGAGCCTTTATGAGAATCTGCCTTATGACCTTGGCAGGGACTTTTCCGCGGTCACGGGTCTCGCATCGATTCCATTTCTGCTGGCAGTCCACCCTTCGGTTACGGCCAATTCAGTGAGAGAACTGGTCATGCTTGCGAAGTCCCGACCGCAGCCTCTTAACTACGCGTCCAGCGGCGGAGGCAGCGCCAGTCATCTCGCTATGGAACGATTTAAAAGCGCCGCTCAGTTCGGCGCGCAGGATATCCCCTATAAAGGCAGCGGACCGTCCACGGCGGATCTGGTGGCGGGACAAGTACAGCTGATGTTCACCACCATCTCCACCGCGCAGGGCTTCATCAAGGCCGGAAGGCTGCGCGCGCTGGGCGTTGCGAGTCTGAAACGGCTGGCATCGGCACCGGAAATTCCGACCATCGATGAAAGCGGCGTTAAAGGTTTGGTTCGTCAGTAAAAACTGTGGGCGAGCTTTGGCTCGGGTAGCTTGCCAAGTACATGATACAAGGCCAGTTCTGTGGCCTTGAAGGTTCGAAAGCCGTACGCTTTTCTCATAGTGACTTTGGCTTTGTTGTTCAGGCCCTCGACGA
>CANJQI010000282.1 GCA_947476215.1 Betaproteobacteria bacterium
CGCCGCTGCGCAACGCACCGCAACCGGAAAGGTTTGTATTTTGACCCGGACTTTGTCCGCGCTCGAACTCAAGGAATGGCAAGACGATGCGGCACGCGATGCACCGCTGATCATTGATGTTCGGGAACCCTGGGAACACGAGGTTTGCCGAATTCCAGGTGCACGGTTGTTACCGATGAACGATATCCCGGACAAGTGCCATCAGCTGCCTAGGGACAACGATATTGTAGTCGTGTGTCATCATGGAATGCGCAGCCTTCAAGTGGCAAATTATCTTGCTCACGCCGGGTTTGACCGGGTTTACAATCTTAGCGGCGGCATTGCGGCATGGGCAACCCAGGTCGATCCCGCCATGCCCAAGTACTGAGTTTCAATGCACAACATTTTTCGATTGATTGGCGGACTTGCGGTGTGCGGCATGCTGGATGGCGCTTGCGGAGCCGATCTCGTCAGTATTTATCGTGAGGCGCTGCAGGCCGATGCGGTCTACGCCAGCGCGCGCGCCAGCCTGCAGGCCGGAAACGAGAAACGGCCGCAGGGTTTATCGGGAATACTCCCCGCGATAACCCTGTCGGCTAATACGCAGCACAACGACCGGGATTTGCAGTTCCGCAACAATACGCCGGCCACGAATTCCCAATTCAATTCAAACGGGCTTACGGTCACAGCCACGCAACCGCTGTTCCGTATGCAGAATTGGATTACTTACGAGCAATCCAAGAACCAGGTATCGCAGTCCGAAGCAGTCTTTCTGCAGGCTCAGCAGGATTTAATCATACGCGTCGCGCAGTCGTATTTTGATGTGCTCCTCGCGGAAAACAATGTTACCTTGGCGGCGGCACAAAGAGTCGCATTTGCCGAGCAGTTGGCGCAGGCAAAACGCAATTTTGAAGTCGGCACGGCTACCATTACCGATTCCAATGATGCGCAGGCACGCCATGATCTGGCCGTATCGCAGGAGATTGCGGCGCAAAATGATTTACAAATCAAAAAAGGCGTTTTACAGCAAATCATTGGGCGGCCACCGCAAACGCTCGCAACGCTTTCGAGCCGGTTTACGCCTGCATTGCCTGCGCCCAACAATCTGGACAGCTGGATTGAACAAGCTCGATTGTCCAGCCTGCAGGTTCGCGCAGCCCGCGCCGCGGCTGACATCGCGACACAGGAAGTTTCCAAGAACAGGAGCGGCCACCTGCCTAGTTTGGACGCGGTGGCGTCATATTCAGATTCTGCGACCGGGTCCGGCGTGCAGGGTGGTCCCGGTTTTGATAGCACCACCAAATTTATAGGTTTGCAGTTGTCCATGCCGATTTATCTTGGCGGGCTGACCAACTCTAGGGTGCGCGAAGCGCTCGCCAACCAGGAAAAAGCACGTCAGGATCTGGAAAACACAACACGCACCGTGGAACTGAATTCCCGCTCGGCATTTCTGGGCGCCACCAACGGTGTCGCCCAGATCAAGGCCTTGCAAGCAGCCCTTGTATCGTCCCAGAGCTCACTGGACTCGACCAAACTGGGTCAGGAAGTCGGTGTAAGGACGCAAGTTGACGTATTGAACGCTACGCAACAATTGATCACCACACGGCGTGATTACGCGCAGGCCATCTACGCCTACACAATCAACGTGCTCAAGCTCAAGGCGGCCGCCGGCACGCTTGGCGAGGACGATGTGATCACGGTCAATCAGTGGCTGGAAAAATAGCCCGCAGTCCCGCCCCTCCCGTTCATCGCATCGTCACCGCCACGCACCACGCTGCGGTGCTCAAAACTTTAGAATAGCCATCGTTTTCCCGGTTGCACCCCGATGCTGACGCGCAAAAAGTTCGGCGGCCTGTGACATGCGGTGCGCACGCGCCGTATCGCCCACTAGCGCCCTGGCCGCGACCATGGCACCGCGCGCATCGTCGACCTGCAAAGCCGCTCCTGCCTCAATCGCAAGTCGGGTCGTTTCGGCGAAATTATACGTGTGCGGGCCTATGATCACCGGCCTGCCGACGGCACACGCCTCGATCAGATTCTGCGCGCCGTAGGCTAGCAGGCTTCCCCCTATGATGGCGACATCGCACGCCGCATAGTACGCCGTCATTTCGCCCATGCTGTCGCCCAGCAACACGCGGGTATTGAGGGCTATCGGCCGATCGTCACTGCGACGCTGATAGGCCACACCCGAGCGGCTTAGATGTCTTGCGACCTCGTCGAACCGCTGCGGGTGGCGCGGCACGATCACCAACAGCAATCCCGGATCATCAATGGCATGCAATGCGGCCAACAACAAAGCTTCTTCGCCGTCGCGGGTACTGGCGGCTAGCACGACCGGGCGCGACCTGCCATAAACCTCGCGCCACGCCTTTCCCTGCGCAAGCAATGAGGTATCCGGCTCATGGTCGAATTTCAGATTGCCAGTCACCACAATAGACGTGGCGCCCAACGACTTGAGGCGATCCGCGTCGCTGTTACTCTGCGCGGCGATGCCGGTCAGCGCATTGAGCGTAGCCGCCGCGAGCGCGCTGAAACGCCGGTAACGACGCAGCGATTTCTCTGACATGCGGGCATTGACCAGATAGAGCGGGATATTGCGCTGCTTGCCGGCATGGATCAGATTCGGCCAAATCTCGGTTTCGAGCAAGATCCCGCATACCGGTCGGAAATGATCGAGGAAGGTCGCGACGGCGTGGGGCAGGTCATACGGCAGATAACAACGTTCCACGCCGCTGCCGTACAACTGCGCCCCGGTTTCGCGACCGGTCGGTGTCATATGCGTCAGCAAAATCCGATGCTGGGGATGTCGGTGCTGAAGCTCGCGTATCAGCGGTTCCGCCGCGCGCGTCTCACCGACCGACACAGCATGCACCCAGATAAGCGGCCGTTCGCTCGCCGGCTTGAAATAACCAAAGCGTTCCGGCACATGATCAAAATACTCGCGCTGGCGCAACGCACGCCACAGCAAATGCAGCAACGCGTACGGCAACAGCGCAAAAACCAGCAACGTGTAACCGAAGCGTGACGAGATCATATGTCGAGCTTCTCGATTGCGGACATCACTTGTGCCCACTCGGGCACCAGTCCTGGCCCACCCAGATTCAACGCGCGAGCGCATCCATATAGTCCAGTGGCCGCGGGATCGGTCGCGCAGTAAATGCCCACCGTCGGCACGCCCAGTGCCGCAGCCATATGCGTAAGACCGGTATCAACGCCCACCACAAGCCGGGATCCGGCAAATAGTCCGGGCACGTCAGCCAGACTCAGCGCAGGCGGCACGCAGGCTGACCGCATGTGACTTGCCAGACGCGCACTACGCTCGCGCTCCACGACGCTGCCCCAGGGCAATACGCAACTGATGCCAGCCGAACCGAGCACGGCGGCCAAGGCAATCCAGTGCTGCTCTGGCCAGAGCTTATAGTCACCGCTCGTCGCATGCAGCAGCACGGCGTATGGTTTCTCGGGCAGCCAGGAAAATTCGCGCGCCGCGCTGCGAATACCGTAGTCGCAGTGCAATGGCACTTCGTAGCCGACAGCACGCGCCATTAACAGCCGGTTTCTCTCCACGGCGTGCAAATCCCAGGAAATCTGAAACGTGTGATGATAAAAAATGGAAATCGGCTCACGTGCACTGCGAAAATCGAAACCATACCGTGTACCGCGGACAGCCAACGCCACCACTGCGCTTTTGAGCAAGCCCTGCGCGTCCACGATCGCATCGTAACTGCGGCCTCGCAACTGGCGCAGGCATGTCGTGATATCGTCGCGCACCTCATGTCGCCTCCATCCACGCCGCCAGTTGCGGATCGCGACTGGAATTACATTGGTCACACCGGAGTGCAATCGCGGGATCGTTGCGAACGACGCTTCCACCACCCAGTCGATGCGATCCACCGCCGCTACGGCTCTGAGATCGCTGATAACGGGCAACGCATGAATGACATCGCCGAGCGATGAAGTCTTGATCAACATTACGTCTTTAGCCATCGCTTCTCATTGCCGTCATGTTGCCGACGTGGCTAGCCTAACATAGATGCGCGGCTCACTTTTGGCATATGGCTGGGACTATAATCGCGGTTGTATAAGAGATGATGACTTCGCGAACAACATGCGACAAAGCGAGAAAATTTATATTGCCGGCCATCGGGGGCTCGCGGGTTCGGCCATATTGCGGCACCTGCAATCACTCGGTTACGAAAACATCGTAACGCGCACGCACGACGAACTCGATCTAGCCCGAAAAGACAGTGTCGCCGACTTTTTTGCGACGGAAAAACCAGATTACGTGTTTCTGGCCGCAGCACGCGTCGGCGGCATACTCGCCAATAATACCTATCCGGCGGAGTTTATTCTCAGCAATCTGGAAATCCAGACCAACGTTATTCATGAAGCATGGAAGGCTGGGGTAAAACGCCTGCTGTTTCTGGGATCATCGTGTATCTATCCGCGCGCCTGCCCGCAGCCGATGAAGGAAGAATACCTGCTGACGGGTCCGCTGGAAGCAACCAACCGTCCCTATGCCATAGCCAAGATTGCCGGCATTGAAATGTGCTGGGCCTACAACCGCCAGCATGGAACTCGCTTTCTGGCGGCAATGCCGACCAATCTGTATGGCCCGGGTGACAACTACGATCTTCAGAATTCACATGTGCTGCCGGCGTTGATACGCAAGATTCACGAGGCAAAAGAGCAGGGGAATGCCGAGGTCGTCGTATGGGGCACGGGCACGCCACGGCGCGAATTCCTGCACGCGGACGACATGGCGGCAGCGTGCGCGTTTCTGATGTCACTGACAAATGACCGATTCGACGTCCTGGTTCATTCGGAAACCAGCGCGCCTTTGATCAATATCGGGTGCGGCGAAGATCAAAGTATCCGTGAACTTGCGGAGACGGTTTCACAAGTCGTCGGCTATGAAGGAAGGCTGCGATATGACG
>CANJQI010000283.1 GCA_947476215.1 Betaproteobacteria bacterium
CTAAATTACTGGAGAACGAATTTCATGGCTACAGCAACACAGATACTGGGTAAATTCGCCGCCGAGCTCAGATACTCGGACATCCCGCCCGAAGTCGCCGCGCGCGCCAAGGACTGCATCATAGATTCCGTGGCGATTGCCGCATTCGGCTCGCAACTGCCGTGGAGTCGCATGGTGGCTGACTATGCACGCACGTATGGCGCAGGCGGGCCGTGCACCATCATCGGACGCCCCGACGTGCGCGTGCAGGCGCCGTGCGCGGCATTGGCCAACGGCGTATTCATGCATGCGTTCGAACACGATCAGTACCGCGATCCCAGCGTCGGTGCGCATCCAGGCGCCACCATAGTGCCTGCGATACTCGCTGCGTGCGAGGAAACCGGCGCCAATGGCAAGTCCGCCATCGTGGCGTTCGTTGCGAGTTGCGAGGTGTTATTTCGCGTCGGCCTGGCCGCGCATAAGAGCCGCATCCCGCCGGAATCGATAGGATTTCATGCGCCCGGACTCACAGGTCCATACGCGGCAGCCATCGCGGCAGGCTGCGTCTATGGCCACAACGCCGAACAGCATACCCACGCGCTGGGCATCGCAGGCTCGCTGTCGTCCGGATTGCTGGCATTCACCAAGTCCACGCAGGGTGGCATGGTCAAGCGCCTGCACCTCGGGCGCACGGCTGAGTCCGGCATACTCGCGGCACGGCTTGCCGGCTCCGGTTATACCGGGCCGGAGACGGTACTGGAGGGCAAATTCGGATTTCTGGATGCCTATTGCCGTGACGGCGATCCGTCGCTGCTAACGGCGGATCTGAACAAGGTTTGGGAAACGGCACGCATCGGATTAAAACGTTACGCGGCCCATATGACGGCCAATCCACCGATCCAGGCGGTGCGAAATCTGATCGCGCAGCACAAGTTTTCAGGTGCAGATGTCGCGCACGTGGTAGTCGAAGCCAGCGCGAAAGTGTTGAGTCACAACAATATCCTCGAGCCCGGCGATGTCATGCAGGCGCAATACAGCGTGCCGTTCTGCGTCGCGTTTGCGATGTTTCACGATCCGGATGATCCCTCAAAATTCGACGAAAGTGCAGTCAATGATCCTGCCATCCGCGCCGTGTGCCGCAACGTGGAGTTGCGCGTACGCGCGCAGCCGGGTCCGTCACATTGGAGTGCAAACGTCCATGTGGAACTCAAGGATGGCCGCAAGGTTTCTTACAGTGGCGACTCGGTCAAAGGCATGCTGGTCGACCCGTTCAAACGCGAGGACTTGCAGCGCAAGTTCATGTTCCTGACCAAGGCCATGGGCAGCGACGCTTCTGCCCGTTTATTCGAACGGTTGGAGCGCCTCGAACACGAAAAGGGATTTTCCCTGGCCTATTGAACTTCCCCAATTTCATGACGTTCACCTGTCATTCCGGTGAAAACCGGAATCCAGAATGGTCATTGAGATGGCCAACAGTGTTTCTGGGTTCCGGCGTCCATCGGGGCGACGATATTTTTTTGCGGGCGCGTCTCGAAATAGGGAAAGGACACTAACGCTCGCAGTAGCGATGCATGCGCTGCATGCGCTGCAAAAAGAGCGTGTGCTGCTAATCCTGCGTTACTTGGCCGGCGCTTCCCGCATGCCCGCGTTGGCTATCACTTTGCTCATTCTCGCCATATCGGATTTCATGGCGGCGGCGAGCTGCGCTGGCGATGTCCCGACCGCTTCCACGCCAGCGCCGAGAAATTTCTCTTTAACATCGGTCTTGCCGAGAAACTGCACGATTTCAGTGTTTAGCCTGCGTATCGGTATGTCGGGAGTGCCAGCGGGAGCAAAAAATCCAAACACCGCCGTCGATTCGTAGCCGGGCAATCCCGACGCCGCGACCGTTGGCAATCCAGGTGCAAGCACGGTAGGCTCGGCGCTGGTCACCGCCAGGGCACGCAATTTCCCGGATTTGACGTGCGCCCAACCGCCGGCCGTCGTCGAGAACATCAGTTGCACGTGACCACCCAGAACGCCATTGAGAGCCGGCGCCGTACCCTGGTAAGTGATGCGTGTGATATTGACCCCTGCCATGAACTTGAACAATTCTGCGGCCAGGTGGTTGCTGGAACCGTTGGGCCCCGACCCATAGTTGATTGCGCCCGGCGACGCCTTGGCCAGCGCAATCAGTTCTTTGATTGAGTTCGCGGCTGCGGAAGGATGAACGACGACCAGATTGGGCGCCTTGACGACCAGACTGATGGGCGCGAAGTCCGCCACGGGGTCGTACGGCGCTTCTTGCAGAAACGGCAGCAGCCATACCTGGTTACCATAAAACAGCAGCGTATAGCCATCGCTCCTGGCTTTGGCCGCGATCTGTGCGGGAATGATAGGGCTACCGGGCCGGTTGTCGATTACCATTTGCTGTCCCAGGGTGCCTGAAATTCCCTGGGAGATGATGCGCACTATGAAATCCGCGCCACCGCCCACTTCAGCCGCAAGCACGCGTATGGGGCGCTCCGGATAGATTTGCGCCGCGGCAATATTCGCAGTAAAAACAAGTATGCTGATGCGAATCACCATTGAAACAATACTGAGCATGATTTCCTCCACTTTTCGAGTTTGCATATTACCTCCGGCCAAAACCGGACCGTGCGACCGAATGTAGAGCATCATAGTGTATCGAAGCCGTAGCTATTTCAGTTTGAATGTTTGTGAACAACAGGAGTAACCATGAACTTTCCTGAATTCGACATGGCGGGTCGCAAGGTGCTGCTGATAGGCGCGGCGCGTGGCATTGGCAAAGGCATAGCCGCGGTGCTGGCCGAAGCCGGCGCCGACATTGCGATCGCTTCCCTAAACCTTGAAAGCGCGACTACCGCAGTTAAGGAAATTCAGTCGCACGGAGGCAAAGCTGTCGCTTACGCCACGGATGCGACTCGGTACGCCGATATGGAACGCCTCGCCGCTGAAGTGCTGGACTCGTTCGGACCGATAGACGTGCTGGTGAATTGCGTCGGCGATTCAATCGTAAAACCGCTGGTCGCGCGTCCGGGCCTGTCCGAGACCGGCATGAGCGAATCGGAGTGGCGCTTCATCATGGATGTGAATCTGACTCAGGTCTTTACCGGATGCAAAGCGTTCGGCGCCCACTTCCTTCAGCAGCGTCGCGGCTCCATCATCAACCTGTCGGGCGTTGCAGCCGTGCGCGCGGGAGCAACGCGTTCCGCGTACTCCGCCGCCAAAGCCGGCGTGGTGAGTTTTACCGAGGTCATGGCGCTGGAGTGGGCGCCATTCCACGTAAGAGTCAACGCGATTGCGCCGGGATCCGTCCCTGACCCAACGCAAATGACTCCGGAAGAACTCAGCAAACGCAATGCGCTGGCCGCATCCCGGGTACCTTTGGCCCGCGTCGGCCATCTGCGCGAAGTCGGTCTGCTGGCGCTATATCTCGCCTGCGACGCATCGGCATTCGTTACAGGGCAAACGTGGTCGATTGATGGCGGAGCAAGTATTTCGTAGTGCCCGGATGAGGATATCCTTTCGATCGCATGTCAAATAAGCGCTTTGATTATGTCTGTTCCCGCATCTGAAAGGCCGGATTCCGGCGGATTGCCCCGCGCCGCAAGTCTGATGCTGAACGCAGGCCATGCCATTGATCACATGTTTCTGCTGATCTTTGCAACGGCGGTCACCTCTATCGCCATCGATTTCGGGTTTTCAAGCTGGACAGACCTCATGCCCTACAGTGTCGGTGCGTTTGCGCTGTTCGGACTTGGCGCGCTGCCCGCCGGCCGCCTTGGCGATCTTTGGGGCCGGCGCAACATGATGATCATTTTTTTCGCCGGTATGGGCGCGTCAGCGCTGCTCGTTGCCCTGACACACAACGCGTGGCAGCTTGCGGCCGCACTGACGCTGCTCGGTGCATTCGCTTCGATTTACCACCCGGTCGGCATTCCGATGTTGGTACAAAGCACAACCAATCCAGGCGCCGTAATAGGCATCAACGGACTCGCCGGCAATCTTGGCATAGCCATCGCCGCGCTTATGACCGGCCTGCTGGTCAAGTGGCTGGGATGGCGGGCCGCGTTCGTCGTGCCCGGCATTGTCGCCATTGCCTGCGGTATTTTTTTCATGCTCGTCTGTCCGCGGGAGACTGAAGCGCCGTCAAGACGCACGGGCGGCAAGGCCAAGGTAGTTCTTTCGCCAGCGATGCTGGTTCGCACATTCGCGGTCATGACGGCAACGGCGGTCGCCAGCAGTCTGCTTTTTAACTTTACGACGAATGGCAATGCGCAGCTCCTGGCCGAGGGGTTTCTGGGTATGATCGAAGACCCGGCAACCTTGGGCGCCATGTTGGCCGCAATCTACGCGGTCGCGTCGCTCGCGCAAATCGTGGTCGGTCGGATGATTGACCGCATGCCGTTCAAGCCATTGCAACTTTGGCTGTCCGTGGTTCAGATACCGTTCTTCATTCTCGCCGCGCACACGCAATCCTGGGGGCTGTTTCTGGCACTGCTTTTAGTGATGGTATTCGTATTCGGGTCGATTCCGTTCACCGACGCCATGATAGTACGCTACGTTGACGACAGACTGCGTTCACGCGTGGCCGGCATGCGATTAACGGTGGCGTTCGGTATCAGCTCGATCTCGGTGTGGCTGCTCGGGCCCATGGTAAAAGGGATGGGATTTGCCGCGGCGTTGTGGATCATGGCCGGCATCGCCATGATCAGGGCGGCAATCGTATTGCTGCTGCCGGATGAGACGTCGGCTACGACACACACAGGCACATAGTTTTAGCCTCGTCGGCGGAATTTATGGGTGGTTTTCCCCCTGCCGAGCGATTTTAGCTGTTGAGTTTATGAACTTATAGAGCTTGCGGCAAGTGGCGTCGAAGGAGTTCTGTTCGGCTTCAGTGATCCGAGGCCAGATCAACGGGCCGCC
>CANJQI010000284.1 GCA_947476215.1 Betaproteobacteria bacterium
ACCGCGGGCGTGGGCGGCGGTGCCGATTTCGCGTCACGGATCATTGCGCAAAACCTCGCGCGCCCATTGGGCCAACAGGTGGTGGTGGAAAATCGCGGTGGCATCATTCCTCAGCAGGCCGTGGCGCAGGCGGCGCCTGATGGTCACACCTTGTTGCTGCATAGCGGCAGCACATGGCTTGCGCCATTTCTCGAAGACACACCCTACGACCCGATCAAGGACTATGCGCCCATTACGTGGGTGACGCGCTCACCCAGCATACTCGTGGTGCACCCGTCGCTGCCGGTAAAATCGGTCAAAGAGTTGATCGCAATGGCCAAAGCCAAACCGGGCGCGCTCAACTACAGTTCGGCGGCAACGGGTTCAACCAACCATCTCACCGCCGAACTATTCAAGGCCATGGCCGGCGTCAACATCGTCGGTATTGCATACCGTGAGACCGGGCAAGCCACAAGCGACGTCATCGCCGGCCACGTACACATGATGTTTCCATCGGCGGGCGGCGTGGCGCCGCATATCAAGTCGGGAAGGCTGCGGGGACTGGGTGTAACCAGCGCGCAACCTTCGGCCTTGTACCCGCAGTTGCCCACCATTGCAGCGGCAGGTGTGCCAGGTTATGAATCCGTGCAGATACTCGGTTTATGGGCGCCGGCGAAAACACCCGTATCCGTTGTTAGCAGGCTCAATCAGGAAGTGCTGCGCGTGCTGGAGCGACCGGATGTCAAGGAGAAATTTCTGAACGCCGCGGTGGAAACGGTGGGCAGTACGCCGGAGCAGTTCGCGGCCACGATTAAAGCCGATATGACCCGCATGGGCAAAGTGATCAAGGACGCGGGTATACGTGCGAACTGATGAATGATCCGGCACCCCAAAGTCTTTCCATTTCTGAGCAAGTCTCCCATTCCCCCGCACAGGAATGCGAAGATACGAAAGGCTGTTTCGCCGATCACGTTCGAAATTTCAGCGAGTTTGGACAGCCTTCAATCGCAACGCTGGAAGGCACGATTCCATACGTCATCAATGAATTCTGGACCGCGAGGCAACGTCAGGCCCATTCGATTCATGAGGTAAGTTACCGGGCGTGCTTCAAACCGCAGCTGCCGGCGTTTTTCATCAACCGCCTGACCAGACCAGGAGATGGCGTATACGATCCATTCATGGGGCGTGGCACGACACCGGTGCAGGCCGCGCTCATGGGCCGGCAACCCATGGGCAACGACATCAACCCCCTGAGCGTCCTGTTCACCCGCCCGCGCCTGAATCCGCCCGCACTGAATGAGATCGCCGGCAGGCTGGATGAAATCGACCTCAACCACGGCGACGACGGCGATCCCGATCTGCTCGCTTTCTACAGTCCGCGCACGCTGCGGCATATCTGCGCGCTGAGGCGCTGGCTGATCGAACGGGCACCATGGGGCGGAACCCCTGACCCCATCGACGACTGGATCCGTATGGTCGCGATCAACCGCCTGACCGGACATTCCCCGGGTTTCTTTTCCGTCTATACGCTGCCCCCGAATCAGGCCGTGTCCGCCCAGTCGCAACTCAAGATCAACGAAAAACGGCGACAAACGCCACCGGATCGCGACGTCAAGAAGATTATCCTGAAAAAAACAAGGTCGCTGATCAAGGATGGGCCAATGGCGTCCCACCCGCCGGCCATATTGACGACGGCCTCGGCAGACTCGACGCCCGCCATACCCGACGCTTCCGTCCAGTTGGTCGTAACCTCTCCACCGTTCCTCGATATCGTGCAGTATGCCGTCGACAACTGGTTGAGGAGCTGGTTCGCCGGCATAGACGTCGCGGGCGTGAACATTGCACAGCACAGAACGGAGTCGGGTTGGCAGGCGATGGTGCGGAACACACTCACCGAACTCGCGCGCGTCGTTCGACCCGGCGGGCACGTCGCGTTTGAGGTAGGCGAGGTCCGTAAGGGCAAAGTTCTGCTTGAACGTCTGGTATGGGACGCCGCGGAAGGTCTGCCTTTCGAGCGCCTGTTCGTGATGGTCAACCAGCAGGAATTCACCAAGACGGCGAACTGCTGGGGTATCGGCAATAACGCCGGGGGAACCAATACCAACCGGATAGTCGTACTCCGACGGAGATAAGTACCGGCTGATTCCTTGCTATGCCCGGTGACCTTCCCGCATAGACGTTTGCGTGGCACTCTGCAGAAGTTCAGTCGCCCACTGATTCAAGCTTCTTCGACGTGAATGGTTCGCTAACCGCGAAACCTTGACACCACATGTGACACCATATTCCGCGCGAGTTCGTGCTCGCTGAGAAACACTACGCCCAGATTTTCCGCGCGCAGAAATTCCGCTTCTTCCTCATTTTGCGCACGCAGCACGACGGCGATCGACGGGTTGAGCGTTCTGGCAATTTCAACCATCTTGCGGATATTCAGCGTGTCCTCGGGAGATATCACCAGCATGGCGGCGCGCGCGATGTGCGCCTGTATCAAAACCTCGGGCTCCGAAGCGTCCCCGCTTACCGCGGGAATGCCCTCCTTGCGCAGGGCCTCGACGATTTCGCGATTCTGCTCGGCAACGACAAAGTGTATCTTGTTGGCGCGCAGTCCTTCGCCGATGCGCCTGCCGGCGCGGCCGTAGCCGACCAGCACCGCCTGCCCGGTCAATAGCGTCTGCTCAACCGACATCGGCAGTTGCGCCAGCGGATCGACGCGCTGCTCAAGTCGGCGGGCCAGGTCAGAACGGGCTCGCACCCATTTCAGCAAAGGCTTTATCACGGCGAAAAGCGCTGAATTGGCGGCGATGGAGATCAGCGCGCCGGCTAGTATGAGGCTTTGTCCTTCCTTGGGCATGAGGCCCACGGCAACACCCAGTGCGGCGAGGATGAACGAGAACTCTCCGATCTGCGCCAGGCTCGCGCCCACGGTAAATGCGGTATTGAGCGGGTATCGATAAAACAGTATCAGCGCAGTAGCAACGACCGGATTGATCATCATGATGATCGCTACCACGGCCAACAGCTTCATGGGATCGTGCCACACCACCGCCGGATCAAACAACATCCCGACGGACACGAAAAACAGTACCGCGAACGCATCGCGCAGCGGCAGCGATTCGTCGGCTGCACGGCGGCTGAATTCCGACTCGCGCATCATCATGCCGGCAAAAAATGCGCCGAGGGCGAAGGACACGTCAAACAGCGCGGCGGCGCCGAATGCCACGCCGATCGCGGTGGCGACTACGCATAACGTGAACAGTTCACGAGATCCGGAGCGGGCAACCCACCATAACAGCCGCGGAAAGACACGCTTGCCGACCACCAGCATCAACACGATAAAGGTGGCGACTTTCGCGAGCGTAATGCCTATTTTTTCCCAAACGCCATCCGCCGAGCCCACTGCAACGGACGTGCCATCCGCGACGGCAAAAAGGCTGGCAAACGCGGGCACCAGCACCAGCACCATGATGAGGTCTTCCACCACCACCCAGCCCACGGCGATGTGGCCGTTGACCGTGTCCAGCAAGCCCCTGGCCTCCATCGCTCTCATCAGTACGACCGTGCTGGCCACGGACAGGCACAGGCCAAATACCAGAGCACCTCCGGGTTGCCAACCCCAGAACATGGCAATGAACATGCCCGACGCCGTCGCGATCGCTATCTTGACCACCGCCCCCGGAATGGCAACGTGGCGCACGTTCATGAGGTCCTCAAAAGAGAAATTGAGGCCTACGCCGAACATCAGCAGCATGATGCCTATCTCCGCCAGCTGGCTCGCCAACCCGATGTCGCCAACAAAACCCGGTGTCGCCGGACCTATCATCACGCCCGCAAGCAGGTAGCCGACGAGAGGCGGCATACGCATTTGAGTCGCGACCAGGCCCAGAATCAGCGCCAGCCCGAAGGCGGCGGCGATGGTGGCGATCAAGCTGATGTCGTGGGGCATGGGTATTTCCCGCTGCCGAAACAGCATTTGCGATGGGAGTTACATAATCACTCCGAAGATTACTTCAATTCAACTCCCGCAACACAAAAAAAAACGCGGCAGGCTGTTAACCTGCCGCGATCGGCAAACTGCCTGATGCTGGTTGCCGGCCGAATATTGCCTCAGTCCACTACTGCAAGAAACAATGCCGCCATCGCCGTGCCCACGCTCGCCGGCACGCCGATGCGTTCCCACCACGATGCCGGCGCGCCGGCGACCACTTCGACGGGCACTTGCGTGGTTTCGAGCACCTTGCTGGTGACCGAATCCTGAACCAGTCGCGTGAGTGTGCTTTTGCGCGCGGTGCCCATCACGATCTGATCGACATCCAGGCGCTGCGCCACCCGGTCTATCACCAGCGCGGCCTCGCCAAGTTCAATATGCGAGGCATGGGGGATGCTGTGTCTATCGAGCAGATTGCGCGCGCTTTCCAGCGCCTTGGCCGCCAGTTCGCGATGATAGCTGCTACGGTTGCGCTTGCTGACGAAACGCGAGATGTGCTGCGAAAAGGGCGCGCGCACATGAAGCAGATGCACTTCAATGTTGCCGTCGACCAGAAAGCGATTAACCACATGCTGCACTGCCTGCAACGCGCTTGCCGTACCATCCACCGGGATCAGGACTTTGTTCATGATGTTTTCTCCATTCGGGTTGATCGTCGTCGCCCGGATGGGCGTCGCCGGTACTGCCGCCAAATCCACAACGTGCGCCGCGACACGGCTCCGGGCTTTACCATGGTTCGCCCAGACTCCCGCACCCAGCACACCCCCCATTGCCACTGCGTATAACATTGCAACGTAGTTACCCATCAAATCCATGGTGTCCTTGATGAGCGGTTCGCTCGTCATCATCTTGACTGCTGTCCACACCAGCACGCCGGCGCCGATGTACACGATGACCGGATACTTCTGCACATACTTGAGAATAATCTGGCTGCCCGCGATCATGAT
>CANJQI010000285.1 GCA_947476215.1 Betaproteobacteria bacterium
ACTACCCGCCCTCATTTCCTGTCGTCCTTGTTTTTCAACTCGAGATACGCCGCGATGCGCCTCACGCCCTCGGTCAACACCGGCACCGAGTTCGTATAAGCAAAGCGCACATGGCGTTCGGCGCCATTAACGCCAAAATCCGCGCCCGGTGTAATCGCCACACCCGCAGACTCCAGCAAGTCGCGCGTAAACGCAAAGCTGTCCTCCGCCAGCGCACTGCAGTCCGCGTAGATATAGAACGCGCCCGGCGGTACCAGCGGCACCCTGAACCCGAGTCCACGCAGCGCCGGCACCAGGTAATCGCGGCGCGCCCTGAACTCGGCGCGGCGCTGCTCAAGAATCGCAATCGTGGCCGGCTCAAACGCCGCGAGCGCCGCGTGCTGCGACGGCGTCGGTGCGGACAAATAGATGTTTTGTGACAGCTTGTCGAACTCACGCACATAGCCGGACGGCACCACCATCCACCCCAGGCGCCAGCCCGTCATATTGAAATACTTGGAAAAGCTGTTGATTACAAATATATTTTCAGAAAACTTAAGCGCTGTCGTGTAGTCGCCATCGTAGACCAGACCATGATAAATCTCGTCGACTATCATCGCGCCGCCCCGCGATGCCGACAGCGCCGCGATCGCGCGCAAGGAACACTCCGGCATCAGCGTGCCGGTGGGATTCGAGGGTGTAGCCACCATCACTGCCCTTGTGCGCGCGTTCCAGTGGCGCGCTACCATGTCGGGCAGCAACTGATAGTCGCTTTCGGCGCCGACCGGAATTTCAGCCGGAACGCCCCCCATCATGCGCACGAAATTGCGGTTACACGGATAGCCGGGGTCCGCCATGATCACTTCGTCACCGGGATTGATCAGGACGGCGATGGCCAGCAGCAATGCACCCGAGGCACCCGAGGTAATGATGATGCGCGAGGCCGGCACATCCGCCCCATATCGCTCGCCGTAAAAACGCGAAATTGCCGTCCGCAGTTCGGGCAGACCCAGCGCGGGCGTATAGAACAGGTTGCCGGTTTCTATGATGCGTATGCCGGCGTCACAAATCGGCTTTGCGGTCGGAAAGTCAGGCTCGCCGATCTCCATGTGTACGATGGAGCGGCCGTGCGCTTCAAGCTCGCGTGCCCGCGCCAGCAGCTCCATCACATGGAATGGAGCAACCTCGGCGATACGCTGCGCAACAGGTGGGGTGGTATCTTCCAAACCGTGCAGCTAGCGTGCTAATTGATCCGCGGCCGCAAGGATTGGCCCGCGTCTATGGTCACAACGGTGGCACTGATATACGAAGCCCGCGCGGACGCCAGAAAAGTCACCAGGTCCGCGCATTCTTCCGGGTGCGCCGCGCGTTTGAACGGCAATCCCTCGACGATGGGCGCCATGATTTCCCGCCAGCGCGAGCTGTCACCCAACTGCTTTTGCGCGTTCTCCATATGGTGGTCGATCTGGCGGTCGGTCAACACGCGTCCGGGATTGATGCCGACCACGCGCACGCCGAAGTCCACGCTTTCCGCCCCCAATGCACGGGTAAATGCAATCAGCGCCGCATTGCCGCTGGTGCCTACGATATACCCTGAGCGGTGACGTTCTCCGGCAAGACCGATAACGTTGACGACCACGCCCGACTTGCGTTCCTTCATGCCGGCATAGACCTCACGCGTCAGGTTAATGAATCCGAACACCTTGAGGTCCCAGCCTTTGCGCCAGCGCTCGTCGTCGACCTGATCGATGCGCCCGTGCGGGATCGCACCCGCGCAATTGACCAGTATGTCGAGATCGCCGCATTCGTGCGCCAGCGCAATCACATTCTCGGTTACGCTCAAATCGTACGGGTGGCATGTCACTTCAACGCCATAATCCTTGACGAGACTGGCGCGCGCCTGTTCAAGCGCGGCGACACTGCGCGCCGCGATATGCACCCGACACCCCTCGGCGGCGAAACCCTTTGCGCATGCCAATCCTATGCCTTTTGAACCACCCGTAATCAATACGATTTTGCCACGCAGTTCCAGGTCCATGATGTGTAGTCTCTCGAATAAAGGTTATTTGCCGGTCGCGGGCAGTGAATTGCGCTTGATGAAAAACAGATTGACGCCGGATGAAACGGCCAGAGTGCCTTGCATCGATTTCTTCCACTGTGAATTTTTTGATTCTCAAATAAACGACGCACCCCGTCAACCTGAATCTCGGCTGCAAGCCGACGTATCCGTAACACCAAACATGTTGTGTAATAATCCTCCGACATGAACGCTATAACGCAATCAAAGTCAAAAAGATGCTGACCTGTGCATCGAATTTCCCGACACGACACCTGAGGCTGTGTCTCGCCGGCATCGGTGTGATCGTCGTGAGTACCGCCGGCGTTGCCGCGCAACCCGGCGCCCCCATTGCGAATTACCCCAGCAAGCCCATACGTTTTATCATTCCCACGCAACCGGGCGGAGGCGTCGATATCATTGCACGCGTGATCGGTCAGCGTCTGACCGAAAGCTGGGGACAGCCGGTCGTCATGAACTATCGCTCCGGCGCCGGCGGCAACATCGGCGTGGAAGCCGCGGCCAGAGCGTCGCCCGACGGATACACGTTGATGGTAAGCACCAACGCGATGCTGACCATCAATCCGCATTTATACGGCAAAGTCGGCTACGATCCGCTACGCGATTTCGCCCCGGTCACGCAGGCAGCCTCTTCACCTTTCCTGCTGGTGCTGCACCCGACGATCGCGGCCACGACCGTCAAGGAGTTGATTGCCTACGCGAAGTCCCACCCCGGAGAACTGAACTTCAGTTCGTCCGGCAACGGATCCGCGACACATCTGGCGGGCGTGCTGTTCGGCATCATGGCCGGCATCAAGATCGTGCATATTCCCAGCAAGGGATCGGCGGCCGCCATCACCGATCTGCTGGGCGGCCAGATCCAGATGCGTTTTTCCGCGTCACTGCCCGTCCTGCAGTTCATACGCGGTGGAAAATTGCGCGCCATCGGCATCAGTTCGCCCAAGCGCAGCGCGCAGTTTCCGGACATTCCGGCCGTCTCGGAAACCCTGCCCGGCTATCAGTCGGACATCTGGTACGGCGTGTCGGCGCCCGCGAAAACACCGGCCGCGCTGGTGGCCAGAATCAACGCGGAAATCGTGCGCCAGCTCAAAGCACCCGAAGTCCGGGAAAAACTGCAGGCGGACGGTTCTGAAGTCATCGGCAGTACACCCGCCGCATTCAGCGAACTGATAAAAACCGATTTTCAGCGCTGGGCGAAAGTGGTCAAGGAATCGGGCGCGCGCGCGGATTGACGATTCGTTGATATATGACACACGTCACCCCGGCGAACGCCGGGGTCCAGAAAAACTCGATCACGTATATCAACCTGTATCTGGATGCCGGCATCCGCCGGCATGACGGAATTGCTGGCGCCGTAGCAACATTAACAATGTTCAGGAAAGCGCGCGTAACTTCGGCATGATCCTCAACGCATTGCCGCGCTCTATGGCGGCGCGTTCCTGCGCACTGAATTTGTAGGCTGCCAGCCCTGCCACCACGACGTCGGCGCTGCGGAACGGAAAATCGGAACCGAACATGACGTGCGACTCGGGAACGAGATTCATGATCGCCGCCAGCGAGCCGGGGTTGTTGGCCTGCGCCGTGTCATAGTAAAACTTTTTCAACTCATACACGAGCCCATTGGGCAGTATCTTGGCCTTAACCTCGGGCTTCATGACCGCTTCCTCGCGCGTAAAGCGGTCGAGTATGAACGGCACGGAGCCACCGCCGTGCGAGTGTATCCAACTGATATCGGGGAAGCGCGCCGCTGTCCCCGTGAATATCAGGCTCGATATCGTGCGGCTGGTGTCGGCGGCGTATTCGACCACGGACACGGGCGTGCTGTTCGGCAAGCTGCCGCAACAGGCAGGCGAATGCGGATGGTTGTAAACCACCGCTTTACGGCGGTTGAGCTCTTCCCAAACCGGCGCAAACATCGCGTCACCCAGCCAGCGGTTGCCGTAACTCGTCATCAAGCCGATGCCGTCGGCTTTGAGCGTGTCGAATGCGTACTCGATCTCACGCAGGCTGCCTTCAACATCAGGCAGCGGTAGCGCCGCGAACAATCCGAAACGGCCCGGATGGTCACGCGCCATTCTGGCGCCATATTCGTTGATCACGCGCGCGAGCCTGCGCCCGGTGGGAATGTCGCCAAACCAGATGCCCGGTTGTATCTGCGATACCAACGACGTAGCGATACCGTTCCGGTCCATGTCTTCCAGCGACTTTGCGACTGACCACGCCGGTGTGGGACTGCTGCGCAACTTAATGATTTCACTAATAAAATCAGGCGGCAACAGATGATGATGTATGTCGATTTTGTACGGCTTGCCGGTCGCCATCCCTGTCGGCCGTCCGCTGGACTCGCATCCGGGAATCAGCGCGCCCGCACCCATGGCCGCCAGACCACTCAGTAACTTACGACGAAAACCATCGGCAACGCCCGCATTCGCGTTCGTTACTTCGCTATGCGAATCCTTCGCCGGCTCTAATTTCATGTCACCCCCCCCATGGTTCAGTCATCATGCGTGCTTATTCGTCGCGTATGCCGACATCCTTGATCAGTTTTCCCAAGCGCGTCATTTCGGACTTGATGGCGAACGCGAATTGCTCCGATGTGCTGCCGACGGTCTCGGTGCCTACACTCAGGAACTTTTCCTTGATGTCCGCGCGATTGATGACGCGCACGATTTCCTGATTCAGCCGGGCGCTAACGACTTCGGGCGTCTTCGCCGGCGCGAGCACACCGTATATTGACGCCGACTCATACCCGGGCAGGCCCGAAGCCGCAACGGTCGGCAATCCGGGAACCAGAGCCGACGGTTGGGCGCTGGTTACCGCTATCGCTCTCAGGCGTCCCGACTTGAC
>CANJQI010000286.1 GCA_947476215.1 Betaproteobacteria bacterium
CCTGGCCCGGGTGGCGAGCACGCAACCAGCGTCGCCGGTCATGGCAAGAACATTACGCGCGCGCATTTGATGCAAGTGGCCAAGGCCAGTGGTCTGCCCGTCAAGGTGGCCGAGCGCTGCATTGCCGGTTGCATCGCTGCCGTTCAACCCATGAAGCGGTTGGCGCGCGATCTGGAGATTCGGCGGGGCACGTTAACCAATCTGCTTACGGCCACGGCGGCGTGCATCAAGCTATTGTCGTAGGGTAGGAACGTCCTTTGTGCCCACGCGTGTCGACATGCTTGCAGCAGACTGCACGCATCGGTTTCCCGCAACGCATGCGGTGCAGACCGGAAATCAATTGCTGTTGCGTATGCCCGCGTCTTTGATGACCTTGCCCCAGCGCGACATTTCAAACTTCAACCATGCGGCCAATTCCCGCGGCGAACTGGCGATCACATCCGCCGCGCCCTCGGCGAGGAATTTCTGTTTGGTATCAGGCTGATTTAGGAAGCGCACGATATCCTGATTCAGGCGATTGATGACGTTGGCCGGCGTCTTGGCCGGTGCAAACAGGACCACGGCCGAACTCGACTCATAACCGTTTAAACCGGATTCGGATATGGACGGGAGCTCGGGAACCACCGCCGAACGCTGCAGGCTGGTGACCGCTATCGCCTTAAGTTTGCCGGACTTCACGTGCGGAATCACCGAGCCGGCGGTCACGAACATCAATTGTGTCTGGCCACCCAGCAGACCTATGATGGCCGGTCCGTCTCCCTTATAGGGTATGCGCACGATATTGACGCCGGACATCGCTTTGAACAACTCGCCCGCGAGGTGAGCTGAAGAACCGGTATTGCCGGTCGCAAAGTTCAGCGCGCCAGGCTTGGCCTTTGCCAACGTGATCAGCTCCGCGACAGTGCTGACCTGTACCGATGGATGGACGGTAAGTATATTAGGCGCCTTGGTCGCGAGCGAGATGGGCGCGAAGTCGCGGATGATGTCATACGGTGCGTCACCGAGCAGCGGTCCCATGGTGAAACTGGTCGCCTGCGCCAGTATCGTGTAGCCATCGGGTGGAGCCTTGGCGACGATTTCACCGGTGAGTACGCTGCCGCGGTTGTCGACCACCACCGGCTGACCCAACAGCGGCGCGATGCCCTGCGCGATGATGCGCGTGGTCAGGTCGTTTGCGCCACCCGGCGCGGAGGTGACGATACGTATGGATTTTGTCGGGTACGATTGTGCGCATGCCGCGCCTGAGGCTGTCAGCGATAAAGCCAATGTAAAGGCAATCCAGTGGTTTTTAGTCATGCTTTCCTCTATTCCTGGAGAAAAAAGATCGCATCATAGCGTTTTCAATCCAGAACAAAAAGTTCCAGCACATCGCGCGGCCCCGGCAAGTCTTCCATTTTCCACAGCTGCGTCAATGCATTACTTGCGCGCGCCTGACCCATGGACGGTTCAGCCAGCCTGCGAAACTTTGCTTCCAGTTCGGCGTCGCTCATGGGGTTGTCGGGATGGCCCTTGGCATACTTGACGTCCTTGACGATTTTTCGCCCGGACCTGGTGGTCAGCGTGATGCGGAACGGGAAAGCCTGCGGCCAAGCGCGCGTGCATTCTTCGGTGGCGCGAACCTCGATCTTCTGCATCAGGGCGAGTACCTCCGGATCCCGGATGCGCTCGTCGGTGAAATCGTCCATCCACACCGTGCCCCTGAGCAGCGCCACCGCCACCACGTAGGGTATGCTGTGGTCCGCCGTTTCCCGGCTCGTCGGATTCCATTTATCGCGCGTATCCGCCGCGACGAAAATGGCGTGCTCATAGGTTTCGACATCAACGCTGACAATGTCGCTGACGTTGCCATTGATGGCTTTGTGCAGTTCTATCGCCGGCGTGATCGAGCACTGTGCTTCGTAATCGCAGGGATAACACTTGAACTTGTCCGCTTCGATGGCATAGGGAACGTTAGTCCCGCCAAACGGCGGCAATTCGAATGGCGCACCCAGTTGCTTCTTGTAGCCGCGCGGCCCGTCGAACGCTTCATCCGGACCGCTCATGCCGCGCCTGGCCAGGAGCGCGGCGAATACACCATTGCGCGCGGCATTCGGTGCCGTGCACCCCTTCCAGCTTGAAAGCTGTCCCACGCGCGTCTGGCCCATGGCGGCGTTGGCTACGGCCGCCAGTGCCAGCGCATTGGCCATCTGCGCCTGGTTCAGGCCGATCGCTCGGCCAGCCCCTGCCGCCGCCGCGAGCACCACGAATATCGCGTGATCCCAGCCATTGAGCCGTGCGCTTCTGCCGACCGCACCTATGCGATTCTGCACTTCGTATGCGACCACAATGCCGGCAATCGTGGCATGCATGTCGGCCCCCGCATATTCCGCCGCCGCGAGCACCGCGGTAATGTTGTCGCTCGGATGGCCGGCGCTGCCCAGTCGGGCGGTATCGTTAAAGTCCAGATAGCGCGCCATGACGCCGTTGGCGAACGCCGCCAGTTCCGGCGAGCTCTTGTGACGGGTGCCGATGATGGTCGAGCCCGGCGTAGAAACGGCTTCCAGCGCCTGCGCGCGCGCAATGAGCGGCGGCCCCATGTCGCGGCCCGCCATCGCGCAACCCAGGGTATCCACCACGTGACGTTTGACATCGTGCACGACCTTCGCGGGTACGCTGCGATAGTCGAGGCTAGAACAATAATTGCTGAGAAACTTCAGAGTCCCATCCATACTTTAAATCCTCGTATTTGGCGCGGCAGTGCCGCAGATCACCCACGTCCATAGTGTAGACCAGCCGCGCGGTGTTCTACAGCGTTCAGCGGCATTTTCTTTCAAACGTCTACGATACAGGGAAGCAAGGGTGGGCACGTCCCTTGTGCCCACGTTGTTTCGACGCTGTCATCGTGCGCCAGCGTGGCCAAAACAAAGAACGTTTTGCCCACTCTACAGAGCGTAGCCGATTGGACCACCCGTTAGCCGGCTGCCGGACATTTCAAAGTGCACACTACTCGATTCGCAATCCGCCTGCCGTGACGACTTTCTGGAATTTTGGAATTTCGACGGCGACCAATTGCCTGAACTTCTCGGGGCTGCTGCCGACCGGCGTTGCTCCGTCGGCGACAATCCTGCCTGCGATGTCGCGCGACTTCACCATTTTTTCCAGCTCACTGCTCATTCGATTGAGGATGCGCACAGGCGTTCCTCTGGGCGCAAGCCAACCAGACCACGATGTTGTTACGTAGCCGGGCAGGCCGGACTCCGAGACGGTCGGGAGGTCTGGAAAAGTGCTGGAGCGTTGAGCGCTGGTTACCGCGAGCGCCCGCAGTTTGCCTGATTTCGCAAAGGATATGGATGCGATGATATTGGAAAATATGCCGTTCACCTCCGCGGCCACTGTCCCGGCGACCGCGGGTCCTCCCCCTTTGTACGTGACATGGACGATATTCACTTTCGCCATTAGCTTGAACAATTCCAGTGCAAGATGCAGCGACGTGCCCTGGCCGCCGGACGCGAAATTCAGTATGCCGGGCCTAGATCTTGCAAGCTCGATCAGATCCTTGGTTGAATGGACTGCGACCGAAGGGTGCACGGCGAGCAAAAACGGCGCCTCGGTCAACAGGGAAATCGGCGCGAAGTCGCCGATGGCATCGAACCCCAGATTCTTGTACAACGCGGGAGTAATGGCAAAGTCGCTAGGCACCGCCAGCAGTGTGTAGCCGTCGGGCGCGGCTTGAGCGACCAATGCGCTGGCGATGGTGCCGGCGGCGCCCGCGCGGTTGTCGACTACGAACGGGCGACCGAGCGTTTCGCTCAGCTTTTGCGAAAACAGCCGGGTCTGAATGTCGACCGCACCACCCGGCGGATACGGGACGACGACGCGCACGGGTTTTGCCGGATATTCGTGCACAGGATCTTGTGCCGAAATGGGACCAGGCGTGCAAAGCACTCCCGCCACGAGCAACGTAGCGCGTATCAGTCCATCGCGAAATAATCGTCGCATCAAATGTTCTCCTATGGCGTCTGGCGCGGTGCATCATAGGAACGGTCACGGCTCCAGGATGTGCCGTTGCAACAGCAAAAGCGGCCGGAAAGCCCTGTCTAGCAGGATAAGTGATTTTGATATGATTAACCAATGATCAATCATGTCAGTGTGGATCGGCTACATCAAGTTTCCGTAACCCAATTCGCGCAGCGCGAGGGGTAAGCCGGACACGCGTGCTGCAACTGCTTGCCGAGAACCGCATTCCGGGGGGGCGCGAAAGATCGGTCATCATTGGGTCATGCCGGACGAGCGAGGCGCGACGCAGTGAAAGTGTGCTTCTTCGGCGGCATGTCGTTCGGTCGCGTTGCGGCCCCGCTGCTTTGCGATGACGGGGTTGCATGCGTCGCCTCGCTCGATGATCTGATGGCGCATAAACTCATGGTGATACTGCAAAGAAGCGAGAAAAAAGATTATCACGACATCGCTGCCATGATACGAGCCGGTGTCGGCGTTGACCGCGGGCTTGCTGCGGCGCGGTTTTTTTTCGGCAAGGCATTTCAGCCTGCAGAGAGCTTGAAGGCGCTGACGTATTTCAAGGACGGAGACCTGGGCAAGTTGTCTGACGTTGATCGCGGCACGTTGATCGCGGCGGGGATGGCGGTTCGAGCACTGCCCGTAATCTCATTGCGATCAAGGAAGCTGGCGAACTGAGTTCGGAAGTCACACGTTTGCAGTTCGAACTCGAAGCAGGCGATATACTCGGCCCAGCCCCTAGGCATCAGCGTTTCTGCGATATCACTTACAGGTTCTCTCATGGCCGAAGCCCAAACGTCAGGCATCACTCAGCAGTTCGCTGATTTCGTAATTGAGTTGGCGTATCAGGACTTGCCGCCGGAAATCATAGAATGCGCGAAGAACG
>CANJQI010000287.1 GCA_947476215.1 Betaproteobacteria bacterium
AGTTCTTGCTGATGCCATCCGACCCGTCGCCATACTGCGGCTTGACGAACAGCGGATACGCCAGGCCGCGATTCTCCACGCGATCATCCCGATGCAACGTAAAGCACTTCGGCACGTCGACGCCGGCAGCGGCGACTACCTGCTTGGACAGCGCCTTGTCACGACAGAGTTGCATGCCCGCCTGACCGGTACCGGTAAAACGAAACTTCATCATGTCGAGCAGGCTCGCAATGGCGTGGTCGCATGTGCGATCGCCATCGAACCACTCGGTCAGATTGAATACCATGCGTGGATTCAGGGCCTTGAGTCGCGACAGCGTGGCAACGATGTCCGGGCCGAACGGCACCACGGATACCGTCGCGTACCGCGCACGCAACGCGGCAAACACTTTCTCTTCCATGCTGCCGCGATCGGGAACGAAGCGCCCCGACTTTTGATGCTCGCCGGTCTCCGCATCGACCAGCATTGCCACTTCGCAACGGTTGTTTTTTCCAGTGCGCAGTAACATGCAGTACGGCTTACTTCAACACCCTGACCAGGTTATTGAAATCATCGGTCCAGACACGAAACCCGGGCGGCGGCACGATTACGGTTCCGACGGAACGCACCTTCTCCGAATCAAGCAACTCACGATTCGAAGTCACCAGTATCTGGTCGGTGCTGGATATCCAGTAGTCGGCACCGGTTTCGCTTGAAGGAGAATCGCTGATCAATACCGCCGTCATTCCCAGTTCCGCAGCCAGCGTCGCCACCACGGGCCCGATATCGATAAAGCGGTTGGTGGCCTGAAACGCCAGCACGCCGCCCGGCTTCAGATGGCGCATGTAAATCGCCATCGCTTCGCGCGTCAGGAGGTGCAGGGGTATCGAATCCCCGGAAAACGCATCCATGGCGATCACGTCGTAGTGCTGATCGGGCTCGCGCTCCAGGCTCAGGCGCCCGTCGCCGAGTATGATTTCAATCTTGGCCGGCGTATTGTTGATAAACGAAAATTCGGTCTTGGCCAGATCCACCACCTGCGGGTTGATTTCATAGAAGCGGAAAGTGTCGCCCTTGCGCGCATAAGCGATTATCGAGCCCGCGCCCAGGCCGACCACACCGACCTTGCGCGGCCCCGGTGGCAGACTCGCGAACATGCGGCCATACCCGGAATTCGGCCCAAAGTAGCTGCTAGGATCCAGCAGCTTGGCGGGATCCATCAACTGTCCGCCGTGCATGATTCCACCGTGGACCAGCGAACGAAAGGGGACCGGATCATCGTGCTGGCGCGTTTTTAAAACGCTGTAGAAATTGCGCATCATGGTGCGTGAATCAGCGTGTTGGGCTTCGATCGCCTTATAACTCCCCCAACCGGTCCCCGCCACGACCCCCGCCAATGCCAGCATTGCCCACCACGCCTGTTTGTACGTCCGGAACATCAGCAACAGCGCACACGCCACCAGCCCTATGGCCAGTTCAAAATAGCCGGTGAGCACATACGGCACGACCATGCCGACCAGCAGACCGCCTATGGCGCCGCCCAGGGAAATCATCAGGTAATAGGTCGTCAGGTATTTGGGTGCCGGCTTCAACAGCGTCAGTTCGCCATGACAAAACATGCAGCATACGAACAATCCGCCCAGATACATGGGCACCACCAGTTTGAGATCGAGCGAACTCGAATACCACGCCATCAGCGGCAGCAGTATTGCCGCAAGTACTATGAACACGATGCGACGGTACCAGCGCGGATGATCAAAACACAGAATAAAAGTCACGAGGTACAGTGACAGCGGGAGTATCCACAGGAACGGCAGTGACGCGACGTTCTGCGTGATGTGGTTGGTGACAGCCAGCAACAAAAAGGTCGCCATTCCAGCCAGTACCAGCCATGTCAGTTGCAAACCGGCGCCCGGCGGAGGATCCGTTGCCTCCACTGCACCCTGCTCAGGCGCGTCAACCGTGGATGTGCCGCGCAGACTGGCTATCGCCGCGTAACCGCACAACAACACGAATAATCCGTAAAACACCGACCACGAACGCGACTGCGCGATCGTGGTGACCCACGGCTCTATCAGTACCGGATAGGACAGCAACGCCAACAGTGAAGCGAGATTCGACAGCGCAAACAATCGATACGGTATCGCGTGATGAAAGCGGCGTGCAAACCACGCCTGGAGCAGGGGACTCGTCGTCGAAAGTATGAAATACGGCAGCCCTATGGTGAGCGTGAGCAAGCCCAGTATGCGCCAGCTTGGGTTCTCATCGCCGACCGGCTTCCATGCCGCATCCGGGGTAATCGGCAACACCGCAAGGCTGAGCACCAGCAATATGACGTGCAGTATCACCTGCCGCCTCGGCGTCAGTTTGCGCGTGGTGAAGTCCGCATAGGCATAACCGACCAACAACGTCATCTGAAAGAACACCATGCAGGTCGCCCACACCGCGGCCGAACCTCCGAACCACGGCAATATCTGTTTGGCGATAATAGGTTGCACAAGAAACAGCAGGAACGCGCCCAAAAAAATGGCGCTCGCATAAAGTATCATCTCGGAACTCTGATTATTCTTGAAAAGCCGCGATTCTAGCAGGCTTGCGGATGAACGTGCCTCTGATAACGCGCGAAAGCAGAGCAGGCTGACTGTTTCAGTCAGCCATCAGACTCGCCACGAACTTCAGATCAACATTGCCACCGCTGATGATGACGCCGGCACGCTTGCCATCGAGCTTCAGCTTGCCTTCGAGCAACGCCGCAGCCCCAAGCGCGCCGGTCGGTTCCACCAGCATCTTCATCCGCTCCCAAAGGTAAAACATGCTGCGCGCCAACTCTTCGTCGGTTACGGTCAACATGTCGTGAACATGATGCAGTATCAATGGAAAGGTGAGTTCTCCCGCGCTGCTGGTGCGTGCGCCATCCGCGATCGTGTCCGGGTTGTGCACGCTCTGCAGCACCTTGGTGTGGAACGAACGCGTAACATCGTCGCCCGCCGCAGGTTCGACTCCGATCACCTGAATACCGGGTGAAAGATAATTGGCCGCGATCGCGCTGCCCGATATCAGTCCACCGCCGCCACAGGGCACAAGCAGATAATCAAGCGGACCCACGTCCTCGATCAGCTCCTTTGCAGCGGTGCCCTGTCCGGCAATCACATGCGGGTGATCGAACGGCGGAATTACCGTCAGCCCGCGCTTGTCCGCCAGATCCTGCGCGAGCTGCTCGCGATTCTGGGTTGCGCGGTTGTAGATCACAACTTCCGCGCCATAACCGCGCGTCGCGTCCAACTTTACCGCCGGCGCGTCATCCGGCATCACTATCACCGCCTTAACCCCGAGCAATTTGCCTGCGAGCGCCACGGCCTGCGCGTGATTTCCCGATGAAAAGGCCACCACGCCGGTGCGCTTCTGCGCCGGGCTCAGATTCGCCAATGCGTTGTATGCACCGCGGAATTTGAAAGCGCCCATGCGCTGAAAATTTTCACATTTGAAAAAAACGCACCCGCCGACGCGAGCATCCACGGTCGTCGAGGTTAAGGACGGCGTACGATGCGAAATGCCCTTGAGCTTGTCGGCAGCGGCGGCAATATCCGCGTATCGGACGGGTAACGCTGATTCAGCTTTTTCGTGCATTTCCAGTGTCTTCGGTTGTCATTACATGGGGTAGCACGCACTTTCTCCGGTGCAGGAAGAGTCGTGACGAAATATATCAGGTCACGTTGTGGGCGTCCGGCCTAATCACCAGAACAACGACGATGAGCGCGCCTGCCACCCACAACACGACCGGTGCCCACGCCAATAGTGCAGTGTAATCGGGGATTTTATTAAGCTGCGCGGCTACCGCCCCCATCCGAAACAGCGTTGCGACCGCCAGCACGCCAAACAGCAATCCCAGCGCGCGCCCCTTCAGTCCGGTGCGACCGAACGCCAGAGACGTGGAATCCAGGTGGTGATGAACAGAAACTGACTCAACGCCAGATAAAGCGCTGCGCCGCGCGGCAGTTGAGCATTCTGGGTATTGGTCATGACGAACTCGTCACGGGTCGTCGAAATTCTGCTGGCGGCTGTCGTGATCCCCGCCATTTCGTTATCGAAAAATCAGGCATTCAGTCACATTTTTGAAGTCGCGCGCAGACGCCTTGATTCGTTCTGTTGAATTTTAATCTTTACATTACAAATACTTATGTATTTCTCTACGGCCTTACATTTATCAGGCCTTAACCTGGCCCGCAAATTGCGGCTATTGGCTCGACGACCCAACAAAAGCCTAGCACGACGAACATGATAATCAATCTGACCCGATACAAAATGACCAAGGCTGCCGCCGCGAGTGTGGTGACCAGCAGTCTGAGCCACGGAGAGAAAGTGATGAACGCAAACTGGAATCCCGCCGTGAGTATGTTGAACGACAGTGGTTCGGAAAAGTCCCTGAGCCCGGAACTTCCCGCGGACCTTACGCACGCTGAAGCGCAGTCCATGCTGGATCGCATTTATGCCCTAGCAACACAGATTTAAGCGCTGCCGCTAGGCAGCGGCGGCAACGCCGCCCCCCCCTCCTCCACCGGCGTTGCAGCAGTTTATTCCGTACTTATCCGGTTAGCCCCCAAGGCCACAAGATGTAGTAGTGGATCGTGCTTTTTTTGCATAAAGTTCGGCATAGGTAGTGCCCGTCCGAAAACCTCTGTTTTTTGAAAAAGTCATAGACCTGAATTTTAATTGTAGCGCGTGAGTTTCTTGTTTTCAGTTCTGGACGGGGAAGTTTTTTAGTTCCCTGCGATTGGGGGATCGAAATTGCCAATTCTTTGGCGAC
>CANJQI010000288.1 GCA_947476215.1 Betaproteobacteria bacterium
GTTCTCTCTGCGCGGATTGAAAAAGGTAAGCGGCGAGTGGACGTTGGTTTGCCTTGCGTGGAACGTGAAACGCATGGCCGTGCTGCGCCCCAATTGCGCCGGCAGCGGATGAAATGAAGCGCAAAGCAAGAAAATCCGGACAACTAATATGCCATATGCATAGAATGGGCAAAATCGATTCCCATGAGCGCGTCAGTTCTTGGAAACACCCATCAAGTCCGACAGGCTGCTAGGCGGCTATGCGCCGCATGAATTCCAGTGGCGACATCCTGATGTGCGCGGTGCCGTCGCGCCATGCGCTTTTGAGTTGCAGCACGACATCCCCCGATCCATCGCGCTTGAGCCGTTCGTTGGCGATCGCGCGGCCGGTGATGGCGCGGCACAGGCGTGTAGCCCGGATGCAGCGCAGCGCAATCCGGGATCGTTTTCGGGCATGGTGTCGTAGCAACGATCCGCGGGATGCGCCGCGCTCCTCCCAGGCTACGCCGTGCGCATCGGCGCACAGCACCGTCGTGTTTGTTTCGTCCCGACCGGCCACCGTTCGCACGCTCAGCACCTTCTGTCCGGCGCGCGGCGCCAGCGCGATGCGATAGACCGAGCCCGGACTCAAGCAGTGCGGTGGACTGATTGTGCCTGGCGGGGAGCCGGGTCACTGGCCCGGCGCAGCCTGCAAGGCCACGAGGCCGCCTGCAATGACGCCAACGGATGATCCGCATCCATGTCGGCTATGTAGGTCATGCCCTCCTCTTCGACCAGATGGCCGCGGCCGGTCAGCAATTTCATCAGGCGCGCGATAATCTGGTCGAGCAAAGCCGCTAATTCATCGCGGCTGGGTGCACGCGCTTGCGGAAGACCGGTTCGCCCTCTGTGTTCTGATAGACTGCGTTGAGCACGAGACCATGCAGCGCCCGCAACGAGGAGGCCCGCCGCGCCAACATGGACAAGGAACGCGTGGAAACGGACCGTGTCTCTGCGATCGAGGCCGCCGCCCGCGTCGCAGGGATGCAGAACGCCATCACCCAGGTCACCAAGGAGTAGCCCATGCCCACCGGAGCAACCGCCCTCACCATCCCCGCCGTCTCCGGTCCCGCTGGTCCGACGTGGGCAGAGCAGACGATGGACGCCAGCAACGGCAACAAGTTCGTGAACGATGGCGGCACGATGTTGTTCATCCGCAACACCACCGCGGGCGCCATCATCGTGGACTTCTACTTCGACCTCCTCGGCGTCGAGCTGAAGTGCATGTCGCGCTCAGTGCCGGGCAGCGGCACGGCGAACGGCTGCGTGGTCCTCGGCCCGTTCCCGCCGAACATCTTCAACGACCACAAGACGACGACGGCGAGCGGTGCCGACCAGGGCATGGTGGTGATGAAGCAGGCGTCCGCCGGGTCGATGATCTGCGAGCCGTTCGTAATCAACAAGTCGATCCTGGGCTAGGCAAATAGGAAATTTAAACGCGTCTATTGACTGTCCGCAGCTATATCGCCAGCCCGACAAGCGGTCAATCGCGCGGTGTTTGCTGAAAATTCCCCACGCTCGATGACCATTCGCCCCCTGCAACGGCCCGAATCACCTCGCTCCGACGCACTTTGACCGCATCACGCGATCACGGAGCGCGGCGGCGCTGCTGCAGAACCGTGTTTGGATGGAAGATCAGGCCGCTTGGAAGAGCGCCATCGGCCGAGCCGGCGAGCGCGGTGGCGCGCGCGCAGGCAAACCCAGGTGCGTGAGTATCATGACTATCACCGCCGGCTCTTCGATGGCGGAGATGATCTTGAGTTTTCCACCACACACGCAGCGCTCAACATCAAGGTCGAAAACGCGCCGGCGCGCCGTGCGCGTGTTCGTCTGCGGGCTCGCTAGTATTCTCCGGTGCACCCGGCACGATCGCGGCACGCAGCCCGGCATTGGGCGCCAGCACGCCATGGAAACGGAGCAGATGCAGGCGCGGTCGCGGCACCAAGGCGGCTAAGCGCCGCATGAATTCCAGTGGCGACATCTTGATGTGCGTGGTGCCGTCGCGCCACGCGTTGCGCCGGGAGCACGCGGCGGGCGCAGCTTTCGAATTTTTTGGCGATCCCTGAGCGTTATCATCGCATCGAGCGATGCATGGGTTCCGCCACAACGCGGATCCGACTTGATGCCCGTTCCCGGATCGACGATATCGAGCGGCTCGGCCCAGCCTTTGAAAATCTTCTGCGCATCGTAGTTGCCGGCGCCGTTATATACCTCCATAAAGCCGTGCTTGTGCTCAAACACGCCCGCGTTGGCGGTAAACCCCTCACGCGCCAGCATCGCGGCCATGAGTCCGCTCTGCGCACAGTGCCCGACGTGCAATGACTTGGTCATGGTCCCAAAATTCGCCTTGAGTCCGCACGCAAGTGACGCCGCAATCGACAACGCCCGTGCAATCTGCGCCGGCGCAAGGCGCAGCAGACGCGCGCACGGCGCTGCCGCACCAAACACACCCAGGGTCGTCGTCAGGTGCCAGCCTTTCTCGTAATGATAAAAATTGACACCCCGGGCGATGCAGGTTTGCGTCTCGAATCCGGCGATGAACGCGGTGAGGAACTCGCGCCCGCTCGCGTTCTGCATCTCGGCAGGGGCGAATAACCCGGGCACCAACAGCGCCGAAGGATGACCGCCGATCGCAATATTCACGTCGTCGAAATCCATTACGTGCGAGGAAACGCCATTAATCAATGCCGCGTTGAGCGCGCTGACAGTCTTGTCGAACCTGAATACCGTGCACGCAGGCTCTGCATAAACACATCCGCTTTGGCCAGCAATTGTCGCAATACGGCCGCGACTGCCGGCTGCTTGAGATCGAGCGCTATGCTGCGTTTGCACAGATTGTTGCCCACGGTCTGCGCGGCGATGCGCTCCGCGTTGAAACCTTTGTGGCGCGACCAATCGCCGCTGGTGGGTTCGACTTTGATGACATCCGCGCCATAACGCGCCAGCGTCATGGCGGCGCTGGGCCCCGCGATTCCCTGGCTGGTGTCCACCACGCGCAAGCCACGGAATGGAAAAAAATCATCCATCTTGCACCCCGTTCTTGTTCATGGTCACAATTACGTGACCGATCTTTTCTCGCGACAGCACCGCCTCGAAGGCTTCGGGCGTACGTTCGAGCGGAAAACTCCCGCGCGTGACAGGGTTGAGATGGCCCTGTTCGAACCACACGCAGAGCTGCGCAAACATGTCCCTGATCAGTTGCTCGTAGCGATCCCGTTCTTTCATCCGGTATTGGCCCATATAGACACCGGAAACCGAAATATTCTTTACCAGAATAAGATTGGCCGGAATCTTGGGAACCTCACCGCCGGCAAAGCCGAACGGCGTAATGCGTCCGTTAGGGCGCAGGCACCGCAGGCACTGGTGAAAGAGATCTCCACCGACAGGATCGAATACGGCATCCACGCCCTTGCCCGAGGTGAGCTCCATGACGCGATCGCGCAAGGTTTTAGCATCGGGCACGATGGCATGACTTGCACCGCGCTCCAGCACTGCGGCGCGCTTTTCCGCGGTGCTCGCTGTCGCAATGACGGTGGCCCCCAGCGTGCGCCCGATTTCAACCGCCGCGGTGCCCACATTGCCCGCCGCTCCGGTTACGAGCAGGGTCTCACCGCGCTGCAGGTCCAGAGCACGCCGCCAGGTCAGCGCGGCCATTACCGAGTTGTAAGAGTTGGTTAATGCATTGGCCTTCTCAAACGGCATCGAATCCGGAATCGCGAATGTACTGGCTTCATGGGCCACCGCCAGTTCCGCCAAGCCCCCCGTTTCCAGCGTGGCCATGACGCGGTCGCCCTTCTTGAATCGCGTCACGCCAGGACCGCACGCCTCAATATTGCCGGCGACGAAACCGCCGGGGATAAAAGGGAACTCGGGTTTACGCTGGTACTTGCCCTGTATCAACAACCACAGCGAGTACGTGATCGCTACGGTCTGCACGTTGATCATGACTTCACGCTCGCCGCACACCGGAGGCGGCCCCTCGCTCACCCTCAGATGCTCGGGTGTGGTCCAGCTGGCTACCTGAATTTGGCGCATTTTATTGCTCACTTTTGTTTAGGGTCATACGATGCTGGGCCGCTCATATTCTCTGCCGTTTGTCGGCCACCAGGTAACCTTTTGTTCGCGCAGCGATGTCCATTCCTGCGCCGACAGATTCAGTAACTTCTTCAGCACGAGCTCGGAGTGCTCGCCGAATCCGGGCGGTGGCTCGAACCCTTCATATTTATGCTGTGACAGCTTGATCGGATTGCCAGCCACTTTGACGCGCTTACCAACCGTGCTGTTCCTGAAGCCCACAAGAGTGTCGCGCAACGCGACGTGCGGATGTTCGAATGCCTCCGGTATGGTATTGACCTTGCCTGCAGGGATACCCGCTGCCAAAAACGCCGCCTGCCATTCGGACGCCGAACTCGCCATTCTTGCTGTGGCGCCTGCGACGCAGAGCAGCGAATATGCCCACGACCCCATACAGCGCGCCGCCTATGCCGCCGATCGGATTTCCACTGCGTACGCGGGGATTGCCGGTTCCGGTAATGCTCATACCGCCGCCCTGCGCGAGCAGGGTCGCATCGTATCCGGGCAGTTGCGACCAGGGTCCACGCGCGCTTGACGGTCTTTAGCGGCCAGAGGCGCTGTCGCATCGTATCCGGGCAGTTGCGACCAGGGTCCACGGCACCGGCACCGCCACGACGCGGCGACGGCTGCGTGAACTCTATGCCTGCGCCGAAGCTTTGCGGCA
>CANJQI010000289.1 GCA_947476215.1 Betaproteobacteria bacterium
GATTCGCAAGACAAAAGCGGTGTGGCAACATCGCTGACGATTCCGCGCGGCCTGCGCTCAAGTGTAGCGGCCGGAGTGAGGCGATTTGGGACGATGCAGGGCTCAAATAGGCATCGCGAGCGGGGAATTATCGGGGAATTTTCCGCAATTACCGTCCGATTGACCGCTTGTCGGACTGTCGGGCCGGCCATATAGTCGCGCATGGGGAAAAAGGTGGTTTGAAATGCCTATACTCAAATATTTTTTATTACCCATCATGAGGGGTCTCTTTGTAATTGCATCTAACTCGGCGCTCGCGGTTCAGTCCGTGCGGACCAAAACTGCGCGATCGCCTGTGACTTCGATTCGACTGCCAAAGGCCGCCGACAGCTCCGCGAGCCAGCCGAGTGTGGCGTCTGCATAATGGCCGGTGGCAATTTCCGGCGCGTTGCGGTCCTCATAGCTGTTGAGACGCAGCGATTCCTGTCCGCCCACGGCAATCGGAACGAAATCGATTCGTTCGAGAGCCTCGCCATCGTAGTTGCACGTAGCGACGACGCTGAGCCAGATCCGGTTATTCAGCCATATGTCCGCATCCGAGAAAGGCTGGAAAATGAAATTGCCCAAACTATAGAAAATCGGCTTACCCTTGTAAATCTCAACTCCGTGAAGTACCGGCACGCCGTGGCTGACAACGATGTCCGCCCCCGCGTCGATAAACTCGCGTGACACGGACTGCATCCACGAAGGCGTCTTCTCCCATACTTTGTCCCAGATGTGGTGATGGACATAGACGATAACGAAGGAGCCTGCCGCCTTCTCGGCGCGGATTGCGGCGAGGTTTCTTGCCAGGTCGGCCTGGTTGACTTCAAATGCTGCCCGGCATGCTTCGCCCCGGCGAAACTTTAGCGTCGGCGCCCCAGGATAAATCACGGCGGAAAGAGTGACCGTGCCATCGGCGTCCGCGGGCGATTTGATGTACTGCGCGCGCAAATCAAAATGCCCAAGCGTGCGCCGCATATCAGCGAGCATGGCGAATTGTTCGTCCGGCACTTCAATCACGGGGCTGACCCGCATAGGATTGTTGCCGGGGCGCGCAGGATAAAACGGCAATTGCGCGTCGGTAGCGTAAACAGTAGCGGGCAGCGGTCCGGCATCCATCGCGACGAGCGAGACTGGCCGGCCGGCGATTTCCATACGCCCCGGGGTTGCGGCCTCGGTTAGAGACGCCCCTATACCCGCGGCGAGAAAGCCGCGCGCCTGCACCTCCTCGATCGTTGACAGTATCCCGCCAGGTCCGAGCAGGAATGCATGGTTGTTGCACATCGACAGGGCATTAAAGCCCATAGTCCTCAGATCGTCGAGCACAGCGGGAGGAGAAAAGATAGCCCGGGTCGGCGGCGTCATAGAACTGCCGATCATAGGCCAGCCGCCATGCCGCCCGGCGATCGTCGTTTCGAGGTTCGTGAAAGAAATGTCCGATGCGGAAATAATCTGAGTTAGCGGAGACAGGCGCCCGCCATAGTGCTTGAGTATTGGATCGTGGATTACTGACTGGCCGACTAGAGACACCTTCATACAGACTTTCAGAGTTATTTCACAAAGGACGCGTCGTTCAATGCTTGAATGCGGAACGCAGGGGTTAACCCGCTGCGTTCTCGAACTTTCCGTGCACAGCCTGATCGTGACCGTGAGTCCGATCGGACAAAGAACCTTGCGGCAACGATATCAGCGCGTCGTATATTTTTTTGTCGATTGAGATGCCTGCGCGCAAGCGATCAGCGCGTTCGCGAAATGCCCGTTCAGACGGAATCCTGATTTCCTCAACACCCGGCTGGCGCGGCGTCATCTTTATGCGCTCTATCATCTCGGTCATCTCCCGCTTGTACTCTTCGAGCGGCAACAACAGGTCCGGTTTGACCGCGATAATCAGGAAACCATGGCTCTTATCGTAGTCCGTGCCCGAACCCGCGAGTACCCCGAAAGCCTGCATTGCCATTGCGAGCGCAAAGCCCTTGTGGCCGCCGAACGGCAGGAGGGCGCCCTTGTGAGCCGCGGCGGCATCGCGCGTCGGCCGGCCCTGCGCGTCGATAGCGACGCCTTCGGGTAACTGTTCGCCCCGGCTGATGCGTAACATCAGGTCGGTGTGCATGAACGCCGACGTACCCATATCGATGACGAGCGGTTCGTGCGATGTGGGGAAAGCGAACGCAATTGGATTCGTGCCCAGCGCAGCAACAAGCCCCCCGGGCGGTGCGACATTGCGGGTGGCGCTTACGGGATGGATGCCGATCAGATCGGCGCGCGCGATCATTTCTACATAGTGCGCGCCGCGCCCGGTTACCCAGCTATTGTAGACGCCGACGATTGCGAAACCATGTTCTCGAGCCTTCGCGATGGCCGTGCGTGCCGCATGGTACATGGTGACCATGCCGACATTGTTGCCACCGTCGTACATCGCCGACACGGCAGTCTCGTGTATGGCGCGCATGTGGCGCCGTGGCTTGCGTAGCTGGGGGTGTCCAGCGACATTCAGGATTTTTGCCAGGCCCGAGTATTCATAGCCGCACAGAGCCGCATCGAGAATATGCTCGGCAACGATGCTTGCCTCGTCGTCGTCGTAGCCAAGCTTGCCGAGCGCACTCCGCGCAAGGTCGCGCGCCGCGTCGACTGTAAGTTGCACACGGTCACGTGCAGTCTGATCCATATGTTTCACAAAACTGGCTTGCACTTAGGGGGCCGCCGATACGGTTTTTCCGTTTATCCCTGCGTCTCAATAGGACCAAGGCTTGCGGCGTTTGCCGGATTAATCAGATTTGAGTCCGGCGTAAGCTATGATCTTTTTCAAACGACCGGACTCCAAACGCATGAATTTCCGGAGCTCTTCCGGAGTTCCCGGCGCAGGCTCCGCGCCTTGGCTAGCCAGGCGTTGTGCCGTTTCCGGCTCGCGCAGTATCTTTACAACGTTCGCATTTAACTTCGCGATAATGTCCCGCGGCGTTTTGGCGGGAGCGAACAAACCGTACCAGGTGATATTCTCGAAACCCGGGTATGTTTCGGCGACGGTCGGGATATCGGGCGCCGCGGGCGAGCGTTGCGCGCTGCTAACCGCCAAACCCTTGACCCTGCCGCTTTTCACCAGCGTTATCACCGACGGTTGCATGGTGTTGAAAACGAACTGCAGCCGGCCTGCGAGCAGATCGATAAGCGCCGGAGCACTGCCCTTGTACGGCACGTGCACGAGGGTGATGCCCGCCATTGCACTCAGAAGTTCAGCGCCCAGATGGGGGGCGGCGCCTACGCCGCCTGATCCATAGCTGACCTGGCCAGGCCTGGACTTTGCGAACTCGACCAACTCCTTGACCGAATTCACGGGCAACGTGTTAGGGACAAGTAGTATCTGTGGATTGACCACCATTAGGGTGACTGGCGAGAAATCCGTAAATGGATCGTACGGCGGCTTGATTTTCAGAGCGGGGGCACTCATTAGAGAGGACCCGCTCCCGACCAGCAGGGTATAACCATCAGGCGCCGATCTTGCGGCTAGCTGGCAGCCTATCATACCGCTTGCGCCATCGCGGTTATCGATGATCGCCGTTTGTCCCAACGCCTCTGTCAATTTGGCGCCGACGAGACGCGCGAGAGCGTCGACGGGGCCACCAGCCGAAGAGGTGGCGATCAAGCGAACTGGCTTGCTCGGGTAATCCTTTCCTGGGCTTATCGAGCGGATTTGCGCCGATACGCCGTAGTTCAGACCCAACAGACAAGCCCCGCACAGCATAGCAATACTCTTCATATCCCTTCCTCCGTTACCGCCGCCTCTATTCGTTGGGCTTTTGTTAATTGCCTTCGATAACGGTCTTCTGCTTGACAGACGAAAGATTACAAACACGCCCGTAAAGCATTCGCGGTGTCACTCATTATGTCTTCGCTCAAAGGGTAAGCGTAATTACGCTTGCCGTCAACGAGATGTCGGTTCATCGAGATGTCGGTTCATGAGCGTTGTTGTACAAAACCTGCTCCATGACGCCAGATTTGCAGCCCCATTCTTGTACGACTCAACGGTCTCACACAGAGGTCTGCTCTGATATCAAGGTCTACAAATGCGCCGTACGTCGCGCCGTGCTATGCCTTGCTTTTTAATTCAGCCGCAATTGAGCTGAACTGTTCCCGATGGGGGTCATCCCCCGATGGGGGTCAGGTCTTTCATTATAACATTGTTTCTCGGTGCCCCCTGCGCCTACGACCGCTGACCCACGCATTGCGGCCGTTGGTAGCTCATTATTACACTGACCGCAGTGGCCGATTAGTTGCCCTTCAAGTTGAATGCCTGTGCGATTGGAAATCAGCTACTCTTTTGAAAAAGACCGTTTTTGCCGGGGTGCGCTTTGGCGCCCATCAGCGCAAGGAACTCGAACGCCTGTGCCGCTACATCACGCGCCCCGCGATCGCCAACGAACGGGTGAAGCGCGATTGCTCGGGGGATGTCGTGCTGCAACTCAAAAGCGCGTGGCGCGACGGCACCACGCACATCA
>CANJQI010000290.1 GCA_947476215.1 Betaproteobacteria bacterium
GAACCCCTGATCAAAGAACTGATCGTGGTGACCAAGGAACTGCTATCGGCAGTGAAGGCCTTGGGCCCGCTTCAGTCTCCGTGAGACGCGACTGTTCTCGCCGACTCCAAATTGACCCCCAACTAGTCAAATTGCAATCGGCGGTAACAACCCAAACCCCGTATGGTAAAAATAAGCATCGGCGCGGGTTTTCCGGAAAACAAAAACCCTTTATTGCCGCGATCTCCAGTCACCCTTGGGGGTCAGGTCTATAATTGTAGCGCAACCCTACAATAATTCACCGTGTCAGCATAGCTTGACTCCGCCCCCCCCGATGTGAATACAGTAATTACATTGCTTGCCTGACAAGGTTGAAGTTCATGGGAAAAATATCCCGCACAATCGAGCTCAAGGTAGTGCCTATCGGCAATTCGCGTGGCGTGCGGCTGCCGAAAGCGGTAATCGACAAATACGCCATCAAGGGCGAGTTGGTGCTTGAAGAGCGCACTGAGGGGCTGCTGTTGCGTAACAAGCCCGACAAGCGTCTGACTTGGGAGGATACCTTCAAGGAGATGGCCAAAGAGCGCGAGGACTGGAGCGATCTTGACGCGACCATGGCCGACGGTCTCGATCAAGCGAGCAAGTGAGGATCCGCGAGATCGAACGCTATGGTATCTACTTCGCGAACCTCGATCCGATCCGTGGTAACGAGATTGCCAAAACCCGGCCGGTCATTATCGTCAGCCGGGACGAGATGAACCGTTTTCTTGATGCCGTGGTCGTCTGCCCGTTGACGACAAGGCTCCAACCACGCTGGCGCAGCCGCATCCAGTGTATGTGCGCCGGCCGCAAAGCTGAAATCGCAATTGATCAGATCCGCACCATCAGCAAAGTGCGGCTTGGCAAGAAACTGGCGCAGCTCGACGCGGCGGTTGCCGCTCGATTGCGGCACTTGATCACCGAGATGTATGGTGAATAACGAATTACGTAGCGATTGACTCCCGAGGTCGGACCACGCTGTGTCTGAGCATTCTCAATGCTTCTCTCTCAAATAACACCGTTTTGGAGCCTTAGCGCTTCACTTTGAAATGCCTATTCTCCGCGTTGCTGGACATGTTGTGGGATCTTGAAAATGTGCCCATATCACAATGGCGGTCGATCGCATGGGCCGACTGAACGCGTAGTGTTCTATTCGGCGCGTATCCCCGCGTCTTTGATCACCTTGCCCATGCGCACCATTTCGGATTTTATTTTCAGCGCGAATTCTTCGGGTGAACTGTTAACGGCTTCCACGCCGGCGTTGAGCAGTTTCAGACTGGATTCACGGTTACCCAGAAAACGGGCGATTTCGTTGTTCAGTCGCGTAACGAGCATGGCAGGCGTATTGACAGGAGCAAGTACCCCAAGCATGGTAATGGATTCGTAATCGGGTACTCCGGATGTCGCCACCGGCGGCACGCCGGGAACCAATACCGACGGTTTCGCGCTGGTGATCGCCAACGCTCTCAGTTTTCCGGATTTGATATGTGGCCCTGCCGCGCCCGCGGTGGCAAAGGTCAGCTGCACCTGGCCGCTCATGAGATCGACCAATCCCTGGGCTCCGCTCTTGTAAGGGACGCGCACGATATTGACACCGGCCATTGCGGTGAACAGTTCCATCGCCAGATGCGTTGACGATCCTGTCGCGGCGGAAAAATAGTTGAGCTCGCCGGGTTTTGCTTTCGCCAGGACTATGAGTTCCCGCGCCGACTTTACAGGCAGCGGCGGATACGAAACCAGTATGGTCGGCGCGATGGTTGCCAATATGACCGGGGAAAAATCCTTGATCGGGTCGTAGGGTGCGTTTCCCATGAGCGGGCCTATCCACAGGGAACTGCCCGCGACCAGTAACGTGTAACCGTCCGCTGGTGCTCTGGATACGATTTGCCCTGGCATGACGCCATTCGGCCGGTTGTCGACGACGACTTGCTGGCCCATACCGCCGGTGATGCCTTGTGCGATCAGGCGGGCAACGTAATCGGCGCCGCCGCCAATTCCGCCGGTGACGATACGTATGGGCTTGTTGGGGTAATCCTGTCCTGTGCCGGTCGAAGCCGCGTGTCCGCAAGTAGTGCCCGCGGCGAATAACAATGCCGCAAGCGTATGTGCGTTCCAGAGGGCGTTTGACCTTGGCATGGATTTTCAGGACTAATTCTGTTTGTTCATCTTGCGGTAATGACGACTTCGTCACCTTCAATCGCAAATTTGTGATCGAATTCTTCGGATACCCAGTCCCAGTGCTTCACCACCTCGTCAAAGCGCGGGTCACTGTGCTTCAACACTTCCGGCCGCAGCTGCTTGTCTATCTGCAACGGCAGAAACGAAACCTTCTTCACGCCTTCGCGCGCCAGGACGGCTTTGGCGATCAGACTGCGTTTGGCATCGGGGCCATAGGGCAGGTGCGGGTAATCCGGATCGAGATCGACACCGTAATGCTTGCGGAAAGCGATCACCTGCGCGGGCGTCTTTTCGGGCGCGGACATGATGAAATTGCCCATGCTGTAAAAACACACTTTCCCATCATGAACGCCGATTGCTTTGGGTATGTGCGCGTGGTGGCCCAGGATCAGATCGGCGCCGGCCGTGAAGGCTGCTTGCGCCACGTCGGGCTGATATTCCGCCATCATCCGCGAATTGCCGTGTATGCCCCAATGCAGGGAAAGCACCACCACATGCGCGGCCTTCTTGGCAGCGGCGATATCTTCGGTCACGTTTGCAAGATCACCCTTGTGAGGTATGGTCACGATCCGGGGTGGCGTGCCCGGCTGATTTTCGCGGGCTTCGTAGTAAGTGTGTATGCGCAACGGCGCAATGCCGGGCTTGTCGGCGCTCGCCGCGTAGCCTTCATTCAGTATGGAGCAGCGGGCAAGGAATGCGACGCGGACGCCATGGCGTTCAATGATGACCGGCCGGCGCGCTTCCTCAATGTTGCGTCCCGCGCCGACGACTTGCGCGCCGTTCTTCCGTATGTTCGCCATCGTGTCATGGAACGCGTCAACGCCCCAGTCCATCGCATGGTTGCTGGCGAAAGAAACCACGTCGAAACCGCAGTCGCTGATGAGCGACGCCATGTGCGGTTTGACGCGGCTGTGACCGACTCCGGCGTGGAGTTGCAGCGATCCGTGCTCCGAGTAAACGCGTTCGATTTGCGCGAAGCGGATATCCGCGGCGGCGAGCGTGGGCCGCGCCAGCGCGCTGTAAGTTTCCACCGGCTCGTGTATGGGGCCGACGTCACCGCATCCCAGCAGTATTATGCTGTCGTTAGCCATTTTTACGTCCCGTGACTTCGGTACCCGCCCACTGTTCATAAAGTCTGATTAGATGAGTGATGTCGACCTGATCGCCCAGTTGGCTGACGCCAAAGTCAATCATTTGCTTGGTCGTGTTGCCCATCCACATGGGTACGCCGTATTCGGCGGCCTGCTCCAGACATAACGCAATGTCCTTGTGGCTGATCGCAAGTTTTGCGCCGTAGTCAAAGGTGCGGGGCAGTATGTTGTTCGGGAATTTCGCGATCGTCGCCGAATTTCGTCCGGTACCGGCGTTGATGATATCGAGCATGACCTTGGGATCCATGCCGGCCTTGGTGCCCAGCACCATGGCTTCGCAGGATGCAATAAAAGCCGAGAACGACAGCATGTTGTTGATGAGCTTCATGAGCTGTGCCTGGCCGGGCTTGTCGCCGACATGGAAAAAATCGCGCGCGACGCAGTCCAGCAGCGGCTTGACTTCGTCGTAAGTGGAGCGCTGTCCGGAAACCGTAATGGACAGCGTGCCGTCGGCGGCGCTGAGCGTGCCGCCGGTGATAGGACAATCGAGCAGGATGATGTTCGCCTTCGCCAGCCGCGCGGCTATGTCTTCGACAAAATGCGGGCCTGCGGTCGAGAAATTGACGCAGATACGCGCTTTGCCTGACTGCACGATACCGTTAGCGCCGGAAATCACCTCGCTGATCACAGCCAGTGACGGCAGACAAAAGAATATGGTGGTTGCCTGCGCTGCGACTTCGGCCGGTGTCGCCGCGGGTACTGCGCCGTCTTTGCGGAGTTGCGCAACAGCTTTATGATCGGCGTCGCAGATGACGACGCGATGTCCTGCCTTCAGCAGATTGCGGACCATGGGGCCACCCATGGATCCGGTTCCGATAAATCCCAGGGTCGGGCTCATGACGTTTCTCTCCTTGAATGATATGCGTTGCGCACTCTGGTGCAATTGACTGCTGATCATATCAGCCCGGGGAATCTGTCGCGTACCGCTTTTTTTGCACAGGGCTTTGCATTGACATTGGGCGCGAGCACCGTGTAAGGTGGTCATCAGGAGAACGCACACATGAAACAGATCAGAATACCTGCCGTATTCATGCGCGGCGGTACCAGCAATGCGCTGGTTTTTCACGAACGCGATTTGCCCGGCGACCGCGCATTATGGGGTGAGATTTTTCTTTCGGCGTTGGGCAGTCCCGA
>CANJQI010000291.1 GCA_947476215.1 Betaproteobacteria bacterium
GCACGCTGTGCGACTTTACCTACGACGAAAAACTCGGCATGCCTGACGACGGCATACCGGCCGGTACCCGTTGGCAGGACGTGCCCGAGTCCTGGGTTTGTCCGGATTGTTCGTCACGCAAGGCGGATTTTCAGATGGTAGAAACGACGCAGCCGGGGAATTAAGAATGAATCAAGCCTCCGCGCGCATAGCGCCGGGCCGCAAGACGATTTTCGGCACTTGCGTGTTGCTTCTGGTTACGCTGCCGCCGGACGTTTACGCGCAGCAGGGATTTCCCGTAAAGCCGATACGCATACTGACCGGCACCGCCGGCGGCAGCAGCGATATCGCGGCACGTGTGATCGCGCAGGCGCTCGGGGCGTTATTCGGTCAACAAGTCATCGTCGATGCACGGCCCAACGTGCTGGCGCGTGAGATTGTGATCAAATCGCCCCCGGACGGGTATAACCTGTTGCTCGCGGCCAATAGTTTTTATCTGGGGCCGCTGCTGCGCGACGACGCGCAGTACGATCCGCTCAGGGATTTTTCGCCGGTCACGCTCGCCATACGCGGCCCCAACATCATCGTCGTACATCCTTCCTTGCCCACACGGTCGATCAAGGAGTTGATCGCGCTGGCCAAGTCCAGACCCGGCGTGCTGAACTACGCATCGGGAGCGTCCGGTGCATCGACGCATCTGGGCCCGGAATTATTCAAGGCCATGGCAGCCGTTAATATCGCGCGCATACCTTACAAGGGCGGTGCTCAGGCGCTGGGTGATATGGTCGGAGGGCAGGTGCAGATGATGTTCGTCAATCCTTCACCGGGGATGCCTTATATCAAAGCCGGCAGACTGCGTGCCCTGGCTATTACCGCCGCGCAGTCGTCCGCGCTTTTCCCCGCGCTGCCCACGGTTGCGGCGGCGGGTTTGCCCGGATTCGAACATTCCGCCAAAGTCGGGATATATGCGCCTGCCAACATGCCGGCAGCGATAGTTCAGAGACTCAATGACGGATTGGTGAAAGTGCTGAACAGCGCCGACGTGAAAGACAAATTTCTGGATCTGGGCATAGAGACCGTCGGCAGTTCGCCCGAACAGTTGGCTGCAGCGATGAAGTCAGAAATGACGCGCATGGCCAAAGTTATCAAGGACGCCGGGATACGGGAGGAATAATGCATAACGCGGTGGAAAGTATTGCACGAGGGATAGGGCTGCGAGTCCGCATCATGGTGCACATGCTGGCTGCAATCTTAATGGCGTTGAGCGCGGCTTCCACAGTGGGGCAGGATTACCCGGCCAAGACGATACGCATCGTGACCGCCGAGCCGGGCGGTGGAAATGATTTTGTCGCGCGCCTCATCACGCAGGGAATCGCGGGCACGCTGGGACAGCAGGTCATCGTCGAAAATCGCGCCGGTGGCACGATCGCATCGGAGATTGTTTCCAAAGCTGCGCCGGACGGATATACCTTGTTGTTCTACAGCGGCAGTATCTGGATAGTGCCGTTCCTGCGTGGTACCACGCCGTTCGATGCGACGCGCGATTTCGCGCCTATTACCCTCACCGCGACGTCTCCCAATGTTCTGGTGGTGCATCCCTCGGTGCCCGTCAGAACGGTTAAAGATTTGATTTCATTGGCAAAAACCAGGCCTGGCGTGCTCAACTACGCGGCCGGTTCGGTCGGCTCCGCGGTGCATCTCGCTGCGGAATTATTCAATTCGATGGCAGGCGTCGACATCGTGCGCATACCTTACAAGGGCAGTGGTCCCGCCGTGATCGGCCTGCTCAGCGGACAGGTTGAACTGATATTCGCAACTCCCGGCTCCGTTGCGAGCCATATCAAGTCCGGAAAACTCAGGGCATTGGCGGTTACCAGCGCACGCCCCTCGGCGCTGTTTCCGGGGCTCGTTACGGTTGCAGCTTCCGGACTCGCCGGATATGAGATGGTCTCGATCTATGGTGCTTTTGCTCCGGTAAAAACACCGCCGCCTGTCGTCAATCGCCTCAATCAGGAAATTGCGCGCACGCTCGGTCGCCCGGATGTGAAAGAAAAATTTCTAGTTTCCGGCGTCGAAGCCGCCGCCAGTTCGCCCGACGAATTCGTTGCGATCATCAAAGCCGACATGGCCAAGTGGGGCAAGGTGATCAAGGATGCCGGCATCAAGGGTGAATAAGCGTTGCCGGGCGTTTGCATCATAGGAGAGATCTGCATGTATTCGATAAAAAATCTTGCGAACGTATTCTTCTCTTGCGTCACGATGGTGTGCGCAGGCAGTGCCGCGGCGCAGAGCACGACGGCGAGTTCGGGACAAGGATTTCCCGTCAAACCGCTGCGCATCGTTACCAATGCGCCAGGCGCGGCCAGTGATTTTGCGTCGCGCTTGATTGCGCAGGGACTAACGGAGAGCCTGGGGCAGCAGGTGATCGTGGACAATCGCGGCAATCTGGCTGGCGCGCTGGCGTCCAAAGCACCGCCCGATGGATATACGCTGGTGCTCGACGGCACCAGCTTCTGGATCGGTCCGCTGTTGCGCAAGACGGCTTATGATCCGCTGCGGGATTTTTCAGCGGTGGCCTTGGTGACGAGCTCGCCGAATATTCTGGTCGTGCATCCGTCCCTGCCGGTCAGAAGCGTCAAGGATCTCATCGCCTTGGCCACGGCGAGACCGGGAGAACTCAATTACGGCACGGGGACGGCGGGTGGTTCACCGCATCTCGCGGCAGCCCTGTTCAGCGATATGGCCGGTGTCAGTATAGTGCGCATCCCGTACAAGGGCGCGGGCCTGGCCGTCAACGATCTGATCAGCGGCCAGGTGCAACTGATGTTCGCCATCGCCGCGTCGGTCACGGGGCACGTCAAGTCTGGCCGACTGAGGGCGCTGGCGGTGACCGGTGAGCAGCCATCGGCGTTATTTCCCGGACTGCCCACGGTGGCGGCATCGGGACTGAAAGGCTATGAGTCGGTGGCGTTGCAGGGGATATTCGCACCGCTAAAAACACCGGCTGCGATCATCGAACGGCTGAATCAGGATATCGTCAAATACCTCGCCCGGGCGGACGTAAAGGAAAAGTTTTTCAATGCGGGAACCGAAACGGTCGGCGGCACGCCGGAGCAGTTTGCATCCAAGGTCAAATCGGAAATTACCCGCTTGGGAAAAGTCATCCGGGACGCAGGCATACGCGACGAATAAGGGTGTGAATCGGCGGCGTTACTTATTGTCGCATAGCTGTTTTGCGCAGCAGTTTGGTCCAGAGGACCATGTCGGATTTGATTTTGGCGGCGAAATCCTGCGGTGTGCTCGCCACCACTTCTATGCCGAGCTGAAAAAGCCGCTCCTTGATGTCGGGCATGACCAGCACTTGCGCAAACTCACGATTGAGGCGGTTGATGAGCGGCGCGGGTGTTTTTGCCGGGACCACGAATCCGAAGTCCGATGCCGATTCATAACCGGGAACGCCTGACGCGGCTACCGTAGGCAGATCGGGCGCCAGCAGCGACGGTTTGGCGCTGGTGATGGCGATGGCCTTTAACTTTCCGGATTTGACGTTGGTCGCCACCGATTGTGGCGTGGAAAACATAAACGGCACCTCACCGCTGACCACGGCGTTCATCGCCGGCCCGCCGCCCTTGTAGTTGACACGCACGATGTCGACACCCGCCATGGCCTTGAACAGTTCGGCCGCCAGATGCGTGGATGCGCCGACGGAACCCGAGGCGTAGTTCAGCGAACCGGGTTTGGCTTTCGCCAGCGCGATCAATTCCTTGACGGATTGCGCGGGGAAAGACGGATGAACGACGAGTATGTTCGGTGCGCGCGTTGCCAGAGTCACCGGCAGAAAATCGCGCAGCGGATCCCACGAAACATCATTCAAAACCGGCCCTATCCACAGCGTGGGGCCGTAAAACAGCACGTTGTAGCCATCGGGCTGCGCTTTGGCGACGGCATCGATGGCGATGACGCCGCGATTGTCGACGATCACCTGTTGCCCGAGGTTTACGGTTAGCGGCTGCGCCATGATGCGCAACATGAGATCGCTGCCCGAGCCGGTTTCGGTGGTGACGATGCGTATCGGTTTGCTCGGATAAGTTGGCGCAGTAGTCCCTGCCTGGCCTGCCGCGTGCGTCGAGGAAAAACACAAAAAACATTTTATAATCAAACATATAATGATGCGCGCCGGCGCGCCGTGCGCGTGTTCGTCTGCATCATCGGCGGGTTTCTGCGGTGGGCTCGGCACGATCGCGGCACGCAGCCCGGCATTGGGGGCCAGCACGCCGTGAAAGTGGATCAGATGCAGGCGCGGACGCGGCACCAGCGCGGCCAGGCGCTGCATGAATTCCAGCGGCGACATCCTGATGTGCGTGGTGCCGTCGCGCCA
>CANJQI010000292.1 GCA_947476215.1 Betaproteobacteria bacterium
AAAACGAAAGCACTGACGCAAGCAGGGCCCAACCTTCTTACGTTTAATAGATTTAAAATCTTCCGAATGCCCGCCACAGCCTGCCCTCGAATGCGTTAGTCGGGGGCGGAAATGGAGGGTTCGAAACGACACGCTTTTTCAATATCCTGCCAACCGATTGAACACTAATGCCATCCTCAGCAACTGACCTACCCTTTGAAGGCGTAAAAATTCTCGATCTCTCGCAAGGCGTCGCCGGCCCCTATTGCGGTATGCACCTCGCGCGCAACGGCGCTGACGTAATCAAGGTCGAACCGCCGGGAGCGGGTTGCTGGAGCCGCCTGCTCGGCAAGCACACCGGCGACCAGACCGCGCATTCGGTGATCGTCAACCGCGCCAAGCGCTCACTCGCCGTCGATCTCAAGACCGCCGAAGGCGTGGCCATCGTGCAGAAGCTCGCCACCGAATGCGACGTAGTGATCCAGAACTATCGCGTTGGCAAGATCGACAAGTTCAAGCTCGACTACGCGAGCGTCAAACAAACCAACCCGGAAGTCATTTACCTCTCCATCACCGGCTTCGGCCCGCAAGGCCCGCTGGCCGATCAGCCAGCGACGGACTCGGTGATGCAGGCTTACACGGGGTTGATGTCGATCAATCGCGACCTCAACGGCACCCCGCAGCGCATCGAAATGCTGGCCATCGACTTTTCGACCGGGCTCTATGCCTTCCAGGCGGTCGCAGCCGCGCTCTACCGCAAAGCAACCAAAGGCCGGGGCGCGCACGTCGAAACAAGCCTGCTCGAATGCGCGTTCGCGCTGCAGGAAGGCGCGATGATGGAACACCATTTGCAGGGCGGCGCCGCCGAACCCATCGGCATGCCGGTCGGCATGTTCAAGACGAAAGACGGTTACATGAGCGTCAATGCGCGGCGCGATGAACATTTCAAGCGGCTCGCCAAACTGCTCGGCAAAGAGGAATGGATCACCGATCCGCGTTATGCAGATTCGCGAGCCCGCGTGCTCAATCGCGATCAGCTTATGGCCGAACTGCGGCCGTTCTTTGAAACCAAAACATCCAACGAGCTGGGCGACCTGCTCTCCGGCATTGACATCCTCAAAGCCAAGGTCAATACCTACGACGATCTTTTCGTTGACCCGCAGGTGCAGAGTATTGATGCCGTGCGCTGGGTCGAGAACGACACACTCGGCCGCGTGCCGATGAGCAACATCTGCGGACAGCACCCACTGGCGACCGGCGATCGTCTCGCACATGCACCGCATGTGGGGGAGCATACGCGGGAGATATTGGGCGAGATGGGGTACGGCGGGGCGGAGATTGAAAGGCTGGGGACTGCGGGAGTGGTGGGGTGTTATCGACGCTGAGTTTTGAGGCCACTATCGTGTCGACATATAGCGTGAGAACAAACCGCCGTGATAATCGCGCAGCCGTTTTCGTTGTGCAATGACGTCCGCATGACGCCCCTGTTTTTCCAGAGAGAGCAGTTCCATGATGAGGCGCGCGGTTCGTTCGGGTGCTGTGTTTCCACGTGTCCGCGCCTCGCGCAAGATCGAAATCAACGCTGGGATTTCTATCAGCAGAAAGGCCGGGAACCAGGCAAGATATGACGGATCTTCGGATTTAAAGCCGCCGTCAAAGTCGTCCAGGAGTTTTTGCAGTATCGCGTCAGTTTTCAGCCGCCGCGCCAGCGTGCCGAACTTCGGAGCGTCGATCCACGCCAATTCCGCGAGCTGGCACCATGCTGCGTCGAGCCCACCTTCGCCGTACGCGGCTTCGGCCATCCAGGCGAGTGTTTCGGAATTTCGGTGCCAGGACGGGATCGACGCTGTCTGAATTTTTGACTGTGCCCAAAAGCCGGCTATGAGGTATAGCCATGCGGCATGTGTGTTCGGTCTATCGTTATCAAACGGCAATCCTTCCGCGGACTTCGCCAATGCCTGCCAGACTGGCGCAAGCCACGCGATTGCCTCGTGATTATCGAACACCAGCGTCGCGGCAGGTATCACCACGGTTTCCATATGGTGGATAGCTTCCGCGCATCGATCGGCGGCGGAAAAACGGGTTACAACGTTCGCCAGTGTGACCAGCAGAGTTTCCATCGGTTTTATCACGCCATCGTCAGGGAATTCCCCGGCGAGTACCTTGAGGGTCCGATGCCCTTCGAGCGCATCGCGGCGGCGCAAGGCGGCGAGCACGTCATTCTTAAGCATCAGGCCGCGGGTGTGCTCAAAAATATCCAGTTGTTCCATATCAACCTACCGGCAGGTGAACCGCTAAGACGCCAAGATATTCAATAAATCAAATACGGCATGCCTCTGTACCCTCCCTTGCGCGAAGCGCGGGGGAGAGCCCTCAGGTGAGGGGACTCCGGGGATGGGGGGGGTGAAAATTTCACACCACATAGATCGTCTTCCACGTCTACCCACATCCCGTCCTCCCCGCAAGAGGCATACGCATCTACACATCTTTTCTCTCCATTGCGTGAGGAGACACGGCGTAGGATGGGTCGAGCGTAGCGACACCCATCAAACAGTATCCGTAGCGACATGCGGCAGCTGATGGGTTTCGTGCCTCTACCCATCCTACAGGGGCAAAGATGTGTAGATATGTATGCGCAAGCGGGGAAGGGGTTTAGAGCACTTCCCCCGTCTGGAGAAGATCAGGTCAAAACGATCGCGGCAAACCCAGTACGTGCTGGCCTACATACGACAGAATCATATTGGGTGAAACCGGTGCCACGGAATGCAGGCGCGTCTCACGGAATTTGCGTTCGATGTCGTATTCGGCGGCAAAACCAAAACCTCCATGCGTTTGCAGACAAACGTTGGCGGCTTCCCACGACGCATCGGCCGCCAGCAGCTTGGCCATGTTGGCTTCTCCGCCGCAGGGTTTGCCGGCATCGTACAGTGATGCCGCCTTGAAGCGCATCAGGTTTGCTGCTTCGACATTCACGTAGGAGCGCGCGATAGGGAACTGTATGCCCTGGTTCTGTCCGATGGGCCGGTCGAAGACGACGCGCTGCTTGGCGTAGTTGACGGCTTTCTCGATAAACCAGTAACCGTCGCCTATGCACTCGGCGGCGATCAGGCAGCGTTCGACGTTCATGCCGGTCAGGATGTGCTTGAAGCCCTGGCCTTCGACCCCGATCAGGTTTTCTTCGGGGATCTCCATGTCATCCATGAAGACTTCGTTGGTTTCGTGGTTGACCATGTTACGGATCGGCCGCACGGTCATGCCTTTGCCCAAGGAGCTGCGCACATCGACGAGAAATACCGACATGCCTTCGGTTTTCTTTTTGACCTGATCGAGTGGCGTGGTGCGGGCGAGCAGGACCATGAGTTCCGAGTGCTGCAGACGCGACGTCCATACCTTTTGCCCGTTGACCACATAACGGTCGCCTTTCTTGACGGCCATGGTCTTGATCTTGGTGGTATCGGTGCCGGCCGTAGGCTCGGTTACCGCCATCGACTGCAGGCGTAATTCGCCGGTTGCGATTTTGGGAAGATACTTGCGCTTCTGTTCTTCCGAGCCATGCCGCAGCAAGGTGCCCATGTTGTACATCTGGCCGTGACAGGAGCCGGAATTGCCACCCGAACGATTGATTTCCTCCATGATCACGGTCGCTTCCGAGACCGAGAGTCCGGAACCGCCGTATTCCTCGGGAATCAGCGCCGCCAGCCAGCCGGCATCAGTGAGCGCTTTTACGAAGGCATCGGGGTAACCGATTTCTTCATCGATCTTGCGCCAGTATTCACCGGGAAACTTGCTGCACAAGTCGCGTAGAGGGTCGCGGATATGGGCGTAATCTTCGGGTTGCTGTGACATTTATTTCCTCGTAGGTTTATTAGTGGCTTTTCGGACAATTTCAATAATCATGCGCACCGGAAGCGCGCTGGGAACTCTGGTAACTGTTCATATTTACTCGACTGTTACCGATTTTGCAAGATTGCGCGGTTTGTCTACGTCATTGCCCAGCGCCAGCGCGCAATGATAGGCCAGGAGTTGCAGCGGCACGACGTGCAGGATGGGCGACAACGCACCGTAGTTCTCCGGCATGCGTATGACAAAGATGCCGTCGCTCGACTGGATATGCGTATCGGCATCGGCGAATACGAATAGCTGCCCGCCGCGGGCACGCACTTCCTGAATGTTTGATTTTAGCTTTTCTAGCAACGCGTCGTTGGGTGCTATCGTCACCACCGGCATCTGATCCGTGACCAGTGCGAGCGGGCCGTGCTTGAGTTCGCCCGCCGCGTAGGCTTCGGCGTGTATGTAGGAG
>CANJQI010000293.1 GCA_947476215.1 Betaproteobacteria bacterium
CAGATTGCACTGCTGGAATCGCGCGACCGCTATGCCGATCTATATGAGTTCGCCCCGGTCGGCTATATCAACCTCGGCGCCGATGGCATGATCGCGGCAATCAACCTCACAGCGACCACGCTGCTGGGGCGGGCGCGCACGGCGTTGTTGCGTCGAGCCTTCATGTCGTTGGTCGTTGCTGCTGATCTGAATCGCTGGATTCTGCATTTTCAGGAAGTGAAAAAAGGTGGCGGGCAAGGCCGGATTGAACTGACGCTGCAACGTGGTGATGGTGCAGTGTTCCAGGCGCAGCTTGATTGCGTCCACGCCGAAGGTCGCGTCTCCGGGGTAAACATCGTTCTGAGCGATATCACTGTGCGCAAGCAGGCAGAGATGGAGTTGCGTCGATTCAAGTCTGTGGTGAATTCTACCGACGATGCAATCATCAGCAAGACAATGGCCGGAGTGATTGTCAGCTGGAATCCGGCTGCGGAAAAGATCTTCGGCTACACGACCGAAGAAGCGGTCGGCCGACAGATGCAGATGCTAATTCCCGCGGACCGGGCAAACGAGGAAATCGAGATTCTGGCACGTATCTCGCGGGGAGAGAAGATAGCGAACTTTGAGACCATTCGTCAGCGCAAGGACGGTCGATTGATTCACATTGCCGCGAGCATTTCTTGCCTTCTGGATAAGGACGGCTCAATAATCGGTGCTTCCACGATCGCCAGGGACATCACTGAACGCAAACAGGCCGACGCCAAACGCGCATCGCTCGAAGAGCAGGTGCGCGAAGCGCAAAAGATGGAAGCGATCGGCACGCTGGCCGGCGGCATCGCTCACGACTTCAACAACATTATCGCCATTATCCTGGGCAATGCCGATCTCGCGCGGCTAGACGCGGAAACCAATCCGGCGGCAGTGGTGCACTGCCTGGACGAAATCTGCAAGGCCGGCAACCGTGCACGCAGCCTCGTGCAACAGATACTCACCTTCAGCCGCCGCCAGACCACCGAGCTCAAACCCATCTTGCTGGCTCCGGTGATCGACGAATGCGTGCGACTGCTATGCGCGACTATGCTGTTGCGCGTGACGCTTGAAGCTCACTGCGAGGCCGATGTGCCGCCGGTGCTGGCGGACGCCACCCAGATCCAACAAGTCCTGATCAATCTCGTCAACAATGCGATGCACGCCATGCACGGCGCATCCGGGCACATTCAAATTCGTCTGGATACGACCCAGGTCGATGCAGCATTGGCCGGGGCGCGGCCTGAACTGCAAGCCATGTACGCACAGCATCCCGGCCTCAGCGTGCGGCTGAGCGTGAGCGACGATGGGTCGGGCATGGACGCGGCCACGTGCGCGAAGATATTCGAGCCGTTTTTCACCACCAAGCCGGTGAACGAAGGCACCGGGCTGGGCCTGTCGGTGGTGTACGGAATCATGCAAACCCACGAGGGCGTGATAACGGTCGACAGCACGCCCGGCGAGGGCACGACCTTTACGCTCTATCTGCCGGTCGCGCCGGGCGCCACGACTGCGCATCGCGCTGACGCCGCCGCTCCCGCGTCGCATTATCATGGCGGCCAGCACATCCTCTACCTCGACGATGATCAAGATCTGGTGTTTGTTGTCAGACGGATGCTCAAGCGGAGCGGCTTTCGCGTGAGCAGTTACACAGACCAGCGCGAAGCGCTGGCAGCGCTGCGGGCCGACGCGGCAGCCTTCGACCTGTTCGTCACGGACTACAACATGCCGGGCATGTCGGGGGTTGACGTGGCGCGCGAGGCCAGGCTGATCCGCGCCGACCTGCCGGTGGCGGTGGCCTCTGGTTTCATCTCCGAAAGCTTGCAGGCGGACTGCGCTGCAGCCGGGGTCACGGAGTTAATTTTCAAGACCAATACGTCGGAAGGTCTGGCCGGCGCGATTGCACGGCTGGCGTCGCTGGTCACAGAAAACCCGAAACCTTCCTGATCCGGTTTATTCACGTTAGTGGGGCGCCTGAATGGCCGGTTCGGAGAAAGCTCGGCGACCGGTTTGGGTCGAAAGCACCATTTGAGATTTTCACGCAGCAGGCGCAGGGTCAGGTCTTTCATTATCGCATCGGAGTCCAGACGAGGAGCCTAGCAAAGTAGCATCAACTTGCATCGCAAGGGCTTGCAAAATCACACCTTTTGCGCCAGAGGCATTAACCATTGGCGCAATTCAGGGATGTCTCGCTGCACGGTCTCCCAAACGACATCCCAGTCCACCGAAAAGTAGCCGTGCGCGACCCGGCTGCGCCACTGTCTGAGCATCACCCGTTGAAAAGTTACACTGACCCCATTCATGGAGCGGGTAGACACGACGAAGCAGAATGGACTATATGTACTTTTATGGAGTACAAGATTGATATAATTAGTACTTTTAAAAAGACTATATTGTTCATAGGCCAAAATGGTCACCCGCCTTCAAGACAGCTACCGTAGCGTAATTCGCCAAAAAATTGTGGACAGCATCGCCGCGCCGGTGCCTGAACTCACGGCGCGCGATGTCTGGTTGCCAGCCGTCGCCAACAAAGCCATCGCCGTGATCGGCATGCGCCGTGCCGGCAAAACCTCCCTGCTCTGGCGCATTGTGGGCGAACGCCTGAAGTCAGGCACGGCGCGCGAAGCGCTGGTCTATTTCAGCTTCGAGGACGATCGTCTGGCGGGCATGACGGCGCTCGATTTGCAGTTGGTGATCGAAGAGTATTACAAGCTCTACCCCGCTCGCCGCGACCGCGAAAAGACCACCTTCCTGCTCGACGAAATTCAACTCGTCACCGGCTGGGAAACCTTTGCGCGGCGCATTCTGGATTCCGAAACCGTCGAGCTGTTCGTATCCGGATCATCGGCCAAACTGCTTTCGCGAGAAATCGCCTCGAGCATGCGCGGCCGTGCCATGGAGGCGGTGGTCACGCCGTTCAGCTTCCGCGAAATGCTGCGCCATCACGCAGCACTGCCCGCCAAGCACAGTCTGCGCCTGCCCAAGGCACAGCGCTCGGCGCTGCATCAAATGCTACAACGCTACCTGACCTACGGAGGCTTTCCCGAATTGCAGGCCCTGTCCGGCCCGGCCCACGCACGCGAGCGCAGTGAATTGCTGAAAACCTATGTCGACGTGGTGTTGTTGCGCGACGTGGTCGAACGCCACAACGTCAGCCAGCCGCAGGTGCTGCGCTGGCTGGTACAGCAACTGCTGGGCAATACGGCGGGCAGCTTCTCCATCAACAAATTTTTCAACGACCTCAAATCACGCGGCGTCGCCATCGGCAAAGAGCGCCTGCATGAATATCTTGCGCATCTTGAAGACACCTTCCTCGTGACCAGCATCAGCGTCGCTGCCGAATCAGAACGCCGCCGTCAGGTGAATCCCCGCAAAATTTATCCGGTGGACAGCGGATTGATGGCCTTGTTCGATGCCGCAGACAAACCCAACACCGGCCATGCCCTCGAAACCATCGTCCTGCACGAATGCCTGCGGCGCGGCGCGCAGGTGGCTTATGTGCGCACCGCCTCCAGCCACGAAGTCGACTTCCTGGCCACCCACCATGACCGCAGCCAAACCTTGATTCAGGTGTGTGCCGATCTCCATGATGCGGCGACGTGGGAGCGCGAAGTGCGCGCCCTCCAGGAAGCCCGGCTGGAACATCCCAAGGCGCGGTGCCTGCTCATTACGCTCGATCAGCCAGTGCGCGCGCCGGAAATAAAAGGCATCACCGTCGTGCAGGCCATAGATTGGCTGCTTGATAAATAAATGGTAAATAAATGGGGTCAGTGTAAATTTTCCACTGCGCGCACGTTGATGCCATGACAGCATTCATGACAACGGTGATCGACCATGCCACGCAAACCCCGTTTAAGTCTTGCAGGCGCGCCGCAGCACATCATCCAGCGCGGCAATAATCGCCAGGCGACTTTCTTTGTCGATGAAGACTTTCGTTTCTATCTTCTCCCTCGGGGAGAGCGAAGCGAGGGGCCGGAACCGAATGAGGGCGCAGTGTCACTAATTTGGTAATTCTCAATAGACCTTGCGCTTGTCCAGCAAGCGCTGCGCTTTTGTGAGCTGTGTAACGCCCGTATATTGATCTGGTTCGCCGCGTGTCGCGACCTTCACCACCAGCTTTACCGCGGGCGCGGCGTGGAAACGGGACCCCAGATCGCGTTGGAACTCCCGTGCATCAACACCATCATCGGCGATCTCCACCATGACGGTCATTTTGCATGAAAATCAAAGACC
>CANJQI010000294.1 GCA_947476215.1 Betaproteobacteria bacterium
CATGGGTTCCCGTCTATAGAAAGAATCATTCGGTGTTCGGATGTAACAAGAGTCGCATAGGATATCAGCAAGCCGCCCGATCTAGAAGTGCAAGAACCATAGGATGAAAACGCCGGCGTCCAACACCCCGGTAAGGCTACGCACTCTTCACTCCGCAAATTGCACTTTGCACTTTGCACTTTGCACTTTGCACTCTGCACTTTGCACTCTGCACTTTGCACTCCGCACTTTGCACTGCCAGCCCCCCCGCCCGTGCAGCGATATCTGCTACTATTCCGTAACGAATACTGATAAGGAAATCGCGATATGGATCTTGGAATAGCCGGAAAAGTTGCGGTCGTCACCGCCTGCAGCTCAGGAATAGGCAAAGCCGTTGCGCAAGGACTGGCCGCGGAAGGCGTCAAGGTCGTCATGTTCGCACGGTCCGCCGATTTGTTGCGCACCGCCGCTGCGGAAATCGAGAAGCAGTACAAGGTCCCCGTGCTCGCGGTGCCCGGCGACATGCGTTCCTCCGCGGATATCGAACGTCTGGTCAGCGAAACACAGAAGAAATTCGGCGCACCCGATATTCTGGTGCTCAACACCGGGCGTCCACCGCGGGCTCTGCGCGAGGTGCTCGAGGAAACCGATGACGAGCGTTGGGAAGATGCCTATCAAACTCAACTGCGCGGCGCGGTGCTGATCGCCAATCGGATAGTGCCCTTGATCATCGAACGGGGCTGGGGACGCGTCATCGCCATCACCTCGGCCTCGGTCAAACAGCCCATGCTGCACCACGGACTATCGACGGTGTTTCGCTCCGGCCTGACCGCCTACATGAAACATTTGGCCAACGAAATCGCTTCCAAAGGCGTGACCGTCAATACCGTGGGGCCGGGCTCGATAGACACTCCGACACCGCGCACACCCGAGCACATTGCGGATCGCATCAAACGCGTTCCCATGGGCCGCTTGGGAACACCGGAAGAGTTTGCCGGCGTGATCACGTTCCTCGCCTCAAAACAGGCCGGCTTCATGACCGGAGCGAACCTGCATGTGGATGGGGGGATGGTTGCGTCTCTTAACTAACGCTTCTTCTCGTTGATCTTCCGCAACACGCCCTGCCAGCGTGCCATGTCGTTGCGGATGACCTCGGCGAACTCGTCTGGTTTATTTGCAATGCCGGCGAACCCTGTGCCTTCCAGATATTTTTTAGCATCCGCAGTATTAATTGCCGTCGCCACATCAGCCTGAATCCTGCTGATGATGGCCGCCGGCGTACCAGCCGGCGCCAGCAATCCATACCAGACACTGCCCTCGAACCCCGGCAGCCCTGATTCGGCGACCGTCGGTATCTGCGGAACCGCGGGCCAGCGGCGTGCGCTGCTCACCGCGATGGCGCGCAGCTTGCCCGATCTGACATGCGGCAACGTTGATGGCACCGAACCAAACATGAGTTCGATATGCCCGCCGATGAGTGCCATGCCCGCCGGCGCACTTCCCTGATACGGCACGTGCACCATCACAATTCCTGCCATCGACTGAAACAGTTCCATTTCGAGATAAGGTGAAGCCCCGGATCCGCTGGAGCCGAAATTTAGTGTCCCCGGGCGTGCTTTGGCCAAAGCGATCAACTCCTTGACGGTCTTCACCGGCAAGGAAGGATGCACCAGTAACAAATCGGGCGTGGAGGCAACCTGCGTAATGGGCGCCAGATCTTTCACCGGATCGTAGGAAAGTTTTTGCTGATACGGCGTAATCGTGTGCGCGTTCGACACCATCACCAGCGTGTAGCCATCGGCCGGCGCCCGGGCAACCAATTCGGTTGCGATCGCGCCTTCGGCACCGGCGCGATTCTCGACGATCAGCGCGTGGGGCCAGCTATCGAGTTTCCTGCTGATCAGGCGTGCAATGGCGTCCGTGCCGCCGCCGGCGGAGAAACCCACCACCAGGCGCACGGACTTTAATGGATACGACTGGCTGTACACGGTGGCCACCATATTCGCCGACAACGTAATTGCCGAAAGCAGCACCCGCAACTGGATATTCATACGCATCCTGTTCTTTCGTAACATTATTTACAGCCTATAGGAAACGCTGATCAGCGCTTCCTGGCCTCGATTGTTCTGATGACCTTTTCCCACTTCGCCATGTCGCTGCGTATGAGCTCGCCGAATTCCTCGGGCTTGTTGGCAATGCCGGCATATCCACTGCCTTCAAAATATTTTTTCGAGTCAGCGGTGCTGAGCGCCGCGGCGATGTCAGCCTGTATCTTGTTGATGACTGCAGGCGGCGTTCCCGCCGGCGCCAGCATGCCGAACCACGACGCGGCTTCAAATCCGGGCAGGCCGGACTCCGCGATGGTCGGCAATTCCGGAACGGCGGGCCAGCGCCGCGCACTGCTCACTGCCAGCGCCCGAACCTTGCCGGCCTTGACTTGCGCCAATGTCGTCGGGATCGCGCCCAACAGTACCTGAATGTGCCCGCCCATCAGGTCAATGAGTGCCGGCGCGCTGCCTTTGTATGGCACATGCACTAGTTCAATGCCGGACATGGCTTGCAACATTTCCATTTCAAGGTACGGCGACGTCCCCGCCCCACTTGAGCCAAAGCTCAGTTTGCGGGGATGCGGCTTTGCCAGCGCAATCAGTTCCCTTACCGTTTTCACCGGCAGCGACGGATGGACCAGCAACAGATCGGGTGTCAATGCCGCCAACGTGATAGGCGCCAGGTCCTTGATGGGATCGTAGGAGAGTTTTTGCTGAAAAGGCGTGATGGCAAGCGCGCTCGAAACCATCACCAGCGAGTAACCGTCTGGCGGTGATTTGGCGACGATTTCCGTCGCGATCGATCCGTCGGCGCCGGGCCGGTTTTCGACGATAAGCGCGTGGGGCCACGTGTCTGCCAGCTTTCTGCTGATCAGCCGCGCCAGCGTGTCCGTGCCTCCACCCGCGGCAAATCCAACCACCAGACGCACCGGCTTGGTCGGATAGTTCTGCGCGACTGCCACCGATGAGAACAGCCATGCGAACAACATGGCCAGTCGTATCCATATCCTATTTGCTGCCACGTATCCCCCCGTTTAACCCTGAATTCGGTGTATTCCAGCCTAATTTGTCATCGCGCAGTCAGTATACTATTCCGAAGTCGAAAATTGAGAACTGATCAATGTAAGCTGAGTTCATCGTCGGCGACCAACCATAGCGAAGGATGAATATCATGGTCCCCCGCCCCCAGCGTCGCCATAGTAGATTTGCCGGCGGTGCTGCTGTATCTTCACCTGCGGTGCATCAATCGAATTCCATTTTTTTACCTATCATGGACACTATCAGATGAGAAATCCCGAGCGGCGCAGAATCCTTCAAAACCTGGCCATCGGCGTGGCTGGCGGAATAGGAGGGCTGATCCATCAGGCTCTCGCGGCCGAACCCCGTGCCTTTCAGCAGGGCATACGCCGTGCAAATGGCGATGTTCAGGTTAACGGCAAACCGGCGCGCAACGGAACTCCTGTGCGCCCAGGCGACGTGGTTACGACAGGCGCACGCGCAAGTGCGGTCTACGTCATGGGAGATAACGCCTTTTTCCTGCGCGCCAACAGCCAGGTCGATATGGGGCACACCGGCATCGCCGATTTCCTGCGCGTGGTCAGCGGCGGTCTGCTGTCGGTGTTTGGCAAGGGCAACCGGCAGATCGCCACCACCACGGCCACCATAGGCATACGCGGCACCGGCTGCTATATTGAAGCCGAGCCGGCAAAAAGTTACTTCTGCCTGTGCTACGGCGAGGTGGAATTGACGCCGACCAACGGTCAACCGTTAAGTTATCGGACGAGCCACCACGAACGGCCGTTATGGATAGAAAATGGCGTGACCGCACCTGCCTCGGTTGTCAATCACACCGACGCTGAAGTCATCATGCTCGAGGCACTCGTTGGCCGGCGCTCGCCATTTCCTCCGGGTGGCTCGCTTTACTGATATTGAGAGAAATTATGACCTCTGCATCGATCAAGCTTGTTGAATTCATCGCGTCACTCACCGCAATGCCATTGCGCGACGATCTCGCCCAAAGTGCCACGCTGGCGCTACTCGATACCATAGGCTCGGGCCTCTATGGCGCAAACCAGCGCTGGGGACAGATCGTCAATGATCTGGTGCTGTCGGAGCATACGCGCGGCAAAGCCACGCTCTACGG
>CANJQI010000295.1 GCA_947476215.1 Betaproteobacteria bacterium
CGAAGACAAGTTTCGCGGCCTGGCGTCGGTGGTTGCGAACGCGGACAGAACCGAAAGCATACTGGCTACCGTTCGCGATCTGGACAAGCTGCAGGACCTAACCCCACTGATATCACTGCTCACATGACCAGTTCCAGCGCTGCAAATCCCCATACCCAGGCGCTCGCAACGTGCGTCGCAGGCATGACCTACGATGCCATACCCGAGGAAGTCAGAACCCGCGTCAAGCTGCTGATACTCGATGCGCTCGGGTGTGGCATCTACGGTTCGACCCGCCACCATGTTGCACTGTTGAGCAACACGCTGCGCAACACGGACCGCACGCTCAGCTGCAGCCAGTGGGCAACACCGCATCGCCTGTCGGCGCCGCACGCGGCGCTGGTCAATGGCACCATGGTGCAGGGTTTCGAACTGGATGACACGCATCATCGCGGCACGCTGCATGGTGGCAGCGTGATCCTGCCGACGGTGGTCGCCTTGAGCGAACTGCGTGACGTGAGCGGTCGTGATTTCCTGACCGCGGTCATCGCCGGATATGAAGTGGGCAGCCGCGTCGGCATGTGCATGGGACAAGAACATCTCGCGCAAGGCTGGCATGCGCCGGCCACGCTCGGCACGTTTGCAGCGGCGGCCGCAGCAGCATCGTGCCTGCGCCTGCCCGCCGACCAGGCCGTGCATGCGCTGGGCATCGCCGGCACACAGGCTTGCGGTCTGATGGCGGCGCAATATGGCGCCATGGTCAAAAGCATGCACGCGGGCCGCGCCGCGCAAAGCGGACTTTACGCGGCATGCCTCGCCGAAGCAGGATTCACCGGCATCATGAACGTATTCGAAAGCGAGTACGGCGGCTTTTGCACCACGTTCTCACGGTCGCAGGACCGCTTCAGGCTCGGTGAATTATCGTCGGAGCTGGGAAGTCGATACGAGACGCTGCAGGTCACGCTCAAGTTCTATTCCTGTGCCGCATCGATACACAACACGCTGGACGCGATCCGCCTCGTCCACACGCGCCGTCCGTTTACCGCCGACGAGGTTGATACCGTGGTCGTCCACGGATCAAAATCCACCGTCGATCACGTCGGCTTCAAGTACAGCCCCGACGGACTGACGGCGGCGCAGATGAACCTCAGCTACTGCACGGCAACCATGCTGCTGGAAGGCGACGTGTTTGTCGACCAGTTCAGTGAATCTGCGCGCACCGATGCGAGACGCGTCGCACTGGCCGCCAAAGTGACCATGAGAGAAGATCCCGCGATTACGGCGAAGGGCGCACCGGCGCGCCATCTGTCGCGAGTCCATGTTCGCCTCACAGATGGCAGCGAATACGAAGAGACCGTGGGTGCAGGTCACGGCAGCGGTTTCGCCAGTGAGGCTGAGGTCGTCGGCAAATTCTTGAAACTGGCCAGGTGTGTCTATCCGCAAAATATGTGCGACGACATCGTCAATCGCGTGCTTGCGTTGGAGAAAGTTCAAAACGCAAAGTCGCTGACCGCGCTACTTGCGTTGAAATAGTTATATAAGTAATTGAGCAGCACGTAGCCCGGAAGAAGGCCATGAATTTATCATGGCCGGATTCCGGGGAAACACAGGTCCGCGCACTTACGTGCTTTCGATGCACGGTGGCTTTTCCCGGAATACGTCCTGCCGACTCCTTCCGGGCTAGGGAAAGTGTGCGCACCGAATAGAGTGAATAGACACAAATTGATATAAAAGGAGAACAAGTGCCACACACAAACGACACGCCGCGCTTCCCGCCGCTCACCCACGAGCAGATGAGCGAAGAGCAGAAGACGCTGCTGCAGAACTACGCGTCGTGGGGACGCCTGAGCACGCCTGCCGCTGCAGCGGGCAAGGTGCAGGGCGGCCTCAACATCATGATACGCAGCCCGGAACTCGCGGCACGGTTGTCCAAGGTCATGGAATATTTTCGCAAGGGCACGGCACTGCCGCCGCGCCTGAATGAATTCGCGATACTGATCGTGTCGCGTGTGTGGTCGTCGCAGTACCAATGGCAGTCGCATCACGCACTCGCGATCAAGGCTGGCATATCGGAAGCAACGGTCAACGATCTGGCGCACGGCAGACGTCCGTCGCAAATGCAGGCTGACGAAGCCCTCGTCTATGACTTCCTGATGGAACTGCAGCGCACGCACGGCGTCTCGGACGAACTGTTCGACAAGGCCAAGACGACATTTGGCGAACGCCAACTGGTGGACCTAGTCGGTGTGTGCGGCTATTACACGCTGGCTGCGCAGATGCACCGCATTGCGGACGTCAAGGCGATCGACCCTTCGAAACCGACCCTGCCAACATTGCCGGAAAAGGACTAGAAGATCCGCTCGGTCTCCGCGCTACGGGGTTGCCACACCATCAGGCGTTTCTCAGCGATGCTGACCAGCCCATCGAGCGCCAGCGCGAAAGCCGTCAGCAGGAGTATGCCCGCGAATACCGCATTGATATCGAATACCCCTTCAGCCTGGTGGATGACGTAGCCTACGCCCGCCGCGGAACCCAGATACTCGCCCACCACGGCGCCGACGAAAGCCAGTCCCACGGAGTTATGCAGGCTTGCGAACACCCAGCTCATGGCGCTGGGTAGATAGACATGACGCAACAGTTGGCGTGGCGACGCGCCCAGCATGCGCGCATTGGCGAGCACCACCGGGCTGACTTCCTTCACGCCCTGATAGACGTTGAAAAAAACGATAAAAAATACCAGGGTCACGCCCAGCGCAACCTTGGACGCCATGCCGAGTCCGAACCACACGAAAAAAATCGGCGCCAGTATCACACGCGGCATCGCATTCAACGCCTTGATATACGGATCACAGATCGCCGCGGCCATGGGCGAGAGCGCGAGCCACATGCCGGCGATTACGCCGGATACAGTGCCGATCAGGAACGCCAGCAGCGTCTCTACCAGCGTGATCCACAGATGACGGTATATTTCGCCGCCCCAGAACCACTCCCATAGCTGGCTCGCCACCTTGACGGGTTCGCCAAAGAAAAACGCCGCCTTATTGTTATCGTCAAAATAAATCGGCGGCAGCAAGGTGGGGCTGGTGAAGACGTGCCACAGCGCCAGCGCCAACAGCAGAACCAGCACCTGCCACAGGCGCAGATTGCCGCGGTGCGGCGCAATGCGCGTCCAGAATCCAACGCTATTTTTGCTGTTGCTGCGCATAGCCCTTGAGCACTTCGTGCTTCATCGATTGCCAGATTTTTGAATGCAGCTCGCTGAAACGCGGCGTCATCCTGATTTCCGATACGTCACGCGGCCGTTCCATATCGATCTGGTACTCGCCGATCGGATGCGTTGCGGGCCCCGCGGAAAGCACGATCACGCGATCCGACAAGGCGATCGCTTCTTCGAGATCGTGCGTGATGAACAGCACTGACTTGCGGTCGGCCTGCCATAGATCGAGCAACTCATTTTCCATCAACTGGCGCGTCTGCACGTCAAGTGCCGAGAACGGCTCATCCATCAATATGATTTTCGGATCCATGATCAGCGTCTGCGCCAGCGACACACGCTTTCTTTGCCCGCCCGACAGCTGGTGCAGATAGCGGCTGCCGAATCCGGCGAGGCCCACGCGCCTCAACCAGTCGTTGCCGCGCTGCCGCGCCTCGTCGATTGGGACACCACGAAACTCCAGACCCGCGATCACGTTGCCGAGCGCGTCACGCCACGGCATCAGCGCTTCGGATTGAAAGAGATAACCCGCCCGCCGGTTGACACCGTCGATCAGTTCGTCGAAAACGCGCACCGATCCACTCGAAGGCTGGAGCAGGCCTGCGGCCACATTGAGCAGCGTCGTCTTTCCACAACCGGTAGGCCCCACCACGGAAACAAATTCACCCGCACCCACCCGTAGCGTCGTATCCTGCACCGCGACATAGGGTCGCGACGGATCGTCTTGCGATGCAAACGCGCAGGTGATGTTTTCTAGTACGAGCGCGTTGCTCATCGATGACTTGATTACTTGTATTTCGCGTTCGCCTTCTTGACGAATTCGTTGGTAAAGGTTTCGTCGAGACGTATCTCGTTGGACTTGATGGCTGGATTCCCCGCCGCAAGCATGGCCAGCGTCGCCTTCGCGCCGACCCCTGAAATGGTGCCATCCGGAGAAAACGC
>CANJQI010000296.1 GCA_947476215.1 Betaproteobacteria bacterium
GTACGCATTATCCGTTGAAGGAGGAGCACGTCATGAGCCGCGTACACCAAATGCGCGGCGGACGCGACAATGACCCGGATTTCGGCACTCGCATGCGCGGCAGCGGAGAGTTTGCGGATTTGTTGCGGCAGCGTTTCGACATGGCTAGTCGACGTTATGGAATCAACCGGCGTGATCATGTTCGTGCGCTGGATGTGACGCACTTCCGCAAGCCTGAACCGGATGGACAACTGGCGCTTTTTTGAAGGACGTATCGATGTCAAAAGAAGTGGTGTTGTACGTGGGCGAGGCCATGGGTAAATATGGATTTCCCCATGGCCACCCATTTGGTCCCGACCGCCAGGATGCGTTTTGGAAAGAAACGCTGAAACAGGGTCTGGACAAGCGCGCGAAAATTGTCGCACCGCGTTCGGCGACGCGCGAAGAGATAGAACGTTTTCATGTGCCCGACTACGTCGGTCGTGTCGACGAGCTGTCAGTGCTGGGCCATGGTTCCATAGACTACGGCGACACGCCCGCTTACGCCGGTGTCTACGAGGCCTCGTCTGCGGTCGTGGGCGCGGCGCTCGAAGGACTGGAGCGCATCATGAACGGTGATTGTTATCGCACCTTTCAGCCGATCGGCGGTCTGCACCACGCGCGGCGCGAGGGTGGCGCCGGATTCTGCGTTTTCAACGACTGCGGCGTGGTGATCGATACCCTGCGCTCGAAGTTTGGTGTTAAACGCATCGCGTATGTTGATATCGATGTGCACCATGGCGACGGACTTTATTATCCGTACGAAAGCGATGCGGAGCTGATCATCGCCGACATACACGAAGACGGCAGGTATTTGTATCCCGGCACCGGCGATGCCGAAGAGCGCGGCAAGGGCGTAGCGCTGGGCACCAAGTTCAACATTCCGATGCAGCCGGGCGCAGGAGATGCGCTGTTTATTCGGGAGTGGGAACGCGTGGCCGATTTTCTCAGACAGCACAAACCGGAATTCATTCTGTTCCAGTGCGGCGCCGACAGCCTGGACGGCGATCCGCTGGCGCATCTCAAATACTCGCCCGCGGCGCATGCGCACGCCGCGCGCAGCCTGTGCCGGATTGCCAACGATACTGCACAGGGGCGCATCATGGGTTTCGGCGGCGGTGGTTACAACCGTAATAATCTGGCGCTGGCATGGAATGGCGTGTTAAAAGAGTTTCTCGCCGCTTCCGACCTTTGATCCCATGCCCACGTTAAAACTCAGCATCCTCGACCAATCGCCGATCATCAGCGGCCACACGCCGGCGCAGGCGATTGCGGAAACCATCAAACTCGCACAGGTTGCAGAGCAGCTCGGTTATTACCGGTACTGGCTGGCCGAGCATCACGCACTTGCCGCGCTCGCCGACCCGTGTCCCGAGATACTGGTGGCGCGCATAGCGGCAGTGACCTCCACGCTGCGCGTTGGAACCGGCGGCATATTGTTGCCGCATTACAGCCCGCTCAAGGTCGCCGAGCAGTTCCGGATGCTGGAGGCGCTGTATCCGGGGCGTATCGATCTGGGCGTCGGACGTGCGCCCGGCGGCGATCGCGCGACGGCCATGGCCATGGGCGAGGGACGTTATTCGGGCGCCGAGCATTTCCCCGAACAGGTCCAGTTCCTGGTGGCTTACCTTGATGATGCGCTGCCGGTCGAACACCCGTTCGCCAGTGTCAAGGCGCAGCCCTCCGGCGAGACAGCGCCCGACGTGTGGCTGCTGGGTTCGTCAGATTACAGCGGTGCGCTCGCCGCCCAGCTGGGGCTGCGTTTTGCTTTCGCGCATTTCATCAGTGCTGACGATGGTGCCGATGTGATGCGCGCTTACAAACAAAATTTTCAACCGTCGCAACGTGAGAGTCAGCCGCACGCGTTACTGGCGGTATTCGTTATTTGCGCGGAAAGCGATGCCGAGGCCGAGCGCCTCGCGGCCAGCATAGACTTGCGCCGTCTCAATTCGGATTACGGTCGAAATTTGCCGGTCCCCAGCCAGCAGGAGGCCGAAGCCTATCACTACAATGCCACCGAAAAGGCGCGCGTCACCTACAACCGGCGTCGGGCCATCCTGGGCGCACCCGACACGGTCAAGGCGCGACTACTCGAATTGCGTGAAAAATTCGACGCCGATGAACTGATGGTAATCACGATTACCGGAGATTATGCGACCCGGCTGGAGTCCTATAAGCTGATCGCAGGGGTTTTCGGACTTTGTCATCCAACTTGACGGCACAGGCGTTATAATAATCTCTCGGAATGGGGCGGCACTAGGTAGTGCCCCGGGCCGGCATGACGGAATCTTTAATTACTTGAGAGGGAGCAGAAATGAAGAAAATAATCGCGGCAATATGTTTCATTTTCGCACTTGCGCCGTTAGCGCAGGCACAGGCACAGGCACAGGATAAGGCTGCACCGGCGGCTGAGAAAAAAGCGGCGGCAACGGGCGAAAAGAAAGCCGCCAAGAAAGCCAAGAAAGAGCCCACCGAGAAGCAAAAAGCTCAACGCGCGAAAATGAAGTCATGCAGCGCCGATGCCAAAGACAAGAATCTCAAAGGCGGTGACCGCAAGAAATTCATGAGCAGCTGCCTGAAAGGCTAATTTACCGGCGGCCTTGTTCAGTTAGAGGCCGGTCAGCAAAATGTGGGGCGCATCGACCGCACGGCGGTTTCGGTGCGCCTCATTGCTTTTCTGGGTTCCGTCGTCAGATATTCCCGTTTCTTGATGTAAAATATGGCTGTGTTGCATATGGGGCGTTAGCTCAGTTGGTAGAGCAGCTGACTCTTAATCAGTAGGTCCGCGGTTCGATCCCGCGACGCCCTACCAAAATGTCACTCACCGTGTTACGCAGATCCCGTCGTGAACGGGATTATATGTAATCACTTCGTAAGCAGCGGCTACTCCACCCACGTAATCTTGATTGCGGTTTCTCCGTGCATGCTACGCTGTCATGCAGGTTAAATTCAGTCGCCCTGCCGTCGCTTTTCAGCGCAGTACCACATCCAATGGATTGGATATTGACGCTCGAATATTGGTGTGGGAGCATTTGCCGGTTTCAAGCACCCACTGCCGAATGCCCGAAAGGAAAATCATGCGAATAATCAAGCAGCTACTCGTGGGAACTTGCCTGGCAGCGCTCGCCGCGCTGGTCCACGCGCAGGGCGCGCCCGAGAAACGCGACGTGCATATTGCCGTGGGCGGCAAGGCGTCACTCTACTATCTTCCGCTCACTATCGCGGAGCAGAAGGGCTACTTCAAGGACGAAGGACTGAATGTAAAGATCAGCGATTTCGCCGGTGGTTCGCAGGCGCTGCAGTCGGTGGTCGGTGGCAGCGCCGACGTAGTGTCGGGCGCGTATGAGCACACCATCAACATGCAGTCCAAGAAGCAATCCTTGATTGCTTTCGTGCAAATGGGCCGCTTGCCGCAAGTTTCGGTGGGGATATCCAAGGCGAAGGCGGCAAGCTACAAGTCGCCGCGAGATCTCAAGGGGCTGAAGATAGGCGTATCGGCGCCGGGGTCATCGACGCACCTGCTGCTCAACATCCTGCTCGTCAAGGACGGGTTAAAGCCCACAGACGTATCGATAGTCGGCGTGGGTACGGGCGCGGGTGGTGTTGCCGCCATGAAAAGCGGGCAGATCGATGCGATATCCAATATCGATCCGATGATGACCAAGCTCGAACTGGAAGGCGATATCAAGATCATCGCCGACTGGCGTACTGTCAAGGGCACGGTGGCGACGTTCGGCGGCGAGTTGCCGGCCGCCAGCCTTTATGCACCGACAAAATATGTCAACGAAAATCCCAATACGGTGCAGGCACTGACCAATGCCATCGTGCGCGCCGACAAGTGGCTGGCGAAGGCCGGCGCCTCCGATGTCATCAAAACGGTGCCCGGCGCGTTCTTGATGGGTGACGGCGGGGTTTATCTTTTTGCCTTCGAAAAGGTCAAGGAAGCGTTTTCTCCGGATGGCACCATTTCAGGGGTCGGCGCGAAGGCGACGCTGGCCATGCTTGCGGCGGGGAATCCAGCCATCAAGTCCAACGAGATACGTCTCGACGAAACCTTTACCAACGAATTCGTCAAGAAGGCGAACGCGAAATA
>CANJQI010000297.1 GCA_947476215.1 Betaproteobacteria bacterium
CGCGCAACCGCTTCTTTGTTGCTTCGTTCAACCGCTTCTTTGCCATGCCCATCATCTCCAATCAACCCTATGGAAATGTAACGCATGAGCGAACGATCGGTTGTCATGTATTTAGGAAAGATCAATAATACCGTCTGGCCCACCGATTCGCTGAGTTTTTGCGCAAACAGCCTCGTGGCAATGTCGGTTCCACCCCCCGGCGCCATGCCCACCACGATGCGTATTGACTTGGAGGGATAACTTGGAAGCGTCGACGCGGCCTGCGCTGCGCAGGCATCGAACGCCGGGATCAACAACAAACCACCAAAAAATTGCCACGGCCACGATCTGGTATTCACGCTACGGTTCTCCCATTGATTCGTTAGGTTCGCGCGGGGTTCCTGCGCTCGCCTGCCCCTGTCGTGAATCTATCACGAGGGTGCCGCGCATGACATCCTGTTCCGTTGAACTTTAGCAGATATCAACCACCAACCAGCATGCCGAGGGCCGCCGGACAAGTAACAATACCATCCCCCCCATCAAGGCATTGAGTGCCAGCGCACAGCACTTGTAGGGGATGCGCGTCATTTTTATGCCCGCCATGCATTGAGCGGTTCGCCAGCAAGAAGCGACGAACCACGAACTCCATATGTGCAGGCCAGATCGCTCCCTTGGTTGCGCCCGTCAGTCCGTTGCCTTGACGCCCGCCTGTTTTGCAATCCGCGACCACTTGACGATCTCTGCCTGGATGAATTTGCCGAACTCGTCAGGAGTGCTGCCCACGGGATCGGATGCGTTCTCCGTCGCCCACTGTTTAAATGAGGGCTCGCGCACTATGGCTATCAGAGTCTTGCTCATGCGCTCGACGATGGCCGTGGGAGTCTTCGCCGGCATCAGCAACCCGCTCCAGATGGTCGCCTGGTAACCGGGCACCCCCGCTTCCGCCGCCGTGGGAATATCCGGCAGCGCGACCGAGCGCTTGATGTCGCCGATGGCCAGCGCCCGCAGCTTTCCGGCCACGACATACGGGCGCGTCGCGACTGCCGGGGCAAAAGACAGTTCGACGCGTCCTCCGAGCAAATCGATGAGCAGTGGTGACGCCCCCTTATAGGGTATGTGCACCATCTTCAGCCCCGTCATGGAATTAAAGAGCTCCATCGGCAACTGCGTGGCATTAGAACTCGAACCGAAGTTCAGCCCACCGGGTTTGGACTTCGAATACTCAATCAGCTCTTTGACCGACTTCACCGGGAGCGAAGGATTCACGACCAATACGACTTGTTGATTTGCCGTCTGTGTAAGCGGCGCGAAGTCCTTGATCGTATCGTAAGGCAGTTTATGCCCTATCGCAGCGTTATTAGCATGACTGCTGGAGACGAATAACACCGTATAACCGTCGGGCGCCGATTTCGCCACGATCTCGGTTCCGACGACACCGTCGATGGCCGCCCGATTGTCCGGGATGACACTCTGTTTCAAGCGCTCGGATATCTTCTGGGCAAGCAGCCGCGCCAGTATGTCGCTGCCGCCGCCGGGCGCGAGTGGTATGACCAGACGCACCGGGCGATTAGGGTAGGAGGCTATGGGGTCCGCAGCCGCAGATACACAACTGTATGCGGCCAGAACCGATGCCAACAGGTATCGAAACATGACTTACTCCTGGAGTTTGGGTGCGGCAGCCAATATACCGACGTGGAGTGGCATACACAAGGTTAAACGGCAGACCAACCCTGCACACAAAGTGGTCGGCCCTAATCTCCTCACGCCGCGGCACTCGGACCGCTTTGCGCGAGCGCGGCCCTAGCCTCTACAAAATGAGACACTACCTCCAAGCCCAAGCGGTGGCACACCGCATGGCATGCGTTGTATGATCTCTTTGTTTGACGCATGAAAGGCACGTGACAGTCGGCGACCATCATAGCGAGCATGCGATCCCAAGTAAGAAAACCCCGTTAGGCGCAATTTATCAGAACCATGGAGGAACCATTCGATTTCGTCGTGATAGGCGCGGGCTCGGCCGGGTGCGCCGGCGCGGCGCGATTGTGTGAAACGGATCGCTATCGCGTGCTGCTCCTGGAGGCCGGCGGCCCGGATACCGATCTGTGGATCCACGTTCCGCCTGGCTACCCGCGCCTTTATGCGAACCCGAATGTCAATTGGATGTACGAGACTCTTCCCGAGCCCGGCCCTTGCGAGCGGCGCCTTTACCACCCGGCTGGCAAGGTGATGGGCGGCACGAGCGCCATCAACGGCATGGTGTATCTGCGCCGACTACGACGCCTGGCAGGCGCGTGGCTGCACCGGCTGGGGCTGGCGAGACGTCCTCCCGTATTTCCTCAAGGCCGAGGACTACGACGGAGTAGCCAGTGCCGTTCACGGCGCGGGCGGCCCGTTGAGCGTTGCGGGGCGGCGTTCGCCCGACGAACTCACCGAGCATTGGCGCGCGGCAGCGTGCTCGTTGCGTCGGCGGATCCGCGCGAGCCACCGGCGATCCACTACAACTTCCTGCGTAACGCCGATGACCTGCACGCGATCATTGCAGGCCTGCGTCTCGTCAGGCGTATCGCGGCGCAGCCCGCCCTCTCGGACTATGTTGCCCACGAACTCTTCCCGGGCAGCGCGGGCGACAGCGACACAGACTTCGAGGCCGCGATCCGGGCGGGCGGCGCGTCGAACCTGTCATGCCGGAGTAGCCAATGACAACGGAAAATACGGATCTCGTCATCGTTGGCGGCGGCATCGCGGGGCTCGTCGCGGCCAACCGCGCGCTGGATCTCGGCCTGCGTGCGCACGTGCTTGAGGCACAGCTGGAAGCGAAATATCCGTGCGCGACGAGGATGTCGGGCGGCGTCTTCCACGTGATCTTCCGCAGCGTGGCAACACCGCCCGACGAGCTCTACAAGGCGATCGTCGAAGGGACCGAGGGTTACGCCGACCTGACGCTTGCGCGCGCCATTGCCGACAACGCGGCGCGCGCGGCGGACTGGCTGCGCGCGCACGGCATCATCTTCGGTCGTCTCGATTCCGACAGCGGTTGGGACGACAACATCCTCGCGCCGCTTGGGTATCAGAGCAACACGAGCCTCGTGTGGGAAGACCTGGGCTCCGACGTGTTCATGCACGCCATGGAAGCGCGCCTGACCACGCGCGGCGGCCGCCTCATTCGCGGCGCGCGGGCAAGCGAGCTCGTGGTTGAGGACGGTCGTTGTGTCGGTGTACGTGCGCAGCGGACAGACGGGTCGACCTCCACGCACGCCGCCAAATCGGTGGTGCTGGCCGACGGCAGCTTCCACGGCAATCACGATCTGTTGCGCCGGTACGTGACTGCGCACCCGGAGCTGCTCCTGTTCCGTGGGCCGGCTCCTGGCTTAGGCGATGGCATCGCGATGGGGCAGTCGCTCGGTGCCAGCGTCGCGGGCATGGAGTACTTCTATGGCCACCTTCTGAGCGCGGACGCGTTGCACAACCCCGCCCTGGTGCTGTTTCCCTTCATCGATTTCCTGGCGGCGGGTGGCATGTTCGTCGACCATACGGGCCTCCGCTTCGCCGACGAGGGCCGCGACGGCCGCTACATGACCAACATGCTGGCGCAGACGGCGACCGGCATCGGTTATGCTGTTTTCGACGAGCGCATCTGGAACGCGCAGGGCCGCCATTTCCATTCGCCACCCAATCCGAGTCTGATCGAGAAAGGCGCAACACTGCACCGCGCGAACGACCTGGCAACGCTGGCGCAACTTGCCGGACTGCCGCCCGACCAGCCCGTACGCAGCGTATCGGAGTACAACGCGGCGTTGTACGCGGGACATCTCGACTTACTGACGCCGCCACGAACCACGAAGCACCTTCCAGCATCTCCGATCGCCACACCGCCGTTCTATGCCGCGCCCGCCTGCGCCGCAATCACGCATGCGTTCGGCGGGCTCACGATCGATGCGCATGCCCGCGTGGTCCGCGAAGATGGCAGACCCATTCCGGGCCTGTTCGCGGCCGGCGCGGTATGCGGCGGCATCGATGGCGGCCCGGGTGCTGCCTATGTAGGCGGCCTCATC
>CANJQI010000298.1 GCA_947476215.1 Betaproteobacteria bacterium
GTCATCATTGAAAATCGTCCCGGTGGCAGTTTCGCCGGGGAAGCGGTATCCAGGGCGGCGCCGGATGGATACACGCTGATCTACTATGGAAGTGCGCTATGGTTGCTGCCATTGATGCGCAAAGACGTTCCTTACGATACGGTGCGCGATTTCGCGCCGATTACCCTGACCACCATACAGCCCAATGTTCTGGTCGTGCATCCGACGCTTCCCGTGAAAAACGTAAAGGATCTTATCGCGCTTGCGAAAGCCCGCCCGCGTGAGCTGAATTACGCCGCGGGGGGATCGGGATCTTCGGGGCATCTGGCGGCGGAAATGTTCAAGAACATGGCCAAGGTCGATATCGTGCGCATTCCCTATAAAGGGCAGGGCCCTGCGACTATTGATCTTGTCGCAGGTCAGATTCAATTGACCTTCGGAACGGCGGGATCGGTGGCAGCCCACATGAAGTCGGGCCGCCTGCGCGCGTTGGCTGTTACGACGGCGGAGCCGTCAGCATTGGTTCCGGGACTGCCGACCATTGCCGCGTCCGGCGTTCCCGGATATGAAGCGGCGCAGGTCTCGGGATTACTTGCTCCCGCCAGGACGCCGGCCGCGCTGATCAATCGCCTGAATCTGGAAATTGTAAAGTTCCTGACCCGGCCGGAAGTCAAGGAGCGGATGTTTGGCACCGGTGTCGAGGTGGTGGCCAGTACGCCGGAAGCGTTTGGCGCCAAGATAAAGTCCGAGATCTCGCGCATGGGCAAGATTATCCGCGAGGCCAATATCCGCGACGAATAGGTATCAGGGGCGCGGCGGATTCGGCAGCCGCGCCCCTATTGGCATATTGTCAATGATCAGCGTTTCGGCAGGCCGGCCAGTTCCGGGATCTGCAATTCGATAATCGCGTTTACCATCTTCTGCACTTCGGCGGCATCGAGCGGAAGGCGCGGTTCACGCAATGGGCCCCCCGGCAGTCCGAATGCATTGAGTGCGGGCTTCAGTCCGCGCAGTGACGATCCGCCGTAGCGCTGCACGATCATCGCCAGCGACATCAGTTTGCCGAACGCGGCGCGCAGACGATCCCTGTCATTCGATTCGAACGCGGTGATGACCGAATGCGCCAGCGCCGGCGCGAGGTTGCCCTCGTTGCCCATGAAACCATGTCCTCCCAGCGTCAGCGTGGCGAGGCCGTTGGTGCAGCCTGCACAGTGCACCACGAGACGGCTGTTCATGCGCTTGATGAGTTCAGCCAGATAGGTGGTGTCCTTGCCGCCGTAGTTGATGGCACACACGTGCGGATAGCGGTTTGCCAGGCGCTCGATGAGATCTATTGGGAGTATGTATCCGGCCGAATCGTGGCTGGTCAGAATCAGCGGGGCGGCGGTCGATTCGATCACGGCGCAATGATATTTTTCGAGTTCGGCGACGTTCGGCTTGGAGCCGTGTCCGGGATCGAGCGGCATGATGCGCACCGCATCGACATTGGAGTTCTCGACGCGGCGCATGAACGAAATCATTTCTTTGGCGTTACGCGGTTCCACGCCGTCGGCGTATATGCCAGTCTTGCCTTTCAGTTCTTCGACCGCGATCGCCAGTATGCGTGCATTCTCCTCGGGGGTCAGCGAATAGCCTTCGCCGCTGCCGCTGCCGCCGACATAGACCGACACGCCGCCGTCGCGCAGCCTGCACATGTGTTTGCGGTACGCGTCTTCATCGAGTCGCCCCTGCTCGTCGAAGGTAGTGATGCTGATCGTGATAACGCTGAGCTTTTTGCCGGTCATGATCGGTTCCCTGTAGGTTGAAGAAGAAAAAGCCGGGCGCAGGCGCCCAGCCTGATATTACGGAAGAGTGTGCCGCGTCGCGCTATTTACCCAGCGCGCGGGTGAAGTCATTGAACAGTTCATCAACCGCGAATTCGCGAGGAATCAGCTTCTGCTGATGCGCGTATTTGATGGCCATCGCGAGCGCGGGGCGGATAGCCTCGACGCCGAGCGGAAACTGGTCGACGCCGCCTGCCGGCGGCAAGCCGGCGGCTTTCTTGCTTTCCGCGATCAAACGGAAGACTTCTTCGACGGCCCACGGATGTTCATTCAGGAAGGATTCCTTGACGCACAGCATGTGATTGATGGGAATCAGCTTGTACTTCTGGTACCACGCTTCGCCGGCAGTCTTGGCGTCGGGTATCAGGGTCTTCAGTTTTGAGTCCGGCGCATCGCGCTGCTCGCTGACGGTCGCTGCATCGAGTTCGCCGTCGATCAGCATCTGACGCAGCTTCTTGCCGGCGGGCGCGCGCACGATGCCGGCAGGATCCTGATATTCGGCACAATGCGGGTCCTCAAACGTCGTCCATTTGACCGTGCTCATATCGACGCCGTAGTCATTTTCCAGTATGCCGCGCACCCAAAGCGGGGTCGTCTGCGGCCAGGCGCGAACACCGGCGCGCTTACCTTCAAGATCCTTGGGGCTCATGGCGCCGCGCGCGGCGTTATACATGATAGCCGCATGCGCCAACTTGCCGCGGATTACTGCCGGTATCAGGATCAACGGTTTGCCGAATGACTTGGCTTGCAGATAGGTCGCAATCGCCAACTCGCCGATGTCATACGCCTGTTCGCGCACCAGTCGTTTGAAGCGCAGGTTGACGGTCTTCTCCGGATCGAAATCGAAACTCAGGCGCGGCGAACTTACCTTGCCGGATTTGAGGGCGAGCGTATTGGGGTAATCCCCCAGCAGCATGTTGATTTTCAGGACGTCATTGCTCATGATTAATAGTTCCTCTCAATTGGCCGCCAGAGCGGGATACAGCGTTTCGGCTGTGCGGTGAAAAATCCAATCCTGATCGGACGCCGGCAGCGAGGCCAGCGCAGCTTTGGCTTCGGCGACCATTTCTGGAAGCGTACCTTTGGAAGCGGGATAGTTCGAGCACCATGCGATGCGCGATGCGCCGAACTCGCTGATCAGTCGCCGAAAGAACGTTTCCGGGGTAGCTTGCCCTTTACGCGAATTGCGTACATTGTTCGTGGAAAGCTTGAGATGAATTTTGGAAAACTGCGCAAGATCAAATAGATAAGCGCATGCGCTGTAAGGAGGGCCGTCCTCCATCGGGGGTTTAAGCAGGCCGTCGATGACGATGCGCACATCGGGAAAGCGCTGCGCAAGGACGCGCAACTCGGGCACCTTGGCCGGAAACAGCGAGATGCATACGGTGATACCCAGTTCACGCGCGCATTCCCATGCCGGGAACGAGCGCGGATCGTCGAGACGCGTGTCCATGGTGATGTTGCTGCCGCCCGAGTAGATCCGCAGTCCAGTCAGTTTGCGACCGAACCAGTGGCGCATCTGCTGCGCGGCGTCGGGGGCCAGCACGTCGATCGAAAAAACGCCGGTAAAGCGGCCGGCGTGTTCGGCGATGATGTCCGCCACATAGGTGTTGTTGTAGCCGTACACGGTCGACGAATGAACGATGGCAGCCCGGTCTATGCCCGCGGCGTCCATGCCGGCAACCAGTTGTTCGAATGTAATGGGCCGCTCCTGCGACCACTTGGAGCGCTTGCCGCCCAGCGGCGTTATCGGATAGCGGTTGCTGTCCGTGGAAATAATGTGCGGATGTATGTCTACGATTTTGTTGGGCATGGGACTGTTCCGTGAACCTGCGCAAACGGGGCCGTCATAACGATACCGAATTGTTTATTCGTTTGTATCCCGGTTAAGGCGGCGCGTCAGAATTCAGACCGGGAAGGTGAACATACGCTTACCGGACGCGTACCGCCAATGAAAAAAGCCGCGGGCAGCATAACTGGCAGGTAATGAAATGGTCTGGGCCGGTCCGGGCCGGTCCGGTCCGGTCCGGTCCGGTCCGAATCCAGGGTGCGCAGGCGCGGCGTGATGTAACTTTGCGCCGCACTTACTTTTCGGCGAAAAACAAAATATCATGTGCTCGCTGCAACCATCGTTCACTATTATCAATCAA
>CANJQI010000299.1 GCA_947476215.1 Betaproteobacteria bacterium
CGGACCATGGGCATTCTGAAGGGGTATAGCGCCAGGGCATTTCACGCATTGAAGTTGCGCGACTATGCGCGGCTCGATTTTCGATTGACTGATGAAGGGCGTCTGGCATTTATCGAGGCAAATCCAAATCCCGATCTGACACCGCATACGCTAGGCCGGAACCTGTGTTTCGTCGGCATTGAGCACGACGACCTGATCCCGCGCATCGTGGAAACTGCTAGCAAGCGTTACCGCTAAAGAAGACGGGTAATCGCGCCTATATCCGGGACAGTTTCCAGATCTGCCACCAATGCTATGATCTTTTCCACGGTTTCTTCCGACAGCGGTTTTTGGGAGTAAGCCGCACAGTCGCGGAACTTGGCTTCGATCTGCGCCTGTGACATGGGATTGCGTCGGTCATCCCCCAGCGGATGGACGACTTGTTTGTAATACACCCTGCCGTCCTTCGTGCGGATCTCTGCTGACGCCGTATCCGCCTGGCGCGTCGGGCTGTCGTCTTGCTTTACCCACACGCGATCGGCCATCTCCAGTGTTTTGGCATCGGTGAGGCCGGCTTTCGTGTAGTTATGCAGTTTGACGTCACCATAGGTCATGGCGACCGCGCATGTGAACGGAAGGCTGAATTTTGCCTGCGCGCTGTGCGGCGGCCTACGCTTGATTTCGGATGGCTCGGAAAGCCGGAACAGGTGCTCGCCGCCGGATATGGTGATCGCTTCAACGTCCTCGGGACGCAGGCTGTGTTCCTTGCGCAGCTCGAGTATCGCGGTGATGGGCCGGCGATTCGCGCCACACGCGGGCCACGCCTTGAAGCCATGTAACTCCAGCGTGCGGAATCGCGTGCCCAAGTCTCCTACAAGTCGCTCGTAATCGGGTTGCTCGCGCAGGTACACGCGAAACAGGCCGTTTTTCCCGTCCAGGATGTCTTTGACACCGGGGATGCCCTGTTTGGCGAGCAATACCGCTAGTACCGCGCCCTGGCTGCACCAGCCTGCGTGCATGCCCAGATGCCTCTGGCTCGCGCCGGCAACCTGTTGATAGCCCAGTCCCATGGCATCGCCAATTTTTTCTGCTGACAGGCCGGCCAGGCGGCCCGCGACTGCCGCACCCGAGATATAGCCGATGGACTGAGTCGCCGACAACGGCTGCTTCAGATCCCATTCTTCAGTGGAGTTGTAGGGCACGATGCGGGTGTGTATGTCTATACCCGCAGCGACCGCAGTCAGAAATTCGCGTCCGCTGACGTTACCGGTTTTCTCCGCCATCGCCAGCGCCGAGGATATGGTGGACACGCTGACATGGCCGCTACCGACATCGTCGAAGTCCAGCATATGACTGTTGCAACCATTCAAAAAGGCGGCCATCTGCGCCGGCGCTTTTTCACCATAGCCGATCAAAGTGCATTCCGGCGTGCCGCCCACCTCGCGAACATAGTTGCGGAACAGCGGGGCTTCCGGTGCCAGCGTCGTCGCGGCGAGCGTAGTTCCTAAAACATCCAGTATGCATTGTTTGGTAACACGCACTACCGCTGGCGGTAACGCTTCGAAGCGCAATGTCGCTGCATAGCTCGCCAGCGTGCGACCTGCATCTTCCGTCTGACTTTCCCCTATGGGCGCCGTGCTCATGTGTTCTTACTCCCGATGATGATCTGGTCCAGCCTGTGCATGGAGGATCGCGCGAGGCTCTCCGCGGTTATTCCGCCTTGAACCCGGATGATTTGATGAATTTGGTCAGTACACTGATGCTGCGGGCCAGCGATTCCTTATACTCCACTGGTGAGTTGGATGGTGCTGCCTCTGCGCCATCGGCGGCCAGCCTTTCCTTCATTTCCGGCGTATTCATGATGCGGGTGCTTTCCTTATTGAGTGCGAGGATTATCGATAACGGTGTTCCTGCCGGCACGAAGAGACCATATTCCGTGGTCAGTTCAAAATTCGATATTCCCGCCTCCGACACAGTGGGCAGATCCGGAAGCAACTGTGAACGATTCGGGGTCGCCACCGCGAGTGCTTTCAGCCTGCCATTTTTCACTTGTGGAAGCGCACTGACCAAAAGCCCAAACGCCATGCTGATTTGTCCGCTGATCATATCGGGCAATGCCTGGGGTATGGCCTTGTAGGGCACATGAACCGCGGGCATGCCGGTGAGTGACTTGAACAGTTCCATGCCCAGGTGCGAAGAAGTGCCTATGCCGGAGGACGCATAACTGAGCCCTCCCGGTTTGCTTTTCGCGTAGGCTATCAGTTCCTTGACCGAGCTTGCCGGAAGCGTCGGGCCGGCGAGCAAGAGGAAAGCCTGCGAACTCATTTTCACGACTGGAACGTAGACCTTCAGCATGTCGTAAGGCACCTTGCCCAGCAGCATGTTGTAGACCGCCGATGTGGTTCCGCCCAGTATCGTGTAACCGTCAGCGGTCGCGTTTGCGACGACATTCATCGCGATGGCGCTGCCTGCGCCGGGACGGTTCTCCACGACGACAGTGCTTTTCCATGACTCGCTGAGTTGTAGTGCAAATGCACGCATAACGATGTCGACGCCGCCACCGGGCGCGAAACCCACGACTATGCGTATTGCCTTGTCGGGATAATTACCCGGGAGTTTGAGCGGTTTTTGTGCGTAAGCGAGGTTGGTTACGTCCAGAAGGGTAAGAATAAGCAATGATCTCGACCCGACCCCAGGATATGTAATGGCCATATTTTCCTCATGTGCACGCCGAGTCAGAGCGACTCCATTGAATATCAAAAAGATGTCTGTCGGGCGCGATCTGCTTCACAGGAAATCTCGAGTAAAGAGATTCCGTGCTAACGCATGTTTGATGCTTGTGCTGATCGGTCCGCGAGGTTATCGTTACGGCTTCGATTACAGGGATAATTATGTCACGGGAACAGATTACATTACCAGATTCGTGAGTGCCCGGCTAGGCGCCGCATGCATCTTGTTGACCGCCACTGCGCCGCAATTATCCGTCCAGCCAGTGACCCGCTCGACCGACGCATACCCCAGCAAGCCCATACGCATACTTCTAGAGAGAGCCGTGAATATGTCTTGTTGAATCACTTTTTTAATTCCTGCGCGGCCTGCTCGATTCGCTGGGCGAGCCGGGTCTTGATGGCGGTGACGGCCTCGTGTTTCTTCATTTCAAAAGCAGGCCGCAGAAACGGGCGCGCCGGCATCTTCACGGTGCCAAACTCCACGAAGCGCCAGTGCCAGGCCTTGCGAGAGGGTGCCTTTTTTGCCTTGCTTGCGGTATTTCTTGCCGTGACGCACCGTCATAAAAAAGGTCTGCTTTTGCGCACCTGACAATTCCGGGATCTGTTTCATGATGATCGAGCGTTTGAGCGTCCCCGGCGGCTGCTGGTTGGCCCCCAGCGCGGCAGTGGCCACTGGGGCCTTCAACTTCGCTTCATCGCGTATCACCTTGGCACCGGCGTAGACCGCTGCGCGCAGACCGTTTTGTGCTACGCGCTGCGGTAGGGCCCGTAGAGTCTGTGCGAGTTGATCCAGCCCGGCGATCTGCACGCTCTCATATTTAGCCATCGTTCAATCTCTCGGAGGCGAGCAGCGTGATGAGCACATTGGCTTCGTCTTCATTGAGCGCTGCATGCAGATTAAAAACACGCCCCTTGTAGCGCGCGCGGTAGGCGCCACGGCTCGGGTATCGGTGAACCGGGCTCGATAGCACACCGTGATTTGGTGCGAGACTTCGCTTGCCATGCGCTGTGCGCTTTCCAATTCGCGGCCGGCGAGCGGTCGTATATCGGTCCAGACGGTAGCGGCGTCCTGGAAGGTCCATTGGCAAGCAAGGCCAATGGGGGACTCGACGGGGACGCCCGCTTCGTGAAATACTTCGCGTGCAACGTCGCCCGCTTGGGCGCGGGGCGCGACATCGGAACTGAC
>CANJQI010000300.1 GCA_947476215.1 Betaproteobacteria bacterium
CAACATGCGCATCAAGGCGCGTGCGTTGAGCTTTGCTGCCGAGGATTATTTTAACGACAAAGTGCTCGAAGACACCGATCTTCTGTATACGGGAACGCGTGCGCTGCCCAAAGGTTTCTGGGAATCACATGGCAAGACTATGGAATCATGGCAGCAGTCAGGGCACACGTTTTACCGCGTCAGTGGCCCGCTGTGCAGTAGCTTGATTGTCAATGAAATGGTCTACTTTGAAAACGGCGGCGACGATAAGCCGTTTGACGCAAAGGTCGCCGAAGTCAGCGGCAAAAATGCGATTCTGCAAACACTCATGGATTATAGCCACGCACGCAATAACGTATGGGGCATTGCCGCGCGAAATCGTGAGCAGAATTTCGCGTTGAATCTGCTGATGAATCCGGAAATAGATTTTATTACTCTGCTGGGGCAGGCAGGTACCGGCAAGACGTTGCTCACGCTCGCAGCAGGTTTGATGCAAACACTGGAAACCAAACTCTACAACGAAATCATCATGACGCGCGTGACGGTGCCGGTAGGGGAGGACATCGGTTTTTTGCCCGGTACGGAAGAAGAAAAAATGAATCCGTGGATGGGCGCGCTTGAAGACAATCTGGATGTGCTCAATAAAACCGATGACGCCGCCGGCGAATGGGGCCGCGCCGCGACGCGTGATCTGATCCGTTCGCGCATCAAAGTTAAGTCGCTCAACTTTATGCGCGGGCGTACGTTCCTGAATAAATATCTGGTAATCGATGAGGCGCAAAACCTCACGCCCAAGCAGATGAAAACGTTGATCACGCGCGCGGGGCCCGGCACCAAAGTGGTGTGCCTCGGCAACATCTCGCAGATTGATACGCCCTACCTCACCGAAGGCAGTTCAGGCATTACGTATGTGGTCGATCGCATGAAAGGATGGCCGCACAGCGGACACGTCACGCTGATGCGCGGTGAGCGCTCGCGGCTGGCGGATCATGCGGGCGAAGTTCTTTAAAAAATCTGTTAAATCAATTACTCAGTATTGATCGCCGCCCGCATAATTCTCAAACCGCGTGGGGCTACCTTACATCGATGCCATCGGCAGCGGCAATGTCAGTGATCGACCGAAACTCGCCTTCATCGAGCAACCGCCGCCAGTAGTGCGCCAGCCCCAGCGCGCATATCAATGGCGTGTTCTGCGCCGCCTTGCGCTTGGTGCGCTCTGCTGCAGCCTCCACCGTAAACGCCTACGGCGCATCCAGTGGCGTGATGATTTCCCGGCGCACACCGCGTTTGACCTGCGTCCAGGGGATGAAGGTTTCCGTCTGCACCGCGCCCGCCGGGCTGGGGATCGGGTAGGTCACCGGTTTACCGGTCAGCACCCCTTTGTCCATTTTTGCCATTTTGTGTCCTAGTCAAAGTTCTTGACGATGTCGCGCTGGGCCTGCCAGTCCAGTGGCAGCGGGTTGCGCTGAAACCACATCTGCGTCAGCCGCCGGGGCTGGCGACCGGCCACCTACGACAACCTAACTTCAATGTTCCTGCGCGCCGATGGCACGCTACTGATTCCGAGCCGGGCGATGCAGTTTGGCGACGGTGAGGTCGTTTCCGTCAACCAGTCCGGGCGCAAGGGTGACATCAAAACCCTCAAGATCAGTCTGGGCCTATCCTGCAGTTACGAGTGCGGCTATTGCAGTCAGCGCTTTGTACCGCAAGCGTACGGCCTCATGCGCGTCCGTTGCGACGCATAGATTTAGGTTTCGCGCTTAAATCTAGTAGCCACATCAGGAAGCTAGCGCTCAAAGAATAATCGCTGCTCCGGCTTCAAGAGATCCCATGGAATCTGTTCCGGTGGGTGAATAAATCTGCGTTTCCCTAGTTGATCTGCTGGCTAGCGTGTGCAATTCTCTAGCCCCCGGCAGTACGCACGCAGATGGCGATTTGGTTAGCCCGTCCCGCCATCGCCTGCTTGTTTTAGTAAGGCTTCAATTCTTTCGGCAACGTGACCCGATAGACGAGCATCGTTGTGTCGACGTCAGCGCCGCTGGCGTCTTTGTAGGAAGCGCCAACCTGAAAGCCGTCCTGGGTGATGAAATCATTGTCGTTGATCACGAACATGAAATAGTCGTCAGGGGCCGCAGGATCGAGCACGCTAACCAGACTAACCGCTTCCCACTTTTCGGACAGATTGTTGCGATCATTGGGTACGCCCGAATGCAGGCCAAAGCGGTTAAGCTGGGCGTTGTCGTTGAGATCGATGAACGGCGTGAGGGTTACCGGCTTGACCGCAGCATCAAGCACGCCCTTGGGAGCAACGGGCTTGAGGCCGTCGAATTCGCCACCGGCAATGTTGGTGGCCCCTTCGGTGTCCAAGATCATGATCTTGCGGAACACCGATTGCGCGCCTTTCATGCCGTAGCCGTTATTCGAGTCGCGGGCAAGCAACAGAAACTTGGTGGCCCCTAGGGCCACCAGTTCGCTCTGCGCGGCAACCAGTGTGGCGCCAGCGGCATCGAATACCGGCAGCGGCACGACGTATTCGGCATCCAGTCGCGGCTGGTTCGCGGTGCTGAGGTCATAGAACAACATGCGCGTATAGCGACGCGTCGCGGCTGAGTCGCCGCCGTCCTGGCGCGTCGCGCTCTGCAGTATGACAACCAGATGGCGGCCGTCGGGTGTGAGCGACATGCCTTCGAAGCCCTGGTTGTTCTGGCGCCCGCTGTTGGGATTGGGCGGCTCGGGTATGACTGCTCCCGGCCCCGGGTTGTTCGACGAAAAATTCTGTGCGCCCTTGCGCATGGGGATAAAGGCTTCCGGCGGGCGGATCGCCGCCACCATTTTTCCTTCGGCCGAAAAGCGATAGATGTAGGGGCCGTATTCGTCACTGATGAAATAGCTGCCATCGGCCATGCGCACGACCGCTTCGGGATCAATACTGACATGACCGTTCTTCGCGAGCGGCAGCGCAGGAAGCCCCGTTCCTGGCGGGCGCACCGCGTCGGGATCAAGGCCGGTCATGTATTCGCCCGCGACATCGGTGAGCAGGATGGTATCGACAAGCGTTGCCTTGACGCCGGTCTGTTGCGTGTCGGTTGGCGGTGGCGCGGCGCCCAGATGGGGGACAAGCTGGATCGAGAGCTTATTCAGCCGCGCCCGATAATCGGTAGTGCCCTCGACGTTGTAACCGCGGTCGGGTAGCAGCACGAAATTGCCCTGGTAGCCCGTTGCGGTTCGCCGCCACGTCGACCGCTCGACGCTCATGCCCGATCCAGAACCAAACGTTTCTCCGAACTTGTCGCGCTGATTGGCAGGAATTCGCCCGACCGCGACCAGTCCCTTGTCCACAAACTGCAGCGAGTTCACCGTCACGACACGTTCGGCCGCCTGCACTATGCGTGGCAAGGCGACTGGCATCATAAGCATCAGCGTGGCGGCGGCCGAGGCGAGCCAGAATCGATCGGATTTTCGGAATTGAGGTTGAAACATGGGAGCCTTCGCTATCTTGGTTAGTAACGCAATACGAGAGTGCAATTAACGCATTTTAATATTTCAGTTTTGTCTCTTCGATGGCAAAAAGGTCCTGTTTGTCGTAGAGAAACTTGCCGCGTTAGAAATCGTCAAGAACCGGCTTTCAATGGCTGATGTCGGGCGCGAGTAAGGTCTAGCGCAATAACTCTTTAACCGTTGAGGGGGGCAGCAATCTAAACCGCAAAAGTATAAAATTTGATGATGCAGAGGCGAATCGCCGGTTTTAAACAGGATTTATAGAAGTGCCCTTAAAACTCTCACAGCAACTGAATCAGGATTTAACGCAAGTCACATTTATTCGAAGGAAATACTCATGAAAGCTATTGAAAACTTTTTAGAAATGGTGATTTTCAACAGTCGG
>CANJQI010000301.1 GCA_947476215.1 Betaproteobacteria bacterium
CGCTAACGAAGTTCTAAAGCAGGCAGGATTGGAGAAAAAGTTTTAGATGAACCCGCTCCGGCGGGTTTTTCGTTTCTGGGGCGAGGATTTATCAAGATAATTATTACCGTTCTTTGCCTAATTCTTGTCGAATGCGCCAATCACGGCGGCATAGAGCGCGTGTTGCTCTGACATGGAAATTGATGCGCCTTCCGTTGCATCAGTCCGGCCGCCTGACGGAAGCCAGAGCCGGTTACAAGTCGGTTCTGCGCAAGACGCCCGCCAACTACCACGCCTGCCATTTTCTTGGACTGCTCGAACGACAGCTCGGCAAGCCGCAGAATGCCGCCACGTGCATCAAACGATGCCCTTGCCATAGCGCCCCCGTGATGCGGAGGCGCACTACAACCTCGGAATGGTACTTGCCGACCTGCGCAAATTTGACGACGCGGTGCAAAGCTTCGATCGCGCTGCCGCGTTCGCTCCGGACAATCCCGACGTACACAACAGTCTGGGCAGCGCGCTGGGCATGCTCAACCGTCACGAGCCGACCCGCATGATGGTGCGTACGGGCAAGACTCTCGAAAGAAAAGCGCCTAAATCAGCCACACCTTACGCCGCTTCCACGCTCACGGATTCATTGCCGAGATACCACACACCCCGTCGTTGGCGTGTCAGCGGATATGGACGGCAGGTAATGGGCACTTTGCTTTAACTGCGTGAGCACCACTTTCCAAACGTCTATGCCAAAGTTGCGGCATGATATTCTTCGTCTGATGCTAAGACGTCGCGGATTATGGCCCCCCAAATGCCGCCCATCGGTAACGCAGGAATTAAGGATTTCCACATGATCAAAAACGTAACGGTCACCGACATTTATCCAACCCCGATCTGGACCGTCGACCTCGATAACAACGACGCACTGGCGGCCAACGCCTATCTGCTGCGCGAGATCGACAAGCTGATGACGCCGCGTGAGGCGCTGCCGCCGGGCAGCAACTGGCAGACCGACCCGACTATGCACCGCCTGCCGCAATTCGCCGAGATCGTGAAGCTGGTCGAGAAGGCCGCCATCGGCGCCACCGAATACCTCAACCTGCAGCCGCGCGATCTGGTGGTGACCGGCTGCTGGGCGAACGTGAACCCCCCGGGCGGACGCAACAAGACGCACCACCATCCGAATAATTTTCTGTCAGCCGTCTATTACCTGCAGACGCCCGAAGCCGAGGACCGCCTCATATTCGAGGATCCGCGTCCGCAGGCTACGGTGATGATGCCACGCGTCGTGCAGTTCAACCTCTATAACGGCAATCTTCTAACCTTCAAGGTCAGGCCGGGGCGGCTGGTCATGTTCCCCGCCTGGCTCAAGCATGCGGTACCGCCGAACAACAGCAAGCGCGACCGCATCAGCATCGCCTTCAACCTGATGTTTAAAAACTATGTCGAGGAATCGAGCCCGGCATTGTGGGAAGGCACGGTGACACTCGATCCCGGCGCCCCCTCGAACGCGCAGGCCTGAAATCATGTCCGAGGGCAGGCCGTTCGAGAATGTCGACGTCCAGTAGATTTTCCGGACACTGGCTTTCGCGAAAACGACTGCCGGAAAACCGCGCTTAATGATGCAGATGTTCGGGCACGTCAGTGAACGTACGGAACGCATGCTGGCATCGATTCAGGGTTCCGCTGTCGAATCCTAGCAACTTGCAAACCAGAGCCGCAGCGGTTACATGTGCCTGTTGCGGGATCCGGATACCAAATCACGCATAGAGCACAATCAACTGCTCGCGGTGCGACATGCCAGTAGCGCGGTATTTCATGTCGGGATCGCGCAGTGGCTGCGTGCCCGGGAAAACAACCACCTGTTGGTCGGCGTGCGCCTTTTCCCCGGGGTCATCGTCCCAGACCGGGCACGATCCCCGGATTCCACTTCGTTACATCCGGGCTACGAGCTTCGGTCACATCCGTTTGAATCGCACCCATATCCACTATTGCCTTTTGGTTTGGCTCCAAGGTCAGGTATGATGCTGGTCCCACAGCGTCAGGCAAGGACATTCGACCGATGGCTGCACCCGCCAAGCATGCGCCGCAACCGACCGAAATCAAGCTGCACCAGGTATCGCGCGTGCTTGAAATCAGTTACGCCGACGGCAAAAAATTCAGTCTGCCGTGCGAGTTTCTGCGCGTTTACTCGCCATCGGCGGAAGTCCGCGGCCACGGTCCCGGACAGGAAGTGCTGCAAACCGGTAAGGCAGATGTCGAAATCAGACAAATCGAACCGGTTGGAACCTACGCCGTGCAACTGTTTTTTTCCGATGGCCATAACACCGGCATTTATTCGTGGGATCTGCTTTACGAGTACGGCAGCAAGCAGAATGACCTGTGGCAACAATATTTACACCGTTTGAGCGCCGCCAAGGCCAGCCGGGAAGCAGCGAAGTAGACACGCATCGTCAAATGCCGATGGCACGCTCGCTAAATATGCAAGTAGACCGGCAATCCTGGGTGCGATTCAAACTGATGTTTAAGCACGATCACCTATTCAGCGCCACTATGCGGCGCCCTCCCCCGCGTCGACGGAGACCCCCGGACGGGGGCAAACTGCGCGCACGGGAGGGAGTGGTAGCATCTTATGTGAACGTCACTTTGAATCGCACCCGGCAAACCTTTGCCGACAAGCTGCGGCGGCATGGGTATGCCGTCCCTCGGCCGATTGCCATCCGCCTGCTTTCCGCATTGCCATGACCCAGTCAACGGATTTCGGTTTTCAGAAAATACCTGAGGACGAAAAAGCACGTCGCGTCGCCGGCGTGTTTGCGTCGGTCGCGGCGCGCTACGACCTCATGAACGACCTGATGTCCGCCGGACTGCACAGGGTGTGGAAGCGTTTTGCCGTTGAACAAAGCGGACTGCGACCGGGGCAACGCGTGCTGGATGTTGCCGGCGGCACTGGCGATCTCGCGAAATTGTTCGCGAAACGTGTCGGCCCCGCCGGTCAGGTGATACTGACCGACATTAATCCCGCCATGCTGTCCCTGGGGCGCGACCGCATGCTTGATGCCGGCATCATGACCCCCGCCGTGCAATGCGACGCCGAGCACCTGCCGTTTGCGGACGAATACTTTGATTGCGTCAGCGTCGCATTTGGCCTGCGCAACATGACGCACAAGGATCGCGCGCTGCGCGAAATGCTGCGTGTGCTGCGCCCCGGCGGACGACTTCTGGTGCTTGAGTTTTCGAGTGTCTGGAAACCGTTGCAACCGTTATACGACGCTTATTCGTTCAAAGTGCTGCCTGCGCTGGGCAAAATCGTCACCAACGATGCCGACAGCTACCGCTACCTCGCGGAATCGATACGCATGCATCCCGACCAGAAAAAGTTGAAAGAAATGATGGAACTGGCGGGTTTCGAGCGAGTCGAATACTTTAACCTCAGTGTCGGCGTTGTTGCGTTGCATCGCGGCTACAAGTTTTGAGCCCTATGCGGACGCCAGAGAAGTCGCTAATAGAGCTCCGCAGTTGTCGCTGAAATCCGTTCGCGGCCGTCGTGCCGGCAAAAATTACCGTCGGCGACACCTTCGTTTATCGCTATCTGGACGGCTTTGGAAATTTGCCGCCCTCACAGGTGACCTACCGCGTAAACGAGGTGAGCGGCGAGCGCGTCATCATGTCGGTAACACCGGAAACACCGGAAACACCGCGGGAAGGTTATGCGCGCGCGGAAGTCTATGCCAGCAATGGAAACTGGTTGCGCCATGTCGTGCGCAGCCACAATTATCCGCTCGACCGGGAGTTTGTCTCGCCTTACCCGGCATTTGATTTCCCGCTCGTCCCGGGCAAATCGTGGTCGACACGAATTAACACCATTGATCC
>CANJQI010000302.1 GCA_947476215.1 Betaproteobacteria bacterium
CAGCAGCGTGTAACCATCCGGCTTCGACTTGGCGACGGTGTCGCCCGGTATCACCCCGCTCGGACGATTGTCCACGATGAACGGCTGCCCCATGGCACTGGTGAGCGCCGGCGCAATGATGCGCACCGGATACTCCGCAGCGCTCCCCGGCGAACCGGTAACGATACGAACCGGTTTGTTCGGATAATCCTGAGCAAGCAATGCACCCGCCGGCAAGATCGCCACGCCTATGCCAAATACTACATTAAAACAGTGAGATGTATGCATAACCCCTCCCGATCCACAACCCTCTCCAATCGCTTTTCACTCCGCACTCATAACTCATAACTCCGCACTGCCCTTCACTGCCCCACTATCCCCGCCTTCTTCGCCAGCTGCGCCGCGACGCGCAACTGCGCGGCAATATAAGCGTCGGTCTGTGCTGGCAACGACGGCGCCGGTTGCGCGCCCAGCGTGCGCAGGCGTTGTTCGGTCTCGGGCAGCACGAGTATGCGCGAGATTTCGCGATTGAGGCGGTTGATGATGGCGCGCGGCGTCTTGGATGGCGCGAGCATGCCGCCCCACGAATCCCATTCAAATCCGGGCAGGCCGGATTCAGCGATCGTCGGAATCTCGGGATAAATCGCGGAACGTTTTTTTGAGGTGGTCCCCAGCGCGCGCAGCTTGCCGTCTTTCACCAATGCCACCGAGCTCGCGACCGGCGCCATGGTGAACTGCACGCGGCCGGTGATCGCATCGGTGAGCGACTCGGGTATGCCCTTGTAGGGGACATGCACGACGTCGATGTTGGCGCTTTGCTTGAACATCTCGCCGGCGAAATGTGTGCCGCTGCCAGTGCCCGCCGATGAAAAATTGAACTGCCCCGGTTTGGATTTCGCGAGCGCGATGAACTCCTGCACGGTGGCTACACCCAGCGACGGCGTCACCACCAGGAGGTAGGTGGCCATCGCGGTCGTTGTTATAGCGGAAAGATCCCTGATGGTATCGTAAGGCAGGTTTGCGAATACCGCGGGCGATGTCAGGTGCGCAGACGACACCGACAAGAGCGTGTGCCCGTCGGGCGTCGCGTCGACCACGATCTTGGTGCCTATGGTGCTGCCCGCGCCGGGCCGGTTCTCGACCACCACTTGCTGATGCAGCGCTTCGGCGAGTTTGGGCGCGATCAGCCGCGCGTAGATATCCGGCTGCCCGCCCGGTGTGAAGCCGACCACGATGCGGATCGGCCGGATCGGATAGCTTGCGGTGTCATCGGCGCGCTGCGCGGACATGGCCATGCCTGCGTGCCACATGCTTGCCGTGGTGAATATCACGGCCAGTGATCTGTGCAACGTCACGCTGGGTTCCTCGCAATCCAGGGTTGCATAGCGTGTCTCCGGCTCATTTGGACGCTAGCATGTCCTTGATGCCGCGCATCGCCACGCAGTAGCCGAACACCCCGAACCCGGTTATCGTGCCGCGGCACACACGCGAAGCTTCCGACTCGCGGCCGCGCCGTGCCGGATTCGAAATGTGCAGTTCTATGGTCGGAAAGCGCACCTGCGATATCGCGCTCATCAGCGCCGGATGTCCCGTCGAGTAGCCAGCCGGATTGATGATCGCCGCATCCACGCCGCCGTCATGCGCAGCGTAAAACTTGTTGATGACTTCGCCTTCGATGTTGGAATGAAAAATATCGATTTCGACACCGAGCTCGGATGCGTACTTGCGGATGTGCTCGTCATATTGCGCCAGCGTCATTGGTCCGAAGACATCGATCTGCGCCTTGCCGCGCATGTTCATGCCCGCGCCGTGCACGATCAACAGTTTTGTCATGGTGGGTTGCTCCTTTTGTTACCGGCAAATGATTGGACTCCGCACGATTGCGGTGACACAGGCATATGTTAGTTCATATGTTCGCGGGTCGGGGGAAGTTCCATCTGGTCAAATCGCGTGCAGGAAACCGATTGCATATGGGTGTGTGTCGTGCCCGGACTTGAACGCCAGCACCATGCGCTGCCCATACGGAAACCGTCCCCTTGTTGCATGCGGGCGTTACAATGAACCGCAAAATCAACAACAAAAGCCGGGAGAGATTTGTGGTCAGCGGAAGCCGCGGCGCGTGAAAAGAGCGACGCTTTGCTGGCGAGCGCCGGCTGGCACGTGTGCGACGCGGCCGCTGCCAACATTCATGCGGCGCGCGGCGTCGCCATCCGCGAATTCCCGTTGCCCGGCCATGGCTTTGCCGATTACCTTCTGTATGTGGATGGCAAGGCTGCGGGCGTGATCGCGGCCAAGAAAGAAGGCGTCACGCTGTCCGGCGTTGAAACACAGTCCGCCAAATACACCAAAGGCCTGCCTGCGGGCCTGCCCGCATGGCGCAAGCCGCTGCCGTTTTCGTATCAGTCCACCGGCGTTGAAACCCGGTTTACGAACGGACTCGCCCCCGACCCGCGCTCGCGTCCGGTATTCGCCTTTCACAAGCCCCAATATCTGGCGCGCTTGCTGGATGAGGCGCAATCCTTTGATGCCGCACAGCCGCTGGGCACGGGCGATGCGCCGGTGTTGATTGCTGCGGATGCCGCCGCCGAGCGGCGCGGCCCAACCTTTCTGGCGCGCATGGCACACATGCCGCCACTGATCGAGACCGGCCTGTGGCCGGCGCAGGGCAAAGCCATCAACAATCTGGAAGCTTCGCTCGCCGCCAACAAGCCGCGCGCCCTGATCCAGATGGCCACCGGCTCCGGCCAAAGCTTCACCGCGATTTCGTTTATCTACCGGCTGATCAAGTTTGCCGGCGCGCGGCGCATCCTGTTTCTGGTGGATCGCGGCAATCTCGCCGGCCAGACGCTGAAGGAATTCCAGCAATACGACTCGCCCTACAACAACTTCAAGTTCACCGAGGAATACATCGTCCAGCGCCTGCAGGGCAACACGCTCGACACCACCGCGCGCGTTTGCATCTGCACCATCCAGCGCATGTATTCCATGCTGCGCGGCAAGGACTTGCCCGAGGATCTCGAAGAAGTGTCCGCGGATTTTCTCCCGCCCCTTTCGATGGGGACACCCGGACGGGTGCAAGGGGAGGGCCGGGGTGGGGATGGGGGGGGTGTTCGCCCGCCCCGACCCGCTCGAATACAACCCGGCCTTTCTCATCTAAAGCTTCGATATCAACGTCACTGACGAATGCCACCGCTCCATCTATAACCTGTGGGCGCAGGTGCTGGAATACTTTGACGCCTATCTGATCGGCCTCACCGCCACGCCCAGCAAACAGACATTCGGCTTTTTCCGGCAGAACCTCGTAATGGAATACAGCCACGAAATGGCCGTCGCTGACGGTGTCAACGTCAATTACGACGTTTACCGCATCCGCACCCGCATCACCCAGGCCGGATCGGAAGTCGAGGCAGGCTACTCCGTGCAAATCCAGGAGCGCGATACGCGCCGCCTGATCTTTCGATAGCGAAGGAAGATGCGCTTTCGCCCGGTGATATGTTGATCATTCGAACGAATGGAAGTAAGTCACTGATTGGACGCGCGGCTATTGTGACGACAGGCTTTTTGAAGCTGACGACGTATGCTTCATCCGAGATTTTCCATTAGACCTTTATCCAGAGCAACAAGCTCATCAAGTGGTACGCCAACATCACTGTATTGAGCGTCGCTTCGGTCGCCCAAAAATCCTGCATATTGAAACTGTCGGCGGCGGAATCGTATTTGAGTTCTTTGATTCGGTTCTCGCAGTCCGCGCGGCCGCGATACAGGCGCCAGACAGATTCGTGGGCTGATTCTGACGCAGCGCTATGACGTAATGCATCTGCTGAGGCTCAAGATGATCCAGAAA
>CANJQI010000303.1 GCA_947476215.1 Betaproteobacteria bacterium
CGCGATTGCTGCCCGGTTGGGGCAAGCCACACGCCATCCGTGCCGCATCAAACTGCAGGTGCTCCAACATCCGTTTCATCACCGCCATTGCACCGAAAGTTCGTCGCACCTGTAGCGATTGTCGCCATGGTGCTCCAACAACCGTTTCATCACCGCCATTGCGCCCCAAGCCGTGATTTCCTTGTCAGAAAAACGTAGGTCAAATCCCATCATTTCCCCGCCCCTAAATGGCGATAAAAAATTCTACCCCGCGCCCACCCTGCAAGGCTTACAAATCAGATATTTCCTAATATGGCTTCCATTAGAAATTCAGGCTAGTGGAAAATCTCGGTTGAAGGAGCGGAGGACATCACGAGCTACGGCGGATGGCGAGCTTATCTGGCAAGCCGCAGTTAGTCGATTCCGCTTACGGGCATGAAAAAAGCCGCCCGACGGGCGGCTTTTTTCACAACAAGTTTGCTTAGAATGACTTGAGAAATGTGAGCAACACAGTGCCCTTGCTCACGTCCTTGAAGCCTGCGGTCGGCCCGGTCCGCGGCGTTCCCTGTCCGCCATTGTCGCCCCAGCAGTAAGCATTGCTACCTAGTCCACCGGAAGGGCAAGTTCCCGACGTATTGGTGTCGGAATAGGCCAGCGTGAGTACCCCGAAACCGATATCCTTGCTAACCCCCAGTTTCCAGTCCGTATAGTCGGCCGATGAGACACCACCGGTTGCGACCGAGCCTTTGACTTTCTGCTTACCAATGTGACCGATCAAGCCCCAGCCGTCACCCAAGTCGTAGTTGGCGTTCAACTCAAGATAACCCGAACCCTGCGTGCCCTGATCAAGATTGGGACCGCCATACCAGCCGATGAAATGCTTGGAAATCGCGTGAGAGTATTTGACGGTTACGAACTTGTAACCAAGCGCGGCATAGACTTCCTGTGTGTTGGGATTGGCAAGAAAAGTCGGTATTGCATCGCCTTTCCCCGGATATATATAGGCGATTGCTCCGATATCGTAGTTCCAGTCGCCGCCCCCGAACGAGTTCTTGTATCCTCCGTAGACATCGATTTCGAAGCTGCCACTGCCGAGCCAGTCCTTGACCCACGTAATCGAGGATGACCACGCCCCGAGGTAGAAGCCGCTGGAATGCAGATAATCGACACCACCCTGGATGGCGGGGTTTCCATGCGTCTGGCTGACGCCGCGGAAAAGGTAGTCGGAAACTATGCCCACGTTATAGCTAATGGGCGACGCGGGTTCCGCATCAGCAGCCAATACCACCCCCGACATATTCATTGCGGCGGCGAGTGCCCCTGCCATCAACGTATTCTTAAACATAACTGTCCTTTCGCTGGTTAACAAAACAATAGTAGCTACGCAGCTCTATACGCACATACTGTGCCAATATATAACGATTTAATTTATAACAGTATTTCAATAAAGTGCGGCTGCTCGTCAGGAAATTTATGCACTAAAATAACGCATTACTGGCCAGCAACGCACCACGGCAGTGCGATGAGGGAGATTACGACACAATCTACAGTAAAGCGCAGAGAAGTGTTTCCTTTGCACAACTTCACACGTGTTGGTGGGCATGCTGCGTGGTAAATTCACAACAGGTTCCAGGGGTGGAGGCGATTCATGGTTGAACGCAAAGTGTTGGATGACATCGGCGCAAGGATCAGGGATGTAATCGCGAACAGCCCCGCTCGCGAAATCGAGAACAATTTGCGAGCCATGCTTGCGGCACAGTTCGCACGGCTCAATCTGGTGACCCGGGAAGAATTTGACGTGCAAAGCGCCGTGCTTGCGCGTACCCGCGAAAAACTCACGCGGCTGGAAGCAAAGCTGGCTGAGTTGGAGCGCAGCTTGAGGATTGACGATTGACGATTGACGATTGACGATTGACGATTGACGATTGAGCAAGTAATTTGTTTTTTGGAACTTTTCGTCTCGACGGAAAGTTCCCCGATCTATGACTTAAGGCCTAGTTGCCCGTGTCGGCATTAGGTGGAGGTCACGCGTTATTCTTACACATTACACATTACACATTACACATTACACATTACACATTACTTAATACTCATTACTCATTACTCATCACTCGTAAATGTCCCTCGCCGTACTTTATAGCCGCTCGCTGTCCGGCATGGATGCGCCACTGGTGACGGTCGAGGTCCACTTGGCTAACGGCTTGCCCAGCTTCACCATCGTTGGCCTTCCCGAGGCTGAAGTAAAGGAGGCCAAGGACCGGGTGAGGGCCGCTTTGCAGAACGCGCACTTTGAGTTTCCCGCGCGGCGCATTACGGTCAATCTGGCGCCCGCCGATTTGCCCAAGGAAAGCGGCAGATTCGACCTGCCCATTGCGCTGGGCATATTGGCAGCATCTGGACAGATCCCAGCGGACCATCTGGGCGAGTACGAATTCGCGGGCGAGCTTGCCTTGACCGGCGAACTGCGCGCCATACGTGGAACGCTGGCGATGATGTGCGGCGCCATCCGCGACGGTCGCGCGTTTGTGGTGCCGCGCGAGAACGGCGCGGAAGCCGCGCTCGTCGATGGTGCGCAGGTCTATGCCGCCCAAACTTTGCTGGATGTGTGCGCCCATCTGGCGGGCCGCGAACGCCTGCCTTTGTGCACCGACAAGCCTCGTGCCGGGCACGAACCTTATCCCGATCTGCTCGACGTCAAAGGGCAGGCGCAAGCCAAGCGTGCGCTTGAAATCGCCGCTGCTGGCGGCCACAGCCTGATCATGGTCGGACCACCGGGCAGTGGCAAGACCATGCTGGCCATGCGCCTGCCTGGAATCTTGCCGCCGATGACACAGGAAGAAGCACTGGCGTCCGCCGCATTGCAATCGCTGGGCAGCAGCGGATTCGATGTAAGGAACTGGCGCCGCCGGCCGTTTCGTGCGCCGCACCACACGGCATCCGGCGTCGCACTCGTAGGCGGCGGCAGCCAGCCGCGTCCGGGAGAAATATCGATGGCGATGCACGGCGTCCTGTTTCTCGATGAACTGCCCGAGTTCGACCGCCGCGTCCTCGAAGTGCTGCGTGAACCGCTTGAGTCAGGACGCATCATCGTCTCGCGTGCCGCGCGCCAGGCGGAATTTCCGGCGCAGTTTCAACTCGTGGCGGCGATGAATCCGTGCATGTGCGGATTTTTGGGCCACTACTCGGGCAGGTGCAGGTGTACCCCCGATCAGGTGCTGCGCTATCGCGGAAAAATCTCCGGCCCGCTGCTTGACCGCATCGATATACAGATCGAAGTTCCCGCAGTAGCACCTGATGATCTATCGCGCGTAGGCAACGGCGATTCATCCAGTGTGATACGAGCGCGCGTCGAACAGTCCCGCGCCATCATGGTTGCGCGCCAGAAAAAAGAAAATGCGCGTCTTACGACCCGCGAAATCGACAAGCACTGCGCGCTTGACGAGAAAGCCGCGACCTTGCTGAGGCAGGCGATCAGCAGACTGGGGCTATCCGCGCGCGGCTACCACCGTATCCTCAAGATTGCCCGCACCATCGCGGATCTCGCGGGTGTGGATGCCATTACCGATGCGCATGTCGCGGAAGCGATTCAGTATAGGCGGTTTGATCGGGCGTAGAACCTGTCAGGAAAACTCGCGCGTATTTCACTTGGCGATTCTTGGCGCTTGACAGGCAAAACGCAAGGCATGACTCCGTCACTCCGTGGCGAACGGGTGCGATTCAAGCTGATGTGTGCAATGGCTCAAGCAGACCACTTCGAATCGCTCGCCTGGCACGGGTAGCCCGGAAGAAGCGCAGCGCATTCGTGCGTCCGTGAAGGCGTGTAATCGGCGTGGTGAGAGTCCA
>CANJQI010000304.1 GCA_947476215.1 Betaproteobacteria bacterium
GGTCGTGAGCGCATTGCGCTGGTTGAGACGCGGGTCGGGCTCAGCGTTGAGTTGCGCGGCGGGCGCGAACGCATGACTATTGCCACCGGACGCAACAAACGGATTGAAACTGTCTGCGCGCGGTCCCGGGGAATTTACATTTGCAAGCGACTTGCCCGGCAAATCATTCAGCACCGCCGTGTTGATCTGCTGATTCGGATAAATGCGATTGCGGTCGGTCATCCCGTTATATTCACCTAGGCGCTCCACCGTTCGCATGATTGCCGCCGGCGTCACCTCGAGGCCGCGGGCCTCCAGAGCCTTGCGGGATATTCCGTACAAGGTTTCTCCCGGCCTGACCGTATGAACGTCGGCCGCCGGCAATGAATTACGCGAACGAAACCCTGCCACGGCGGGCGCCCGCTCTGTATCGCGCTCGATCGCATTAATCAGCGCGCCAGAATTCATGCCCGCCGCCGCCCCGGCACCCGGTTCACGCCCGTAGGTAAGCGATGCAGGCAACCGCGCCGCAGTTTCAGTCTTCGCCAATACCGCCCGAAAATCAGACCGCCCGGATTCAGTGCGCGCAACTTCCCCGGTGGCCGGCGACTGGCCTGGCGAAATAACCGCATTGTTGGTGATAATTTCCATATGAATCCGCTCAAAAAACCTGTCGCGCTCCCAGTGTGAGGCAAAAATCCGCCGTGTAATGCGGATAAAAAGGCAAAATTCTGCCGCAGCCGTTAGAAAATCTCTTGAATAAGCCTCCAATTACCTGCATTTAGAACACCCCATGGCCCACGTCAAAATAAAGCAATAGTTATGCCCGTCGCGGCAACTCATTTCGCAAGGGCGGCCTCCCGCACAGCGCCAAATCAGCCTTGATTATTTGCACAGTAGCGATGCAATTTCAACGCGCGCCCGGCTCAACGCCGCAACTTTTCGGAAAGCTGTTGCGCCGCCAGAATTTCCGACGCGGTCATTTTTACGGCGACAATGTCCCGGTTGGTAAAGGCGGCAGCCCTTAAGTCGTCTGCCCATTTAGGATACCCGGCAGCCGCACGGCTCGACCAGGCATAGGAAAGCACGAAATCCGGCGGCACGCCGCGTCCATAGGCATACAGCACGGCCAGATTGCCTTGCGCGTAGGGGTTGCCGGTATCTGCCGCTTTCCGATACCAGGCCGCAGCCTTCTCCAGATCGGCAGGCACCCCCTCGCCCAAATGATACATGCGCCCCAGATAGAACTGCGCGGTCGAGTCTTTGCGGTCGGCGAGCCTGCGCCAGATCGATGCGGCTTCGGTGTAGTTGCCCTTCTTGTACTCATACAGTCCTTGCTCGGCGTCTTCGGCGAACATGCAACCTTGCACGATCAGCGTCAATACGAGCAGCGCGACCGCGCCTATCCGGGTCGGCCATCCGGACGCCGATTCAATGGCAATTTCTGGTCGTAGATTCACAAATCACACCCCGGGCTGAATTTCAACGCACTCCACCAGGCCACGCATAACGCTAGGTCCTTGCACTTTTCTCAATTCCAATGATCGCACAGCCAGCCCCCAGTGCGCCGGCTCAATGAAGACCAGAAATGACCGCCAGTTCGGCGGATTGTTCCCGTCAAAACAAGACCGATCCGCCCAACGCTCTCGCCGGACAATAGACCGTGGATTGATCACGATCAAGTACCGGGAGCCGCATAGCCTCAACAATACGCCCTGACGCGGCTTTGCTTTAGCTGCCGAGCAAACCACCCGCCCCGCCCTCTACTTCACTGCTCCGAAGGAGCTTAATTCAACATGCACGATCATACGCTAGATGACCTGCTCCCACTCGACTCGGGGGCGATCCGACACTGCAGACCGCGCCGAGGTATCTGAATGAAACCGTTAACAACGGCGTGATCGCATTGATCGATGTCCAGCCTCCTCTAACCGATCTCGTCAGCTTGCGATTGATCAAGCAGATTGCGCAGAATTACCGCAACAATCCACGCACAGCCCTGTTGATCGACAACAGAATCAGTCTGCCGCAAGACCTCGCAAGACTCGGCGTACGTTATTCGCCGAAACTGCCCGACACCGATCGAATTCACGACATCGACCTGGAAGAAGCGTATCAATGGCTGCATGACAAGCCCGGCGGTAAAATTATCCGCGAAGGGGAGGGAGAAAGCGAGGCGAAATTTCTTGAAACCCTGCACGGCACGACCGAAGAAGATGCGCGCCTGCTGACCAAACGGGCCATTCAGGATGGCCGCATCGCGGCCAGCGATATCAACCAGGTTATCGAGTTTAAACGGAATGCCCTCGCCACCAGCGGGCTGGCCGAATTTGTCGTGCGCACGAAAAACTTCGAGAGTGTGGGCGGCCTGAAACATTTAAAAACGTGGCTGCAACTGCGGCGTGACGCTTTCATCAACGACATGAAATCGGTCGGGCTAGCCGCCCCCAAGGCCGTGCTTCTATTGGGGGTGCAGGATGTCGGCAAGAGTCTCGCCGCCAAAGCTATCGCCGGCAACTGGGGAGTACCGTTGACCCGGCTGGAGGTGCGAAGAATTGCCGAATTGAGCGAAGGCTTCTCGGGTTCGAAAATCGAACAGGTCATTGTCGCCGCGTTATTCAGCGCACACGCCGTGAACCGCCCCATCTCAACCCAGCAAATTCTTGACGAATTAACAATTGCCAAACCGCTCTCCGTGATCATGCGGAAGAAGGTCAGCGCTCTGCGCAGTTGGGCCAGCGGCAGAACCGTGGCGGCGAATTAGGCCGGCGTTTTTTAGTTCTGGCGTGCAGATAAAACCTGCTGCGCCGCCTCAGGCGTAGACGTTGATCTGCCGCCCCCGGCGCTCATCCGGCACCGCCTGCACCCGGCTGAACGTATCCCGCAACAGCGAACGGTTCAGACCGTCGTTGGTCGGCGCGTTGTCGCGCTGGTCGCTGTTTTCTGCATGTCCTGCACGGGTATACCAGTGATCGAACCGGACATTTTCACCGACCGGTTCGGCGCGCCGGGTTGCGTCATAGCGCGCGCGCGCCTTGGGGTCGACAAGAACCGCGTAGGCTGCGTTGATTGCCTGCATCCTGAGCGAAGCTTCGCCGGCAGCGCCGTGCCATTTGTCCGGATGATAGCGTTGCGCCATGGCCCGGTAGGCGGCGCGGATGACGATGTCCTCCGCTGCCGGGGCAACACCGAGAACCGCGTAATAGTCGGTCCACATCTTGATGTCAGTGATGGGCGTTTTACTGGTTGGCGCGTTTGACTAAAAAATGCTCAGCGGGACTCGTTCACGATAACGAGCGCTTCGCACATGGCCGGCCCGCGCTGTTCCTGCGCTACCACACCGGCGCAGACCATCTGCCGGCCATTGCGCGAGAGGACTCGCTCGACCCGGTCGACGTCGGCAATCAAACCGTGCCTGCCCAGTGGAGAAGCGGCGTTTTTTACCGCAACCACGTCACCGATATTGAGGGTGCCGAGGGTTTCGTCCGCACGAAACAGTTTGCGCGTGGCAACAGCCTTGCCGTCGACCAGCTCAACCTCCACCCAGAACTCACCGGTCTGGTGTTTTTTCGCCAGCGCTTTTTCAATGAAGACGTTATTCGACAGGCGCAGGTAATGGCCTGACACAAGGCCCGACTCCGCAGAGTGTTCGACCGCCAGCGCTGATGCAAAGCAGCCGGTAGTTAAAACAAAAATTACCAGGTATCTGAACATTTTCACCGCATCCTCCATTGATCGGTAACAGACGCCCGGCGAGGGCGCCGAGGCGGCTTTGGCGCTTAACGTTCGCGACGAACTATTGCCTGCTGCCGACCACTGGCACCA
>CANJQI010000305.1 GCA_947476215.1 Betaproteobacteria bacterium
AAGCGGGGATAGTCGAGCAGTTTCATGCCGATTAAATCCCTGAGTTCGGGGTCCTCGGTTTCGTCCCCTGCCATGCTCGCTAACCAGTCCAGCGTTTGATCAAGCGCCGTCGCGCCGCCACCTGTGGCCGCAGCCACAAATGCGTCCAAGGCATCCGTTCGTATGAACCAGTCCAGCTCCCGGTCCTCGCACACTGCGCGCACTGCCTGCAAAACCGCCTCGGGCTTGTTGCGAAACAGCGCGGGCCAATGCCCGGAACACCACTCCTGCAAATCCTCGCCATCCTGCTGATCCATGCGGCGCAGGGTTTTCACGAGCAGCAATCCGGCGCGTTCACCTTCCATCAACCCCAGGATCATGACTGCGTGGAGCAGCAGCCACCACTCGCCCGGCTCGACATCGTCTCCCCACACGGCATCATCATCGACGAGATCCGTCAATCGATCCAGCATGGTCTCGCCGCGCCGCGCGCATTCATCGATGACGTTGCGCGGCACGCGGTCCTCGTCGGCTATCATCAATCCAACAAGAACCGAAATATCGTGTTTCGCGAGTTCTTCGGCTGTATAGATGGGTAGTGGTTGCATGGTTATTGGCATGGCCTATTGATTGCATGATCGGGAACGATGGTCGCCGCTCCCCCGTCCTGCGCATTAAAAACGGGGCGTATCATCACTCTGGAAATGTCAGCTTGCGCTCATCGATGATGCGCCTGAAGTTCGCGATGTCGGAACGCATCTGCGCGGCGAGTTCCTCGGCAGCGCCCGCACCCGCTTCGTTGCCGAGCGCGAGAATCGTCGAACGAACTTTTTCCTCGCCGAGCGCGCGCGCCAGCGCATCGCTGAGTCGGCGCACGACCGCTTCCGGGGTGCCCTTGGGCGCCAGGAGGCCGTTCCAGCCGTTGAACGAGAAACCCGGCAGCGCGGTTTTTCCGATGGGTGGCAACGAGGGTATCGGCTTCCAGGTATCACGGTTGGTCGTCGCCAATCCGACCACCAGTCCGCTGTCGAGAAAGGGTTTGGCGCCGGTCATGAACATCATTTGTATGCGTCCCGCCGCCAAATCGGTTGCGGCCGCGGGTTCACCTCGATACGGAACATGGACCATGTTCAGACCTGCGGAGGCGTTGAACATTTCTGCCACCAGATGCTGACCCGAGCCCGGCCCCAGGCTGCCATAGGCAAACTTGCCGACGTTGGCTTTGGCGTAACGGATAAACTCCTCCACGGTCTTGATGCCGATGGTGGGTGACACACTCAGTGTCAGAGCTGTCGAGCACACTTTGCCTATCGGTGTCAGGTTATTGACGATATCGAACGCGGCCTTGGGGCGTATGACCCAGCCTGCGGTGTGGGCCGCGCTCGCCTGCCCTATCGTATAGCCGTCCGCGGCGGCAGCGGCGAGGCGTTCGAGGGCGATGTTGCCCGTCGCGCCGGTAATATTTTCAACCACCAGCGGCTGGCCGAGGGTTGCTTGCATGGCATCGGTGACGGCGCGCACGCACAAGTCAGCCGCCGATCCCACGGAAAAAGGAACGATGATGCGTATCGGTTTTTCCGGGAATGCCGTCGCGGCCAGCGCCGAAAGTGTGGGAAGCCAGGCGACCAGCAACATGAAGAGAAGTCGTTTTCCGCGATTCATCTTCCATCCCCTTTTTTGCGCCTGCGTTGGTGCACGCCGAAGCGTGCCCGCGCCTTGCGAAAACCAAGGCACGTCGATGACTTCGCCCGGCAGACCCTCACGGTGCGAATGCGTAGCACGCGCGCGTTGCATCGGTTAACCGCCTACCGGCACCTTGCGTTTCAGGAATGCGATCACGGACGTGCCAAATATGTCGTTGCGGTCGCCGGCCACCATGTGCGCCGCGCCGGTTACGTTCACGTATTCGCTATGTTTGCAGAGGCTCAGGAAATCCTGGGCGCCGTCCTCGCTGAGCACGTTCGACAGGCCGCCGCGCACCAGCAACGTCGGCAGTGTCAGTCTGCGCGCGCACGCCGACAGGCGTTCATAACGCAACTCGTGGTCGGGCCGGCCCTCGCGGTAACGCGGGTCCCAATGCCAGTGATACTTGCCGTCATCGCCCAGCCGCACGTTCTTGGCGAGGCCGTCGAGAGTGCGCGGTCGCGTGCGATGGGGTTGATAGCTGGCGATCGCCTGCGCCACTTCCTCCAGGGAATCAAAGCCATCCGGCTTAAGCGTCATGAATGCGTGTATCTTGTCGACACCTTCAGGCTCGACGCGCGGACCGATGTCGACCATCACCAACCCCGTGGCATCGACACGATCTTCACCGACAGCAACCAGACTCGTGCCGCCGCCCATCGACGCGCCTACCAGCACCGGACGACGATTGCCCAGCGCGGCAATCACGCATTTGAGATCCTCTATCATCAAATTCTGTCCGTAACGCCCGTCGGGCGCCCAGTCCGAGTCGCCATGCCCACGCGCGTCGAATGCCACGGCGTGATAGCCGGCGGCACCCAGCGTTTCGCCCGCGCCTTTCCACGCATGACGCGTCTGTCCGCCGCCATGCTGAAGGATTACAAGCGGCCCGTCGGGATCACCCCAGGAATCCCCCGCAATTCGCACACCGCCCGCCCCCTGCCAGACGTGCCTCGGGTCGGGCGTACCCGGAAGTCGATTGCCTGCGCTCATGGTTTACCGCTTTCTGATTTGTGAATTCGAACGATGCGTCGTTTCTTGTTCGAGACATTTTACTCCAGCAGGCTATCAGGGATTGCTCATACCTATGGTAATGCCGGGAAAGACGTTCGCGAATTCCGCAGTCCAGTGCAGCAATAATTTGATGCCCGCATCGGACGCTCGTCAACGTCCCGCATGTCGGCGATAATTCGCGGACTCGGGACGCAGTTTTTGATTTTTTTTATGCCTTCGACAAGTTTTCGGTTGCATCAAATTGATGAAATTGCGTCATCGTCACCGGCGTCTCACAGTAAAACCACGTATCGTGGATACTTGCGGTTACAAGTTACTTTCCCAGGAAATACAGCCCCTTGAACGCCACAGACTCTAGTCAACACACGCCGATGATGCAGCGGCGTAAAGCCCGCGAATTTATTGGGCTTTCGGGCGACTGACGCGACGACCTATACCGCGACCTACACTGAAACCAATACCGCCGAACGAAAAAGTCGCAGCGTACCGATCGAACTGCGTGTCGTGGGTTGCGGCGGCGCTTTATCGCAAGGGGTTCGAAGCGGTCATCTGACGTTGCCATGCTCGTCTATCGCCACCGGTAGCGCGGGACGCAACGGTATTGCGATCTCATAGCGCGTATGGCGCTGTTCGCCTGAACGCACCAGCGCGTGCTTGGCAACCAGATCGGCAAGATCCCGCGTGGCCGTGGCTGGCGACGCGCCGGTGATGCTGGCGTATTTGCCGGCGCTCAGACCGCCCTCAAAGCCTTTCGGGCCTTCGCGCAGCATGCGCAGGACCGCCTTCTTCTGGCGTTCGTTAAGCTGATCGCGCAAGCGGTCGAGTAACCGAGTCTTGTCGATCAGGAAATCCACCATCGCGATCGAGCGCCGTTGCGCCTCGACTACGGTCGCGGCGAACCAAGTGAGCCAAGGCGTGATCTCCTGATGTTTGTTGTTCGCTTCCAGCGCAGCGTAATAGGCATTTCGCTTTGCCAGAATGGTCGCAGCCAATGCCGTCAGGGTAGGATGCCCCAGGCTTTGCGCGAGGACTTTTTCCGCTATGGCCCGGCCGATACGGCCATTGCCATCCTCGAACGGATGGATGCAGATGAAATACAGATGCGCGATGCCTGCGCGCGTCAAA
>CANJQI010000306.1 GCA_947476215.1 Betaproteobacteria bacterium
CGACGGTGAAGTAGATGTAGCTCTGGCTCGCACCGTCGAGCGCACTGCCGCCGAAGACCAGCCCGTAGTAGTTGGTGTGGCTGCTCGGTTTGATCAGCTTGAAGCTCGCCTTCACCGTGTAGGTGCCGGCCGGGCTGTTCGTCGGGTTCCAGTAGACCGCGGCGGCCGGGTTGGTGGCGTGGAAGCCGGTGCCCATCGACACGAACTTCACCGTGCCGGCGGCGTCGGGATCGGACGCGCTGCTGCTACGGTCGAGCCGCTGCTTCCAGCCGGCCGGGGCGGATTGCGCGCTGACGCCGACTGCCGCCACCAGGGCGAGGGCCGCTACGTAAAGATTGCGCTTCATCATTCAAACTCCTCCTGTCGAAAATACGGACGTTAATGGAAATCTTATACGCGTCTGGTCGATTTCCGATCAGGTCCGGCGACAAGAAAAGGGATGCACGTGCACAGAGCCCAGGCCGACTACCCGAGTGGCAAGAAGGGTGACGTCCCGACGGTGAACTTCACCGTGCTGGGCATTCCCTGACTGGGCCTGAACGGTGGGCCGGCGTTCACGCAGTCCGAGACCTTTTTGTGTCAGGTGGCGACCGACGACCATGAAGAGACCGACCGCTACTGGAACGCCATCGTCGGTAACGGCGGCAAGGAAAGCATGTGCGGCTGGTGCAAGGACCGCTGGGGTCTGTGGTGGCAGATCGCGCCGCGCGTGCTCATCGATGCGATGGCCGCGGGAGGCGACGATGACGATGAAGAAGATCGATGACGCTGCTATCGAGGCCGCCAGGAAATGCGCATTCCGGCCATCGTGAAAGACTGACCAGCCGACGGTGCGCCTGGCATCGCCGGCTCACAGGGGAGAGAAAACATTAGCGGGGGCGGTCGTTGACGGAAGACCCGTTCCCGGACCCAGCAGCCACGCCGCCGCCGACCCAGAATCGCCTTACGCGTGCCGTCACCTGGCGCACACGAGTGCGTTTCAGCGCATGGTTGTTGAGGAGCACGACATACCGGCCTGATTGGCCTGCCGTTGACGGGTACCGGGCTGGACCTGCCAGCCCGGCAACTTACTTGTTCATGCTTTTGAGCTGCTCAAGCGTGATATAGCCAAGCTTGGCCTTGTCAATGCGCTTGAAATTCTTGCTCACGCGCGGCATGGCTGTCGCTTCTTCAGCTGTCAGCTTGCCGTCTTTGTCTTTATCTGCCGCGGCGAAGCGTGTCTCCAGTTCCTTGTCCTTGTCGTCCGCGTAGACATTCGGAGACATGGCAGCCGTCAGGGCCAGAACACTCACGGTTGTCAAAGCAACCTTACGAAATAAACGCATCTAAAGCTCCTTACTTGGATTGATAAAAAAAGTGATCAACGCTTGGGAGCGATTTGATCGACGACCAGTGACACCCATTTGTCCAGCGCCGGTTTGAGCTTGTCTAGGCTCATGTGGGTCTTTTCATTGCCCGAGCGTCCAATGCTATCGCCCAGCAACTCATGCTTGGATTCGCGCAGGATTGTCGAAGACGCCGGCTGGCTCAGTCGCATCTCGAAAATGGCCGTCGCCTGCATAACCTTGCCGAGTGCAGCATCCATCGCCGCTCCGGTGACGAGGCGTTGGGGCACCATACCCAGAACCGACTTGCCCTCGGGCTGCGCGCTGAGCGCGGTTAGCGCCACTTCTAACGTGACATCGGCCGCCGCCTTGTCGTCGACTACACGGGTGCGATCCGCCAGTTTAGAGCGCAACCGCTGCTCGGTGTAGGTCAACACGGAACTGACCAACTCGTCATCCAGATCACCGAACGTCGCTGCCACCGGAAAGCGGCCCAACGGCGACAAATAAACCGCAGGACTCTTGACGTCCGTTGCACCCGGCGCCGTGTAGCCAAGATACCGGGCGCGAATCGACCCTTCCTTGTCCAGCCGTTCATAGTCGCTCAGAAAGCCTGAATCCGTGTCACTGGCAAAGACCGGCAGTGCGAACAGGCAAAGCGTGATGGCAAGAAGACGTTTCATGAAAATACCCATAGAAAAGAGCGACGAAGACAAATTCCAAGCGCAAGCTTGGTAGTGAAACGATATTAGTCGAAAAGAGCAGACTTCATGAAAGATTCACCCACAAGGTCGCCCACAGGCAGCCCCGTCAGGCCGTCGGTATGAAGCCCTTCCCAGCAAAGGCGGATGGGTTGGCGTCGAAACCCGCACAGATACCGGCGGGGCATTACACAGCGGGAGGGTAAAGCCTCATGTGGCCGACAGTTGTTTCGATGGTTCTATCCCTCTACGCCGCATTTGGCCTCGTCATCGGCCCCATTCTGTTCGGGGGATAGGAAACATTAGCGGGGGTCGGTAGTTGACGGAAGACCCGTTCTCTGACCCAGCAGCGGCCCCGCCGCCTACCCGCGAAATCTGGATGGATGGCCGCCCGCATCCGGAACATCTGACGCCCAGCTACCACGGTCACTCGATCGGTCATTGGAAAGGTGACACGTCGGTGGTCGACACGGTCGGCTTCAACGAGCAGATGTGATTTGACGCTGACGGTTCGCCGCACACCAACCAGCTGCGCCTCATCGAAAATTTCACGCGGGTTTCGCTGGAGCGGCTCAAGTATGAAATCACCGTCGACGACCCAGGCGCCTGCACCAGCGCCTGGTCGTCCGGCTTCTTCATATCGTGAACGCCCGGCGAGTCCTTCCAGTTCGTATGTCAGGACGACAACCTGGCAATTGACCTGATGGTGGGTGCCGGCGAATACGAGTCCATGGACCGCAGTCAGCCCATCTTCCCGTGATGGGTCTGCAAGGTCTCACCCGGTTTTGCGAAGTGCCGTAATAAGACCGATCACGGGCTCACCGTATTCCTTGCGCAGGAATCCTTCCTGCATGCTGATTACTGCAAAGCCGGCGGCTTTGGCGGCCTCACACAGATACTGTCCCGTGTGGGTGTAGCGACCGGAGTCAGCCAGCGTGTAGGGAGCCTCTGCGCCTTTTTCCACAGTGAACATCATCCAGCCGTTTGCCGTTAACCGCTGCGCTGCCGGCTTCAGCACCTGGCCCAGATCGCCGAAATAGATGAAGGTATCGCAGGCCACGATCAAGTCATGCAAGTCGGGATCGGTGCCGAGATATGCGGTGATTTCCGCCACTTGCAGGTGATCGTACAGTGTCGTCTTGCTGGCCTGTTCCAGCATCTCCTCGGACAGGTCGATGCCGGTGAGTTTGCGTGCGCGTTGCCGCAAATGGGGCGCGGCCAGTCCGGTGCCGCAGCCGAGTTCGAGAATGTCGAGATCCCCGGTGTCAGCAAGGACAGCACTCAATAGTTCGTTGATGCGCAACGGTGCCTGATAGTCGAGTTCCTGACACATGTTCTTTTCGTAAAAGCCCGAGAACCTTGCATAGAGTTGTTTTATGCAACTGTCGGGAGCACGCGCAGGCGGAGCCTGATCCTGCAAGGCCACCAGGATGTGGGCCGCCTCGGCATTGTCAGGCTTCAGTTGCAAGTAGTGCTGATAGGCCGTGCGGGCCTGCTCGCGGCGGCCGAGTATGTGGGCCAACTCGCCAAGCGCCAGCCAATTGGCAGCGCGTTCCGGCTGCAGGGTGGTGAGATGTTCCTGGCAAATGCAGGCCGCCTGGATGGCACCGTTATCGCGCAATTGCCGTGCTGCGTTGCCGAAATCGTCGATGGCAGGAATGTCCTGCACTGTCTCTGTGACCAACAGTTGTTCAGCCAGCGCCTGTACCAGCCAGTTCTGCCATGCAGTGACATCGCAGCCGGGA
>CANJQI010000307.1 GCA_947476215.1 Betaproteobacteria bacterium
CGCCAGGCGGCTCGCCTCTTTACCGGACATACCCGCCATAGCCGAGACCGTGCCGGGTTAGGTGGGTGAAATCTGGTACGGCGTGTTCGCGCCCGCCAAAACGCCTGTGGATATCGTCAACCGCTTGAACGCCACCATAGTCAACGCCTTAAAAAGTCCAGAGGTGAAAGCGCGATTCGGCGCATAAGGCGCGGACGTCGCGCTTGCCACGCCTGCGGAGTTTGGCGAATTCACGAAGCGCGTGATTGTGAAGTGGACGCAGGTGATCAAGGATGCTGGTGCACGGATTGACTAATCACTACAGGGCGCTTTGCTATTCGCCGGTTATGCCGGCGTCCCTGATGATCTTTCCGAGTTTGGTTGTTTCGGATTTAACCGCAACCAACAACTGCTGCGGAGTGCTGCCTACAGGTTCCAGTCCGGCATTCAATAAGCGCTCTCTGGATTCCGGCAACCTGACGAATCGGACTATCTCTTCATTCAACCGGCTGACAATCGCCGAGGTCGCTTTGGCCGGCATGAATATGCCTATGATCGATATCGATTCATAGCCGGGAAGACCCGCCGCACTTACGGTGGGCAGGCCGGGCGCGAGTGCGGACGTCACGGATCCGGTCACGGCCAACGCCCGCAACTTTCCGGAATTTGCATGCGGTGAATATCCACTGGCAGTCGGAAACATCATGTGCACTTCACCCGCCAGTAGGGCGCTGAGTGCCGGGCCATTGCCCTTGTAAGTGATGCGCACGATATTCGCACCTGCCATGGCCTTGAAAAGTTCTGCCGCGAGGTGGGACGTCGCGCCCGTAGTGCCGGTCGAATAATTGAGTTGGCCCGGTCTGGTTTTCGCCAGCGCAATAAGTTCTTGCACGGATTTTGCGGCGAGCGAAGGATGAACGACCAGAACGTTGGGCGTGCTGACTGCCAGTGTAACTGGCGTGAAATCCCTGAGCACATCATAGGGTATGTTGTTCTTCAGCAGCGGGCCTATCCAGAGCCGGCCGCTGTTAAGCAACAGAGTGTGACCATCGGGCTGTGCTTTGGCGACGATTTCTATCGCGGTAATTCCGCGGTTATCTACGATCACCTGTTGATTCAATGCAGTCGACAGGCCCTGCGCGATCAGCCGCGCAGCAAAGTCGCCGCCCCCGCCGGCTTCAGCCGTGACGATACGTATGGGGCGCGTAGGGTAACCGGACGCGGATGGGGTTTGCGTATGTGCGGATGAAGAAAGACTCGGCTGCATCATCGCGATGCAAGCGCACGCGATCATGTGTACAGGCCGCATCGTGATCTGCTCTCTGGGCATTTAAAAAATTCCGGAGTGGTTCCGTGGGACGCGAACAACGGTTTAATCGATCATGAATCGGCGGTTATTTTGGCCGCATCCACGACCTCCTTGATTCGTTTCAAATCCGATTCTATGTACTTGCGAAACGCATCCGGTGATTTGTTGCCGTCGACGAAATAGCTGCCGCCCTCAAGCGCTCCACGCACCTTGTCGACCTGGAGTGCCTTGTTAACTTCGGTATAGATTTTCATGGTGATCTCGCGCGGTGTTTTCAATGGTGCAAACAGACCGTGCCAGCTTGCCTGCGGATTATCGAAGCCGGGCAGACCGGACTCGGATACCGTGGGTATCTCCTGCATGACAGGCCAGCGGGCGCTGCCGGTATAGCCGATTGCACGCAGTCGGCCGGCCTTGATGTGCGGAACGACGGCAATAGGATTTATGAACAGGACATCAACCTCGCCGTTGATCGCCGCGGTTATGATGGCCGGTACTCCTTTGTACGGCACATGTACGAGACGGGTTCCGGCGCGCAGATTGAACGTCTCAACCAGTAACTGCTGGCCGCTGCCCACGCCCTGACTGCCATACTTGAGCGGCCTGTCGTTGCTCCTGGCCAGTGCAATCAACTCCTGCACTGAACGAGCCCGTAGCGCGGGATTGACCACAACCAGATTGCCACGCGAAGCAACCGCGAGGCTGATGGGAGCAAAAGTGCTGAGGACGTCTATGGCATGTTTGGGATTGACCAGCTGATCGATCAACATGTTGGACGCATTGTAGAGCAGCGTATAGCCGTCAGGCGTTGCTTTTGCCGCAACCTGCGTACCGATAATTCCGGTGGCCCCCGGCCGATTGTCGACAATGATGCTCTGGTTCAATTGAACCTGCAGTTGTGCAACCAGGTAGCGCGCCGTAATGTCCACCGATCCACCGGCCTGCTGCGGCACGATGATACGGATAGGTTTGGCCGGGTAATTCTCGGCGCCTGCGGCAGCGAGTGCGGGATACGCGACAAGACCGAAGAGAAGTAAGGCCGACTTCATGCAATGCTTCATTGAAGCATCTCTCCGCGTAGGTTGGAAATGCCGAGTATGCACGACCCGTGCCGTCCTCTCCCCGATTCGATTGCGTGCGCGGTATTTGTCACTTTACTTTATGTGTTCGAAGCATGTCAAAGCGGTTTTCCGCATGCTATTCTCGAACCCTATGAGCCGGTTTGAATTTTGGCAACATTGCATTGTGTGGCTCATTCAAAAGCAGGGGACTATGGATTATGGATACATTTGAAGTTGTCAGCCCGGTCGGTGCTGAAACCATCAAGCGCAGCAGCATTGCCCCTCGTCTGGCGAACCTTGACGGCAAAACCATCGGCGAGATCTGGAACGGCGTGTATAAGGGAAACGAATCGTTTCCGGCATTGCGTGAAATGCTGAAGCAGCGATATCCCACGCTTAAGATAATCCCGTACACCGAGTTTCCGTCCAACTACGGAGGCGAAACGCTCAGGGAGCAGATAGATTCGGCGAAGAAGCTCGCGCTTTCGTTCAAGGAAAGAGGGTGCGACGCAGTAATATCCGGAAATGGCGCCTGAGGGTCCTGCGCTCCGGCCGCGGTGCGGCCGGCCGTCGAGTCCGAGAAGCTTGGAATTCCCAGTGCCGTCATCATCACCACCGGCTTTACCACCGCGGCGCAACTTGCCGCCAAATCATGGGGAATCGAGAATCTGAGGCTTGCTGAATATCCGGGCGCCATCGGAATACACGCACCGGCCGAGATGGCGGAATAGCTGCGCACCGTTGTGCTTGACCGGATCGTCGACAGCCTGACAGGCAATGAGCGTGGCAGTGCGGCGACTGGGCTGAGTATGGTTGCAAGTGCCGGCAAGACGGTTTTTAGCGGCACTTTCGATGGCGTAAACAAGTTTTTTTGCGAGCAGGAGTGGACGGACGGGCTTCCGATCGTGCCGCCCTCACGAGAACGAGTGGACGAGTTCCTTAAATACACGAGCCGCGCCGCGGACGAGCAAATCGCCATACTCGCACCGGCAAAGCTGAAAGCAACGCCACGGAATATCGCCGCCAATGCCATCATGGCGGGTTGCAGTCCGTCGCATCTGCCGGAGATTATTGCCGCTGTCGAAGCGCTCAGCGATGAGAACTATAACCTTAACAATATCGGCAGCTCCTCCGGAATTTCTCCGTTTATCATAGTCAACGGGCCTGTCGTCGGGCAACTGGGTATAGGGTGCGGTGGGCAACTCATCTCCAAGGGCCCCAATCCGGCTATCGGCCGCGCCATAGGCCTTATCGTCAGGAATATTGCCGGATACCGGCCGGGCAAGAACTATATGGCGAGTTTCGGCTATCCCCTGGTGCTCGCTTTCGCCGAGAACGAGAAGGAAAGCCCATGGGACGCGTTTCATGTCGAACGTGGATACGGCAAGGGAAGCAGCACGGTAACCGTGGGCGTCAC
>CANJQI010000308.1 GCA_947476215.1 Betaproteobacteria bacterium
CCGGTCTGCATCCTTGTCCGCGATGATGTTGCGCGCGCAGGAAAAAAACTTGTTCAGCCGTTGTTCGCGAGGCAAGGGATAGCCGACCCATCCGGTGAGTATATCGACGCGCTTGGCGACGACGCGCCCATCGTTTAGATGCACGGTCACGATATTGTGCATCTTGTCGAAGTCCGGCGTAATCGTCTTGTCGGGTATCAACTGGGTGTTGGGCAGCATCGCGACGACGTCGGCCGCGAAACGGCGTTCGGCGGTAAACGATGCGCTGCTGATTTCACCGTCCAATAGCGCAAGCAGCGTCGTATATTGGAGGCTGAACTTGCCATCGAGTCCGGTCTTGGGCTGCGGCCGGTTGACCAGGTCAAACGGCGCATAGGTTATTTCTATACGCGCGATCTGTGCCGGCGCGATTTTGTGCTCGGCGCGCAGGGCGAGTGCGGCGTCTATGGATCGATGCGTGACGATGTGCGCCGGGTGCTTCTTGAATCCCACGCCAGGATCCACCATGCGCCAGGGCTTGCCAAAGTCTTTATACAGCAGTTCGGGATTCGAATTGCCCGGCATGAAGGCGTCAAAGAATCCCTTGGGTCCGAATACGTCCGCACTCGCCGTCCATCCCATGCTGGCGAGCACACCGCATTCCACGCCCATGCTGGCGGCATTGCCGGCATGGCTGGATTTGGTCATGCTGCCGGTGTTGATGGACAGGCTGCACGCGCGCGAACCGGCCAGTCCCAGCGCCATCAGCGTACGCGTCGTGTCCAGATTCAGCAGCCGCGCTGCTGCTGCGGCAGCGCCGAAGGTGCCGGTGGTGCCGGGCTTGTGAAAGCCGACACCGGCTTCCAGGCCGAGTGCCGCCATGCGTAGCCGCGCCTGTACTTCGAACGCGGCGACTATCCCCTCGATGATGCGTTTGCCGGACAAGCCATGATATTCGGCGATCGCGAGTATCGCCGGCAGTGTCGGCGCTGTAGGGTGATTGAGCGGGAACCAGATATCGTCAAAATCCAGCGCATGTGCGAGCGTGCCGTTCACATACGCCGCATTGACGATGGAAGTCTTGAAGCCGCCGGTGACCACGCTGGCTTGTGGTGCGCCGCCCATGTCACGCACGTACGCGGTGCAGATACGCCCCACGCCCGTCGGCTCCCTGGAGCCGGCGATCATGACCGCAAGGCCATCCAGCGTCACCTGTTTGCACATATCGATCGCCTGCGCAGGCAACTGGTCATAGTGGATGGCCAGAACGGCGTTTGCCAGTCTGGCTGTGACGGATGGTTCGGTGTTCATTGAATCAAAACTTTATGCCGGATGTTTTGATGAATTTTTCCCACACCACGTAGTTCTTGTCGAACTGTTCCTTGATCTGCGCGCTTGACAGGGGCGGCGCGGCTTCCGATCCGTCCGCGGCGAGTGCGGCTTTTACGTCGGGTGTGTTCATGATCTGCACGACCTCCGAATTCAGCGCTGACACGATAGCCGGTGGCGTTGCCGATGGTGCGAACAGCATATAGGTGTTTCCCCATTCGAATCCCGGCAATCCTGTTTCGGCTATGGTGGGTACTTCAGGGTAGAAACTCGCGCGTTGCAGGCTAGCAATGCCGAGCGGTTTAAGCCGGCCGGTTCGGATATTCGCCATGATCACAATAGGTGCGGCGAGCGTGAGGTGCATCTGACCCTGTGCAAAATCCGCCATCGCCGTCATCAATCCCTTATAGGGGACATGCACCATCTTGAGCCCTGCCGTGTAATTGAAGAGCTCCATGCCGAGGTGCGTGGCGGAGCCTATGCCCGAAGTTGCGTAGTTGAGGCCGCCGGGACGAGCTTTGGAATAGGCGATCAGTTCGCGTGCCGAGCTGACCGGCAGTGACGGAGCCGACGCAAGTATGTAGGGTTGCGAACCGAACTGCGATACCGGTGCATATGCTTTGCGCACGTCGAATTCGACCTTGCTCAAGATGGTCGAGAGGGCCACCGTGTTGCCGCTCGCGACCAGCAGTGTATATCCGTCCGGCGACGCCTGCGCCACGATACCCATGGCGACGGCACTGCCGGCGCCGGTGCGGTTGTCGATGACCACGGCGCGTCCCCAGCGTTCCGCCAGTTTAGACGCGACCTGCCGCGCGAGGATGTCCGCGCCGCCGCCCGGCGAGGTGCCGACCACGATGCGGATGGGACGGTTCGGATAGTCGTTCGGGCGTTGCGCCGGCTGCGCGGCGTGCGTCAAAAACGCGCACACGGAGCATAGAACAGCGAGTGCACTGGCGCGCAACTGGCCTGGTATCAAGTTATGCATGGTGGTCTCCCGTGTTAACGCATCATTTCGTCAAGGCGGCGAGCGCTGCATGAGCGCCCGCGAGTCGTCCGAACGTCGCGCCGGCCATCATGCCGGATCCGGATGCGTAGTTGACGACGAACAAGCCGCCTACCATTTCGCCGGCCGCGTACAAACCCTGGATGGGCCGTCCCGCGACATGTTGCACCTGACCCGTCTTGGCATCTATCTTCAGGCCGCCATAGGTAAAGGTGATGCCGCATCGCACCGGCCAGGCTTCGAACGGCGGTTCCTCTACGCTCAGTGAATAGTTGCTTTTGGGCGGATGGACGCCTTTGGTATGTTTGCCGTCTACGCGATGCAGGTCGGCTTTGAATTCTCCGGGCTGTATCGCAGAATTGAAGGCGCGCACGGTTTTGATGAAGTTGGGCAGATTGATGTCGAGTTCCTGGGCAAGCTTTTCCAGCGTATCGGCCTTGACGGTGGTGGCGTGATCGTAATTGTTGGGGTAGATATCGAGCTTGCGCGCCTTGGCGTCCAGTATCTGATAGGCGATGCCGCCGGGTTGCGCCAGGATGGCGCATCCCATCTTGGCGTAGGTACGGTCGCGTGTATTTTCACCTTCGTCGACAAAGCGTTCGCCGTTGACGTTGACCATGATCGAGTATGGATACATGTAACGATTGAGCGCATCGCGTGCTGTGAAGCCGGACGGTATCGTGAACGGCGGCATGTTGATGTCCTGCGGCGCCGCATGGCATGTCGTCCAGCTGCCGTGCGGCATTGCGCCTATCGCCAGCGCCGCGCGCAATCCGTCGCCGGTGTTAAAAGGCACGCCGCGCACGCGTATCGTGTCCCAGCCCGGCCCGAGATAGCGCGCCCGCATTTCAGGGTTGGCTTCAAAGCCGCCGCACGTCAGCACCACGGAATTCGCAGTAAACACCGCCCATCCGTCGGGCGTCAGGGCGCGCACACCCGTCACCGCGCCCTTGATATCCTGTATCAGTTCCAGCGCGGCGGTTTCATAGTGGAAGGTCGCGCCGGCTTGCTCAAGCATCTTGAAGTTGCGCTGTTGCAGTCCGAAGCCACCGCCGTTCATGTTGAGCGTATTGCCTGAGGCAACCTTGAATCCGCCGGCGGGCACCCAGTCGTGCCCCTTGCTGGCCAGCCAGTGCACGGTATTCAGGGATTCGGTGACGTGCGTCTGCAGCATGTCCTGATCGGACTGATTGTTGGTAACGCGCATTAAATCGTCCCAAAGTTCCGCTTCGGTCCGGTGCGGCAGCCGGTCTATGACATCCTGCAGTTCTTTTTCGGAGGCATTCCTGACCAGCGGACGGATGTCGTCGATGCCGTTGAATGCGAAGCGCATTTGTCCGGTGAGCGCGCTGTTGCCACCGCGGTTCTTGATCGATGCTTTTTCCAGTATGCCGACGCGGCGTGTTTTTTCGACCGCCGCGAGCGCCGCGGAGCAGCCGGCGTTGCC
>CANJQI010000309.1 GCA_947476215.1 Betaproteobacteria bacterium
AGGAGCAAAAGCGTGAAGAGAGGAAAAACAAATATTCCAATCGTGCACCACCATGCAAGCGCGCTGCTTAAGAAAAACCAAAGTCCCTTTTACGCCAAGCATGATTTTGATAATCATGGGAACTTGGTCGCCAAAGAATTGGCAATTTAGATCCCCCAATCGCAGGGAACTAAAAAACTTCCCCGTCCAGAACTGAAAACAAGAAACTCACGCGCTACAATTAAAATTCAGGTCTATGACTTTTTCAAAAAACAGGGGTTTTCGGACGGGCACTAATTATGCGTCGACCGCACCCGGCAGCGCGATTCACCTTGCAGCGGAATTGTTCAAGTCGGCCGCGGGCGTCGACATTGTGAGGATTGCATACAAGGGCACCGGCCAGGCTGTCAACGACGTGGTCGCCGGTCAGGTGCATTTGATGTTCCCCAATGCTGCAGCCGCGGCGCAGTTGGTCAGGGCAGGCAAGCTCAAAGCGCTTGCGGTCACCAGCGCCAAGCCCTCGGTGCTGTTTCCGGACTTGCCCACGGTCTCGGCTTCCGGCGTTCCCGGTTACGAATCCGGCTCGGCATTCGGCATGTTCGCGCCTGCACGAACTCCGGCATCTATCGTCGGCAGGGTAAATGAACAAGTCGTCAAGGCGCTCAACAAACCGGACGTGAGGGAGAAATTCTTCAATGCGGCCAATGAGGTTATCGGCAGCAGCCCGGAACAGCTCGCGGCCACAATAAGGTCGGAATATGCGCGGGTCGGTAAAGTGATCAAGGATGCCGGAATTCGTGCCGAATGAAATGCATTATGAAAACTGACAATAAATCAATAGGTTGGGGTGTTGTGGGCTTGGGCTGGGTGGCGGCTGATTTTGTCGTTCCGCCCATGGCAAAAAATCCGGGTTCCAGACTGGTTGCGTGTCTGGGCAGTTCGCCGGACAAGAGCCGCGAATTTGCCCAGCGCTTCGGATTCGAACACGCTTGCAATGACCTCGATGCGTTACTGCGCACGCCCGGCGTGGACGCCGTTTATATCGCATTGCCGAACGCCATGCATCATGCGGCCGTGATGGCGGCCGCGCGAGCAAAAAAACATGTGCTGTGCGAGAAGCCATTTGCCATGACGGTGGCGCACGCGCGTGAGATGGCAAGCGCCTGCCGCGATGCGAGCGTCATTCTGCGCATCGCTCACCAGATCCGTTTGGAGGAGGCGATAGTGCGCGCGCGCGAAATCGTGCAATCCGGACGGCTGGGACGGTTGTCCTCGATATCGTTGGAGCGTTCCTCCGCCAATCCGGCGCGCAAGACCTGGCGTCTCGACATAGCGCAGAGCGGTGTCATATTCGACGTCGGCGTGCATCTGCTCGATCTGATCCAGTGGGTGACGGGCCAGCGCTACGCCGAAGTCAGCGCCTTTACCAACCCCGACCGCAGGCAGGGTAAGTCCGACGATACCATCACCATATTGGGTCGCATGGCGGATGGATGTCACGCCATCGCGCGAGCGACGCGCGAAGTAGCGAGCGCGGAAAACAACCTGATCATCGAAGGCTCGGACGCGACGCTCATTACTTCGGCGTTACGGTTTGCCAAGGAGCACGTGGTGCGCGTGCGCGACGCCAAAGGTGTGACGACCGAGGAGCGTTTCGCGCCCAGTCCCGCCTATGATCTTGAGATTCGCGCTTTTGAGGGTGAGATTCGCGGCGAGCGCAGCCATCTGCCCGATGACGACGACGGCATACATAACGTGTTGGTCACGCAGGCAGTGCTCAGGTCTATCGAACAGAGGCGTATCGTCGAGGTGGCCGCGCCGTAAACATGCTGTATCAGCTTGCAAGCGCTGCGCACGGGTGCATGCCCTGTTTTTCCATGACCGACTGCATGACTTCGTAATACGTCCAGCCGTTGATGCGCGTTCTGCCGAGAAATATCGTCGGCGTATTCATGATGCCGATACGGCGTGCCTGATCGACCGCCCTTAACGCGGATTCGGCGTAGTGGTGTTCATTCAGCGCGACCTTCAATTCGCCGGAATCCAGGCCCACGCGTTCGGCGGCAGCCATCAGGGTTGCGGGATCGCCGATGTCGCCTTCTTCAGTCCACATCAAGTCATAGACGGCGGTCTTGAACGGGAAGGCAAGGCCATGGTCGTCGGCAAATTCAAGTGCTTCAAACGCCAGAAAACTGTAGTGGCGTTTTTCCGGTATACGTATCCGCGCCGACTGTTCCGGCGCCATTTCCTTGATCCACGCCTGCAGACGTTCGCGGCGCGCCGTGGCTTCGGCAGGTTCACGCGGCGTGCCCTCGAGCGGCGTATCGGGATGCAGCCAGTGCGGACGCCACATGGGTTTTACGTCGTAGTCGCGGGCAAGGCGGTCTATCTGGTCCACGGCGAGAAAGCTGTAAGGACATACGAAATCTGCAAAGACTACTACCCGAAATGGCTCCGCTGATGCCTGGGTTTCTGTTGTCATGTTCCGCCTCCTGTTTGTGCAATGGAAAACAGGTTATATCGCTCTCGCCATCGCTTCAGCCGCTTCGACCGAGAGATCTTCGCCCGTTATACCACCTTCGAGGGCGTCTTCGTCAAATGTCAGAAATGCCACGCTGGCACCCTGCTCGCCGGTGACCAGCGGCTCGGCATCCCGTTCGCCGCGTGTGTAGCGAAATCCCGGCGCACCGATTTCCTGCTCGCCGGCGATGACGGAACCTTCCAGTACGACTTCATATCGGCCGTATTCCGCCGCCGGCAGTGCCAGTGCGGCATGGGCGGGCGCTTTAACCACGACGCCGGCCGGTCCAAAATCAGCCGGCATGAGTAACTTGAATGACGAGTGTTCAGCGCCGGGCAGCGTTTGCCATTCGGAATCTGCCGCGAGTGAAGCGAAAATACGCCCACCCAGATTGATCCGGCGCCGCGCATTGAGGTTCGCCATGGAGATGATGCCACCGGCTCGCGGATGCAGGACCAGCATCTCGTGATTTCGGGAAACGGCAAAAGGACCGTATGGCGTGTTGTGATCGGTATAGTGGATAGCCAACGCTTCGAGATGCTTGACGCCGCGAGGAAAATCCATCGCACCATTCAGCAGCAGCTGAAACTGCGAGGTCAGGTGCATGTGCCCATAGACGGAAGGGCAATCGTCAAAGCGAAAGCGCAGCGCTTCCGGCCCGCCATCCTCACCTGAGAGCAATACCTGGCAGTCAAATGCGATCCCCTCGCTCGCACTGCGCTTCCAGGGTGCTTTTGCCGCGTCGACTATGTAGGTCTGCTGCATACGTTCTAGGATCCCGGTAGACTGTATAAGGGCTTGGCTATATACAACCATAGTATGTAAGATGCGCGCCACTTGTAAAGTGGCAGCATCTTCCAATGGCATATAAGGTTGAAACCTAGTTCGTGTTTCTAACGGCATATGAGGCTGAAATGAGGATTTTGGATCGATCATCCACCCATGGTGATCGATATGAACGAAACAAAGCTCAAGACACTTGAGCAAATCCGGGA
>CANJQI010000310.1 GCA_947476215.1 Betaproteobacteria bacterium
GGAGATGGAGGCATTGCAGTTGGGCGCGGTGCAGATGCTGGCGCCGTCACTGGCCAAGTTCGGACCGCTCGGCGTGCGCGAGTTCGAGGTTTTCGATCTGCCCTACATGTTCGACGACTATGCGGAACTGCACAAAGTGACCGACGGTGCGGTCGGCGCGGCGCTGTTCAGAAAAATCGAGGCCAAGGGGTTGGTCGGCCTCGCCTACTGGGATAACGGATTCAAGGTGATGAGCGCCAACAAGCCGATACGCATGCCCGCCGACTACAAGGGCCTCAAAATGCGCATACAGTCATCCAAAGTACTCGGCGACCAGATGAAAGCACTCGGCTCCATCCCGCAGGTCATGGCGTTCTCCGAGGTTTATCAGGCGCTGCAAACGGGCGTGGTTGACGGCACCGAGAACCCGCCGTCGAACTTCTATACGCAAAAAATGCATGAAGTGCAGAAATACCTCGCGCTGACCAACCACGGTTACCTGGGCTATGCCGTCATCGTCAACAAGAAATTCTGGGATGGCCTCGCGCCGGATATCCGCGCCGCGCTGCTAAACGCGATGAAGGATTCAACCCGCTACGCAAACGAAATCGCACAGCAGGAAAACGACGAAGCACTGGAAGCAGTACGCAAGAGCGGCAAGACCCAGATACTGACGCTCACAGCGGATCAAAAGGCAGCCATGAAAAAGGCTTTGGTCGGAGTGCACAAGGAAAACGAATCTCGCGTCGGCAGGGACACCATCGTCGAAGTCTACAAGGCAACCGGCTTCAAGCCATGAAATGTGGTGACGAATAGTTCCCGCCGCCGGGGGCTGGCGGCGTCAGCTGTTGCGGCGCATCCACGGGTATTGGTATGAGCCGCGAATAACGACAGGTGAATGGCGCCATGAAGCTGCTGAATCATCTTGAGGAGTATCTGATCACGTTCCTGATGGGGGCGGCGACGCTGCTCATTTTCGTGGCGGTACTGCATCGTTACGCCGCGGGCATGGCGATTCCGGGCCTGCAGGACGTGCTGCTGAAGATTGACCTTTCCTGGTCTCAGGAACTATGCATCTACATGTTCGTGTGGATGGCGAAGTTCGGCGCCGCTTATGGCGTGCGCACCGGCATACACGTCGGGGTCGACGTGCTGATCAACCGCCTGCCCGGCGCCACGCACAAGGCCTACGTCCTGCTCGGACTCGCCGCCGGCGCCACGTTCACCGGTATCGTCGGCACGCTCGGCGCGACGTTTACGTGGGATATAGGCCATGCGAACTCAACTTCGCCGGACCTTGAGATCCCCAAGTGGATAGTCTATTTGTGCATCCCGCTGGGCTCTTACCTGATGTGCTTCCGCTTTTTGCAAGTCGCCTGGCATTTCGCCAGGACCGGTGACCTGCCGCATCACGATGTTACCCACGTCGAGGGCATCGAGAAGCCCACGGTGATCAATCCGCATAACCTCGAAGACAACCTCCATCCTTCGCCGCGCAGAACGCAGGAACCATCATGAACACGCTCGTCGCGCCTGCACCGTCAAGCGCACCACGCTGGCCGGCGCTCATTCCTGTCGTCATTTTGGCTTTGCCGTTCGTACTCAGATTTTCCGGCATGGCGGTCAACAACGCCTGGATCATATTCTCGCTGCTGATCGGCCTGATGCTCACGGGCATGCCGATTTCGATCTCACTTGGTCTCACCGTACTCACGTATCTGTTCACCATGACGACCGTGCCGATCGAGTCTGTGGCGCTCAAGCTGTTCACCGGCATTGAGAGATTCGAGATCATGGCGATCCCGTTCTTCATACTGGCCGGCAACTTCCTGACCCACGGTGGTGTCGCGCGGCGCATGATCAAATTCGCCTCCGCGATGGTCGGTCACTGGCATGGCGGCCTGGGTCTGGCCGGCGTGGTCGCGTGCGCGTTGTTCGCAGCGGTATCCGGAAGTTCCCCGGCGACGGTCGTCGCCATCGGCTCCATCATTCTGCCGGCGATGGTCAAACAGGGCTTCCCTGCCCGCTTTGGCGCCGGCGTGATTACGACATCCGGCGCACTCGGCATTCTTATTCCACCGTCGATCGTAATGGTGATGTACGCGGTTGCGACCAACACCTCCGTCGGCGCGCTGTTCATCGCGGGCATCGTTCCGGGGCTGGTTCTGGCGTCGATGCTGGGCTTCACCACGTGGTGGCGTGCCCGCAAATTCAACTATCCTCGCCAACCCGTGGTCTCGGCACGCGAGCGCTGGCTGGCATTCCGCGACGCGTGCTGGGGCTTGTCCCTGATAGTCGTCGTCATAGGCGGCATCTATTCCGGCGTCTTCACGCCCACCGAAGCCGCTGCGATGAGCGCGGTGTACGCATTCTGCGTCGCGGTCTTCGTCTACAAGGACATGACATTAAAGCAGGTACCCAAAGTACTGCTCGACTCGGCGAACATGTCGGCGATGCTGCTGTACATCATCACCAATGCGGTCATGTTCAGCTATCTGATGACATCCGAAAACATTCCCCAGGAACTCGCCGCATGGATGCTCGACAAACATCTGGGAGTGATTGCGTTCCTGCTGTTCGTGAATATCATCCTGCTGCTCGCCGGAAATGTCATGGAACCCACGTCAATAGTCCTGATCATGGCGCCCATCCTGTTCCCCGTGGCGATCAAGCTAGGAATTGATCCTGTTCATTTCGGCATTATGATGACGGTTAACATGGAAGTCGGAATGTGTCACCCGCCCGTTGGTCTGAACCTGTACGTGGCGTCCGGGATAGCCAAAATGGGAATTACCGAGCTCACGATCGCGGTGTGGCCGTGGCTGCTGACCATGCTGGCTTTCCTGGTGGTTGTTACTTACTGGCCAACCATGTCTCTTTGGCTCCCAAGAATGCTGGGGATGATGTAGCGACGCTGCGTGGTCTCAACAAGCGTTAATCGCGTGCAACCGCCACCACGACAATATAAAAACGTCACCGACGCGGACATCCAGGCCGCAACGCGGCTACACCACGCGCTCAAGTGGCAACTGAAACAGCCTTATCCTGTCTTCCGGGCGTTTGATTTCCGCATTGGCGGAAACGATGGCCTGAATCAGTTTCTCGAGCGGCGCTTCGTCCTGAAAGGCAATCATCATCACATCATTCGTGCTCGGGAATCCGCCCGTGCCCAGGTGCGGCTGGGTGCCATGTCCTTTGCCCTTTGCCTGTTCCCAGTAGGTATAGTAGTCAATACCGGCACCCTGAAGAATGTTCATGACCTGACTTTTGTAAAATTCATTATGAACAATGAACGCCATTTTCATAAGATTCCTTTCCTCACTGCCTGATGGGCGGCCTGTCGAGCCGCGAATTCAGTGGCCCGCAAGCAACACGGGCTGGCCCTGCCGGTCGAACGGAATGAACGACTCCAAATGGCCAGTCTTTACGCACTCGATCATGCGCCGCAGCGATTGTTCCGCTTCCATGCTGGTCGGCGCGCGGCCATCGTTCCCGGAAAGGCCGGCCACA
>CANJQI010000311.1 GCA_947476215.1 Betaproteobacteria bacterium
CATTGGGGGCCAGCACGCCGTGAAAGTGGATCAGATGCAGGCGCGGACGCGGCACCAGCGCGGCCAGGCGCTGCATGAATTCCAGCGGCGACATCCTGATGTGCGTGGTGCCGTCGCGCCAGGCGCTGCCGTTTTTAGGTTCATACGTCTATAGATCCAGCCTGCTCCCCACACCCGCAGCAATCGCAAGCTCGTAAGTCTTTGCGGCTATCGCCACATCGGTGATCGAGAGTCCGTGAGAACAAAACAGAAAGTTTGAATCCACGAAGTCGGGAACTGGTATACGCCCGGCGACGATATCGCCGAACGCTTCAACTCGGTCCCAGGTCGTTATACCCTTTGTGACGGACCACAGAAGGTTGCCGCATTCGACCCTGGCCTGATCCTCGTCGTCCACGATCAGCATGTCCGCGCGCTCCACCACGCGTTCGTCGAGCTCGCGCTTGTACCAGTGATTGGCCCCGGCTGCGACGATCAGTCCGGGACCATGCAACCACCGCCCCAAGAGCACCGGAACCTCGGATGTGGTCGCCGTGATGACTATGCCGGTGTCCGCCGCCGCTTCTTCAGGAGTCCTCGCCGGTGTTACATCGATATTAAGGCGGTCGGACATTTTTCTGCAAAACTCCGCGCATTTCTCCAACGTGCGTGTATAAACCTTGGCCGACTTGATCGAGCGCACGGCGCATACCGCCTCGAGCTGGCCTGCCGCAATGCGGCCCGCGCCATACATGCCCAAGGTGCTGGCGTTTTCCGGCGAGAGATACTTGACGGCAACGGCGGTGACGGCACTGGTGCGATACAGGCTGATCATAAAGGTATGTACGAGCGCCAGCAGTTCGCCGCTATCCATGTCGTAGACGTAGTCGTGGCCGTTTGCGGTCTTGTTCTTATGCACGCCGCTGCCGCGTCCGAAATTAGCCCACAGCTTGAATCCTGCATAACGCTTTGCATGCAGCGCGCCCGGAGAAAACTGCATGAATCCATTCCGGAACGGCGTGCGACGACGCGGCTGGTTCTCGGCGCTTCCCTGACCTAAGTGCAGAAACGCTTCCTCCATGACGGGTATCGCCGCCTTGATGGAAAGAGGAAGCGCGGCGATGTCTTTGTCGGTTATCAGCAGAGTCAATCGTTTCCTTCACTAATAATGGGGGCGGATCGCCATGGCACTACCTTAAGAGGCCCAACCACTCAACGCGAGTGGACGCCGAGGACGCAGAGGTGCGCGGGGTAAGAGCTCGGACCAAACCGAAAATAGGTTTACCTCTGCGAACATCTGCGTCCACCGCGTCCTCTGCGTTGAGAGTTTGAATTGCCCCATTCATCGCGTCGTCCCTTATCTTGCGCGTAGCGCCAGAAAACCTTGAGGTAGTGCCATGGGGGTCGGATCGCTTAACACCCTCAACGCCATCGCCTTATTGGTCGCGAATTCCCGCGTCCTTGATCACCTTGCCCATGTAGCCGACCTCGGACTTTATCTTTGCTACGAAATCCTGCGGCGTTCCACCCACCACTTCCACGCCCGAACTTGCAAACTTCTCCTTCACCGTGGGTCGCTCAAGTACGCGCCCGATTTCCTGATTCAGGCGGTTGACGATGGCCTCGGGCGTTCTGGCCGGCGCGAATATGCCTGAAGGCGACACCGCTTCATAACCGGGCAACGTCGCGGCCACGGTGGGCAACCCAGGAAAAAGCACCGACGGTTGCGCGCTGCTCACGGCGAGTGCTCTCAACCGGCCCGACCTGACATGCGACTGCACTGAAGCCGCCACGGCGAACGACGTCTGTATTTCTCCCGACATCAGCGCCAATATCGCCGGTCCCTGCCCGTTGTAGACGATGCGAACGATGTTGACCTTGGCCATCGCCTTGAAAAGCTCGGCCGAGAGATGATTGGCAGAACCGGTTGCGCCCGACGCGTAGTTCAGGTCGCCGGGACGTGCTCGTGCTAGCGCGATCAGATCCTTCACCGACTTGACGGGCAGCGATGGATGCACGGTCAGGACCGTCGGAGTGGTGACAGTCAGTATGACCGGCGCGAAGTCCTTCAAGGCATCCCAGGGCACGTTGTCGCGCATCAGCGGCAGCAGCCAAAGAGTGCTGCCGTAATAGAGCAGGCTGTAACCGTCGGCTGGCACCTTGACGGCCACCTCCGGCGCGATAATGCCGCCGCCCCGGTTGTCCACGATGACCTGTTGACCTATACCCGGCGCCATGCTGCTCGCGATCAGGCGCGCGGCGAAGTCGCTGCCGCCACCCGGCGCCGACGTAATGATGCGGATCGGTTTGGTGGGAAACTCCTGAGCAGTAACCATGTTGCAACCTGCATGCAGCATGCCTACGACCAGGATCGCTCCAGCTACGCGCTGTTCATTCAAATGAGATGTCCTTGAGGATCAGGCCAGCGCGTTGCGATCTCGCACCTATTTGACCGGCGGCCAAATACGCGTGGCCACCATGGGCGAACCCGGTGCATGAATCAGATTGCGCGTGAAGCGGTCGGTCCAGACGGCGACATCGGGGTATATGGTTCGGAGCTTCGGATAATTCTCGGCACGGGCTTTCTCCGATGCAAACTCATACATACAACCGTGCTTGGCCCAGCCAGTGGACGAAATCAGCTTGCGCGCGCCTATGCAGCCGGCGAGCTTGCCTAGCGCCTCCATGCGCCAGTCTCCAAACCAGGATAGCAATTCCTCCTCAGCCGCGAACGAGTTCGCGCAGAAATTACCGATTTGTATGCTGGCGCCAGGCACCATACTGCCTTCACGGTTGCAGCCTTCCGGGCCTTCAACGCGCGCCTCCTCGATCATGATTGTCTTGCGGTCGCCGATGCGCATGGCGAGCATTTTCCTATCCTCGTCGGTGAGTTTGACATTCAACCTGCCAGGCCTATCCGGCCCCGGTTTCATATAAGTATCGGCGCCTTGGGTGAAGGCGTAAGAATTCTCGCCACCAAACAGCAATATGAAATCGCTGCCGGTCGGCACGGCGCTGTCGCGCACATGCGTCAGGCGCGCGGGAGGCGGCACTTTCATGGACGCGTAGTGCCCCGCCCATAGAAAGCCCGGATTCGCCATCATTTTCGGTATGTATTTTTCGTGCAGCCACGACAGATATTGCTCCCTGCCCTGGTCCGGCAGGTCGTACCAGTTCATCCAGATTGCCTTGTCCAAGGTTGCTCCCCGAGGTTGTATGCCTATTCTACCGGATGGCGAATAGGAAATTTAAACGCCGCTTTTGACTGTCCGCGACTATATCGCTGGCCCGACAAGCGGGCAATCGAATGGTGTTTGCTGAAAATCTTCCCTCGCGCATGGATTTTTCGGCCCCCCTTATAGTCAAAAAAATAATCTACGCCGATTCCCGGAAAAACAACAGCATCTTCGCTGCCGCGATCTTGGCTACGAAAATAAACAGCGGGATTACTGCGCGCACGCCACGCGCCAACACCGCCGAAACGATCGGGCACAATGGCGCGCCAACAA
>CANJQI010000312.1 GCA_947476215.1 Betaproteobacteria bacterium
CACGAAGATTTCCGGGAAATCACCTTCTTTCCCACACCAATCCACAAAAAACAACCATTCCACGCAAATCTTCGTCCCCATTCTAGTCACAAAATCCGCGCTGCTACGGCGCACCAAAGGCTAGAATTAACGTTTTCGGTCAGGCACTATTTAACTCAGATACATGTACGACGGGCTTGTCGGTGGCTAGCGACAACGCCGCCATGTCATCAACGCTTTCGGCGACCACGCGCGAGAACTTGCGTCCTTGCACCACCCATAGTGCCTGTTCGATGTCGACAATGGGCCGCGGTTTCACGCAATCGTGCAGGCCGCGCGCGGCGGCGGGGATGGCTATGCGCAGCAAATCCAGATTCATGGTGCAGCCGGTGTCGAATCGCAGTTGATCGTAGAGTGCGACCAGCCGTTTCTGATCAGAGTGATAGGCGCGCGGCTCTATCACGTACAGATCGGTGGCACGCAGGCCGCATCTGACCGCGGGCAGCGCGATCAGCGCGACACCCAGACTCGAAATTTTTGATTTCGGCAACCACGACTTCAGATGACGCAACAGCAGTCCGTCGGCGACGATGATGTGCTTAACGCCGCGCAGCGGTGCGAGGAACTGCTCAATGCGTTGATCGGGAACGTATACGCCGGTTTCCAGCGACAGCGCGATATCGGCGCCATCGTCCTCGGCGCTGGGGCATGCCAGCAAGGCGTGTACCTGCGCCAGCGCTTTGGATTGCGCACGTAGTCCTTTATCCGGCAGCAGTACACTGCGCGTATCGGTTCGTGCAACCGGCGGGCGCACAGCGGCTGTGTTGACCCGCGTCTGCACGTCGTGCAACGCCGCGGAGCGCGGCAGTTGCCGGCGCAGCTTCAGTATCATGCCCACCAGATCGATGTTTTCCGGGCACACCGGTTCGCATGCGGAGCATAGCGTGCAGCTTTCGACTGATGCTGCAATGTCGACTATGCTCGCGCCGTGCTGCAGTGCCTTGGCGCGTCCGTGGGGGGTCAGCCGCAGATCGTGGGTCGTGCGCCATACCGGGCACACCAGCAGGCACAGGCTGCACCCACTGCACGCAGAGTAGTCGTTGTCGGCGCGGGGCGCGGATTTAAGCGCACCGAACATCAGAAGATGACGCCCCGGTTCAGGATCATGGCAGGATCCGCGGCGCGTTTCATCGCGAGGTGGCGGTCGACCAGGGCGTCGCCGAAGATGCGTCGAATATAGCCTTTCATCATGCCGCCGAAACGGTAATAACTTGCGCCTATGTCGACACCGATGTCGTAAATCTCGTTCTTGAAGGATTGCAGATGGTCGCGGCTGTAGACGCGACCGTTCATCATGGGTTCAAATTCGCAGCCGTAAGCCCAACCGGCCGCGTCCGGCGGAATGCACGACATTTCGTAGTGGGGACGATGGTCCTCACGCAGTTTGATGCCGACGCAGTACAGCGTGTAATAAGGAAAATACTTTCTACACACGGCGTTGCCGCGCTCCACGGCTGCGACGAACTTGTCGACCGATGTTGCGATGTCCGGTATCACCATTTGACGGCAACCCCAGAATTTCCAAACCGCGCGTGAAAACACCACCGTACGATCGTGCATGGCGCCGTCGCGCATGTGTTCGGGGCGTCTGAATTCGGGAAATAGTTCGCGCTTGCGCCGATACAGGTACCACGCCTGCGGCAGTTTCCAAGGACGCAATGCATAGTGCAGCAGCGCGCGCCCGGTGTAACCGAATTCGCCGTGACCGCGCAGACGTGCTTGCCAGTCGCGGCGAAATGCTGTTTCACGCGCCGGCGTGTCGAAGGCCACCAGCAGATTGACGGCGCTGTCCATGATGGTCAGTATTCCCGAATAGTCGCTCGCGTCGTTGGCATCCAGCATTTGCAGATCTTCAACCGCGGTGCGCAGCGATGTATAGTAGAAATAATGCATCCGGATCGGCGTATAGCGGCGAATCTTCACGGTCGCCTCGGTGATAACGCCAAACTGTCCGTAGCCAAGGATAACGCGCTGAAATAATCCGGCGTTGCTGGTGTCCGAGCACTCGACAATATCGCCGGTGGGTGTCACGACCTGCAGCGCGATCGCCTGATCCGCGCTGCAGCCCAGCCGCGGCGAATTCACGTCTATGCCGCCGACATTGAGCGAGCCGCCGACGCTGGACGTGAGATTGAGCGGGGCCGAAAGATAATCCAGTCCATGGCGGCGCAACGCTTCGGCCAGGCTGTGCCAGAATATCCCTGCTTCGGTGCGCACCGTCATGGCTTCGGCATCAATATTTAAGACGCGGCTCATGCCGGTCATGTCGAGCAGCAGTCCGCCGAACGCCACGGATTCGCCTTCCGTTGTTAATCCACCGCCGCGTACTGTTACCGGCACGCAATGTTTCTGCGCGATTTGCAGTAGCGTGGAAATCTGCTTTGCGTCATGCGCGATAACCACGCCATGCGGCATGCCGTACGCGGTGCCGCCGGCATCGGTCGCGAACGCGCCGCGCGTTGCCTGGTCTTCGAGCACGTCTATTTCGCGCGCGCGCAATTCCTCTGCGAATAGCGGCCAGTTTTTCCCGTTCCAGCGCGCGGTGTTGGTTTGCTGGCGCTGTATGCCACGCAAGGCATCAGGCCCGACGGGGCATAGACCCACGGTACTGGTCAGCGCTGTTTCCATCAAGGATTGCTTTGCAATGAAATCGCAAAACTACGCGCGTGGCGCGATCAAGCCCTCTTTTTCCAGCAACGGGTAGATGCCGCCCGCTTTCAGCAGGTCCAGCAATTTTGGCGGCAGGCAGACGCCGTTCAACGCCTTGTTCGTGGTCGCATTGCGTACGCTGCCGGTGTCGAAATCGACTTCGGCGACTTCCCCTTCCGCGAACGAATCGAATACGCCGGGGCATTCCATGGCCGGAAACGCGAAATTCACACAGTTTCGAAAGAACAGGCCGTTGATCGAGTTGGCGACCAGGCAGCCCAAGCCTAGATTTCTGAGCGACCGTGCCGCTGGCCGGCTGGATCCCATCCCAAAATTGTCGCCACCGACGATAATGTCGCCGGGCTGGACCAGATCGACCCAGCCCGGGCGGTTGGCCTTAAACACAAACCGGGTTTGTTCCTGCGGCGTGAGATAAAACGCCAGTATGGGAAGTATCAAATCCGTATTGATGTTGTCGCCAAATTTCCAAACCCGTGCCGTGTATTTCACGCTTTTCTCCGTCGCATTTGCAGTGCGCCGATCTTATCAACTTTTCAAGTCCGATGTCAGACACAAATTTCGTCAATTAAATAAGGGGTTAGCTTTGGGTGGCGGGCAGAGGCACCGAACTCGCCGGACGTGTATCGCCGGCGCTGCTAGCCGCGTGCATAGTTGGCCACTCACCGCTGCCCGTCGGTCGCCAGCGGGTTAAACCAGTAAATTATTTGACGAAAATCGAGCCTTCCCCCATAATACTTGGCTTTGTTCGGAG
>CANJQI010000313.1 GCA_947476215.1 Betaproteobacteria bacterium
GCAAGAACAGGCCACAGCTGATGGATTTCGTGCCTCAGCCCATCCTACATCGGAAACGATGTGTAGTTACGAATGTCTTGTGGAAAAACTCCAAGGCAAACGCTCAACGCAGAGGACGCTGAGGTCGCAGAGGTACGCAGCGGAAACCGTGCAATATTGAACCTTTGCCACTCGCTGCCTGATGGAATTTCACTGCCTTGCAGGCGTCTTTCCTCCGCGAACCTCCGCGTCCCGTGCGTCCTCCGCGTTTAGCGGTTAACGAATTTCGAACAATTACCGACCTTCTGCTCAGGTGCTGCGCAGTCTGCTGCGCAGCCGCGCGATCGCCTGCGTGTGCAACTGGCACACGCGCGATTCGCTGACACCGAGCACTTCGCCGATTTCGCGCAAATTCAGATCCTGCTCGTAATAGAGGCCCATGACCTGCTTTTCACGATCCGGCAGTTCATCAATGGCCGCCACCAGCGTGCGCCGCTTGTCCTGGTCGATCAGCAATTGCAGTGGATCGGGTCTGGTGTCGGAATAGTAGCTTTCGATAAAACCTTCGTCGCCCTGGCCTTTCAAATCCTCGCTGGACACGAGTTGGTAGCCACGACCTTCCTGAAGGAGCAGCTGATACTCCTGAAGCGAGACGCCGAGAGCGATGGCAAGTTCCGATTCCGTGGGCGGCCGGCCATGGCGCTGCTCGAGCTTGCTGATCATGGTCTCAACCTGACGCAGGCTTTTGCGCAAACTGCGTGGCAGCCAGTCCGACTGGCGCAACCCGTCGAGCATTGCACCGCGTATGCGCTGCACCGCGTAGGTCTCGAACTGTGCGCCGAACGTATCCTTGAAGCGCCGCGCGGCGTCCAGCAATCCCAGCATGCCGGACTGGATCACGTCGTCCACTTCGACGCTGGGCGGCAGCGACGCCATAATGTAGTAGGCGAGGCGCTTGACCAGCGGCGCGAATTGCACCACGGTTTGATCCACATTGATATTGCTCGTGTCTTTTGTCATGTCACACTCCAGCGTTGGCGAAAACAAAGCGGCTGCCTGATAACAACCGCTGCATCAAACTATCGAAACTGTCCATTCCGTCGCGTCGGGGTCCGCGCTGCGGCCACTCCGAGATCAAGTCGGCAATGCGCCGGAATCCGCGCGCCGACGGTGCGGCCGGACTGGCGTCGACCACCGCCCTGTAGCCGCGCTCGGCCTGCGGCAGGCATTCATCCCGCGGCACGCTGCCCAGATATTCGAGCGGCGTAGCCAGATAACCGTGCGCGGCTTTCCTGAGGTTGTCCGCGACCAGCCGCGCATTGCTTTCGCTTGCAACGCGATTGAGCAGCATGTAGAAGCGGCGTCCGCCCTGCTGATCGCGCATGCGCTTAATCAGCGAATATGATGCCGTGATGGCGTCGGCGGCCGCCGACGACACGATGATAGTGTCCTGCACGGCGCGGCTGAACATCCCCGGTGTTCCCGCGTTCCCGCATGGCGTGTCTATCAATGCCATGTCGAAGCGGCCGTCAAGGCGCCCAAAACTCTCGATCAGCCGATCCTGTTCGAGCGGCCGCAGCGATGACAAGGCGCGCACACTGCTCGGCGCCGACAGTATGAATACGCCAGGAGAACCCTCCACCAGCGCGTCTTCGAGGCTGCACGAGCGGCGCATCACCTGCTGCAGATCGTAACGGCAGCGCACGCCGAGCATGCCGCTGGCATTGGCGGGGCCGTAGTTTTCGTCGATTACCAGCACGCGCTGACCGCGCGTCGCAAAAGCCGCCGCGACGTTGACCACCACGCTGGTCTTGCCGACACCGTGACAGCCCGCTGCGACCGCCGTCATGCGCAGGTGTCCGCGATCGAGCAGACGACGCAGACCTTCAGCCTGATCTTGACGGAATTCAGCCATGAACCGCTCCATAGGCCGCGCCGCTGGCCGTGCCGGCTATGCCGGCCATGACCAGCGGCAATTCATCCTTGTGCAATCCGTGCGTCGCACTGTCGCTGATCGGCCGCAAGGCACGGTGCAGCAGATAAGACCGGTTTGGCAGGTGCAGGTCCTCCGGCACCCGCTGACCGTTGGTCACATAGTAGACCCTAAGCCGGTTGCGTATGGCGCCGTCCAGCGCCGTCGCGATGCTCGCGGATTCGTCCACCTTGCTGATAATGCAGCCGTCTATGCCGCCTCTTGCATAGGCGGCGATCACCTCGTCGAGCGTTGCCGCATTGGCCGTTGCATTGAGCAGCAGCAATCGTTTGACCGGCGCGCCGCACCCTGTCAGCAACGCGGTTTGTTCGGCAACCAACCGGTCGCGCTGGCTCATGCCAATGGTGTCTATCAGTATGGTCCGCTTGCCGCGCAGTTCGTTCAATGTAATCTTCAGGTCCTGCGCATCCTTGATGGCATGCACGGGGGCGTTAAGTATCTTGCCGTATACGCGCAGCTGGTCGTGCGCGGCAATGCGGTAACTGTCGGTGGTAAGCAGCGCGAGACTCGATGCGCCGTGGCGCACCACGCAACGCGCGGCAAGTTTCGCGACAGTAGTGGTCTTGCCGACGCCGGTCGGACCAACAAGCGCGTACACGCCGCCCTGTTCGATCAGCGCTTCTCCCTCCATCAGCGGCATGCGGCGCTCGATCTCCGCGGACACCGCCTTCTGGGCATCCGCATCGCTGGCATTTACCGCGACGACCTCGGTCAAATCGCGCGCCAGCGCCGGTGAGAATCCGGAGTCAAGCAGCGATCTCATCATGGCGGCGCGCGCCGGCGCGCGAAAATTGAGGTTGGTCCAGCCGATTCCCGCCAGTTCGCGCTGCACCATGGTCTTCATCGCCGTCATCTCGCGCATCAGTTGCGCGACCATGCCGCTGGCTTCCGTTGCGGCGTCGGCGACGACGCGGCGCGGCCGTGGCTGGGACGCGGCAGCCGCGGGGGCTTCATCCGCCATAGCGCTGGCGGGCAGCGCCGTAATCTCGATGCCATCGCCGTAAGGCCGGTTGGCGACTATCAACGCATCGTCGCCCAGGGCCTGCCGGACTTTCTGCAGTATTTCGCGCGAACTGGCGCCTGTGAATTTTTGAGGTGTCATGGTTTACTCCCGACGACCGAGGTGACTTTGATGGAGCGCGCATCCGGAACCTCGGAATGCGCAAGGACTTTGAGGTGACGGTTGGCACGGCGCAGGAATCGCGACAGCAGCACGCGCAGCGCCGGCGGCACGAGCAGGACCGCCGGCAGGCCGAGTTGCTCCTGCTGACGTGAGGCGGCCTGCGCGCCGCGTAGCAGCGTATCCGCAAGCTCGGGCTCGATCACCGCGCCGCCGGTTGCACCGCCTTGCATGGTCTGCAGCAGCAGGCGCTCCAACGCCGGGTCGAGCGCTATGACCTGCAGTTCCGTTTTCCCCGGGTAAATCTCCTGCACGATGGCGCGCCCAAGCGCGACCCGCACCTGCGCCGTCAGTTCCCCGGCA
>CANJQI010000314.1 GCA_947476215.1 Betaproteobacteria bacterium
CAGGGCGCGGCTCGAAGGCACATCATCCGGGCCACCCTGCTGGCGATACTGGTGTATGGCTACGCCACTGGCGTGTTCTCCAGCCGGCGGCTGGAACGAGCCACCTACTTTCAACATCGTAAAAGGGGACATATCTATGGCCACAAAATCATCGCATCGTTCCAACTATTCACATAATTTCTGCCGGCTAAGTCCGACAGGCTGCTAGACCAGCTATCGCAGGTTAAGCATAGCTGGTTTGACAATTTGACGGCTGTCGCGCGCCCCCATACCCTCATAGACTTGCGTCTCGTTTCCAGGAGCTCCATCGTGGCCGGACCGCTTTCCCACATCAAAGTTCTCGACCTGAGCCGCGTGCTTGCCGGCCCGTGGGCGAGCCAGATACTGGCTGACCTGGGGGCCGATGTCATCAAGGTCGAACGTCCCGGCGACGGCGACGACGCGCGCGCGTGGGGGCCGCCGTTTCTGAAAGACGCGAACGGCGCCTACACCAAGGAGTCCGGATATTACCTCGCGGCCAATCGCGGCAAGCGCTCGCTCACGCTAAGTCTCGACCTCCCCGAAGGGCAGGAAATCGTCCGCCAGCTTGCAGCACAATCCGACATCGTGCTCGAAAACTTCAAAGTCGGAACATTGGAACGATACGGCCTGGGCTACGACGCGCTCAAGCAAGTGAATCCGCGATTGATTTATTGCTCGATTACCGGATTCGGCCAAACCGGTCCGAAGAAATCCAATCCCGCCTATGATTTTCTGATTCAGGCCATGGGCGGCCTCATGAGTATCACCGGGGAACGCGATGACCTTCCCGGCGGCGGCCCCCAAAAAGTCGGCATACCCATCATAGACATCATGACAGGCGTCTATACCTCGGTCGCCGTGGTGGCGGCGCTCGCGGGCCGCGAAGTTTCAGGCAAGGGCGACTATATCGACATCGGCATGCTGGATGTGATGACCGGGTTGCTCTCCAATCAGGCCATGAATTACCTGGTTGCAGGCCGCACGCCCAAGCGCACTGGAAATGCGCATCCCAACATCCAGCCACAGAAGGTTTTCACCTGCAAGAATGGCGATATCGTACTTGTCGTCGGCAACGATGGGCAGTATGAAAAACTTTGTGCCGTGCTGGGTCTGCCGGAACTCGCGCACGATGCGCGCTTCGCCACCAATCCGGAACGCGTCAAGCATCAGGAGGTTCTGTCGCCGCTGCTCGATCAGGCTTTCCTGCGCGAGAACCGTGAACATTGGGTGGAACAACTGGCCAAGGTGGGTGTCCCATGCGGACCTATCAACACCATCCCGGAAGTGTTCGACGACCCGCAGATAAAACACCGCGAAATGCTCAGATATCTGCCGCATCCGGCCGGAACCATGGTGCCGCAGGTTGTCAGTCCGTTTCGATTTGCCAACGCAGGACTCGAATACAAGAATCCGCCGCCGACGCTCGGCCAGCACAGCGACGAGGTGCTGCGCGAATTGGGCATAGCTGATGCGCGTATCGCGCAGTTGCGGGAACTCAAAGTTGTGTAGCCGATCAGCAGGCCCGACAACCAAATACCACAGGAGATAAATCGTGAACTCATCCGAAGACGGAACCAAATCCGCCCTGGCGGGAATCAGGGTGCTGGATCTCGCCCAGTTTGAAGCAGGCACTTCGTGCACGGAGTCCCTGGCGTGGATGGGAGCAGACGTGATCAAGGTTGAGGAACCCACCATGGGCGACCAGGGGCGCGCCGCCTCGACCGATCAGAAAGGCGTGGATTCGTATTATTTCATGCTGCTCAACGCCAACAAGCGCAGCGTCACCTGCAACCTCAAACACGAAAAAGGCCGCGCCATGTTCAAAGCGCTGCTCGAACAAGCCGATGTCGTGGTCGAGAACTTCTCTCTGGGCGTGATGGAGCGCCTGGGATTCGGCTGGGAAGAGTTGAAGAAAATCAATCCGCGCCTGATCTTCGCGCAGATCAAGGGGTTCGCACCCGATGGTCCGTACGCGAAGTTTCTGGCTTTCGACAATATCGCCCAGTCGGTCGGCGGTGCCTTGAGCATCACCGGCGAACGCGATGGTCGTCCGCTGCGCCCCGGCATTACGGTCGGCGACACTGGCACGGGACTGCACTGCGCACTTGGCATCATGGCCGCACTGCTGCAACGCCACGTGACAGGACGCGGACAGCGCATCGAGGTGGCCATGCAGGATGCCGTGATCAATTTTTCGCGTATTGCGTACGCGAGTCAGGCACTGTGGGGCAAAGCCGCGCCACGCGTCGGCAACCAGAGCGTGATGGGCACAAGTTCACCGAGTGAATGTTATCGATGCAAGGGCGATGGCCCGAACGATTACTGCTACGTCTACACCACGCGTGCGGGCAATCATCACTGGGACCGCATCCTCAAGGTCATGGGTCGCGAAGATCTGCTCAACGACGCGCGATTTGCCTCGCCGCAGGAGCGGTGGGAACATCGCGAGGATGTCGATGCGCTGATCGAATCGTGGATGAAAACACGCACCAAGGTGGAAGCCATGACCGAACTGGGCGAAGCCGGCGTGCCCGCGGGGGCGGTATTCGACACCAATGAACTGCTGCACGATCCGCACCTGCGTAAGCGCGGCATGTTCGTCACGATCAAACATCCGGTGCGGGGAGACTTCGTCATGCCCGGTTGGCCGGTCAAGATGTCGGAGTCGAACGTACCTATCACCACCGCGCCGCTGCTTGGTCAGCACAACGAAGAGATCTACGGAAAACTCGGCTACACTCCCGAGCAGATCGCGCAATTGCGCAATGAAAAGGCAATTTGAGTTCACTCGTTCCGAGTTGCATCCAGAAGTCCGAATCGGAGAATTTTGATGGCAATGCTTAACGGCTCACAGATACTCGCCAAGTCACTGCGCATGCACGGCGTGGACACCATGTTCTATATCATGGGCGGGCCCATGCTCGCGGCGGAATCGGCCTGCATCAAGGAAGGCATACGCGCCATCGACGTGCGCCACGAACAGGCCGGCGCCATGATGGCGCATGCATGGGGACGGCTGCTGAACCGCGTCGGCGTATGCATGGCGTGCTCCGGCCCGGGGACGACCAACCTCGTCACCGGCGTGGCCAACGCGTGGGCCGACAATGCGCCGCTGCTGGCGATAGGCGGATCCGCGCCTGCGGCCACGGGTGGTCTCGGGCAGTTTCAGGAAATGGATCAGGTTGGATTGTTCAAACCGATCACCAAATGGGCGGAGCGCGTGCTCGATGCACGGCGCGTCCCGGACATGGTTGCCACGGCGATGCGCCAGGCGATCACCGGCACACCGGGCCCGGTCTATCTCGACATGCCCGGCGACGTGCTGTACCAGGAAGTC
>CANJQI010000315.1 GCA_947476215.1 Betaproteobacteria bacterium
GAAGACGCGTCAGAGACAATCTTCAGAAAAAGACTGACCTGCAAGAACCCGCACGTTCAACCCGGCGGAATCAATGTAGTTTCGGGTCGGCGGTTGCAATTGCAATCGAGCACGATCGCACTTCCGGAAATAAGACTGGTCAGCAACGCCACAATAACGATGGACGCACGAATCATGAGTAATCCCTTTCGTTGCCGATGGGTAACGGATGGCGCGGATGCAGGGCATTGAACGTACACGCTGGTGTGCGCGCAACCCACGATGCGGCAAGAACTGAATTTAACGGCCAACCTGCGTGAATCTTGATCCCGGATTACGGATCAAGGCAGCGGAACAGTCGCCAGAGAACTACGCGGAAGACGAATGCCATTCGCCCTCACATGCTGGACGAGTCCATATCAATCCATGGGCTGAATATTTGCCCGAGCGACAATATCCTTCCACATCTGGACTTCACGTCGATACCACTGGGTGAACTTCTCGACGGTCATGGGCGCGGGATTTCCGCCTAGCCTCTGAATTCGCTCCCTCACTTCGGGCATTACGATAAGTGCGTTGATCGTGGCATTAAGCTTCTGCACTATTTCCAGCGGTGTCTTGGCGGGAACATAGACTCCGAGCAGGGCACCGACTTTGAACTCAGGCACTCCGGCCTCGGTGGTGGTCGGCACGTCAGGTATCGCGGGCAGTCGTTTGTCACCAGCAACCGCGATCAGCCTTACCCGGCCGGACTGCACATAGGCGAGAAAACCAGAGGGATCGGTAATGGCAAACTGGGCTTCCCCCGTCGCGACGCCCACCGCTGCCGGACCGGTTCCGTTATAGGAAACAATTTCGACGTTGAGTTTGTTCTGGATTCTGAACATTTCGACCGACAGCCGGTTGCCGATTCCACCGGCGCTGGCATTGAGTTTTCCGGGATGGTCACGTGCCAGTTTTATCAGTTCCAACGTATTCTTTACCGGCAGGTGTGCATTGACCGCGATGACATACGGCGCTTCTATGATGGCTGCAACCGGCTGTATGTCGTTGATGGGATCGTAAGGCAGATTGCGGAACAGCGCGGGGTTCTGGGTCGTGGAGGATGCGCCGAACAATATGGTGTGACCATCGGGCGCGGATTTTACCAATCGCTCGATTCCGATGTTGCCGGCTGCGCCCGGCCTGTTCTCTATGATCACGTTCTGGCCGAGTATTTTTCCGAGATACGGCGCAATCATTCTGCCGGTGTTGTCGTTCATGCCTCCGGTTGTGAAAGGCACGATTGCATGTATCAAGCGCTCGGGAAAGTCAGCAAGCACTGGCGGCGTTGCACAACACAACGCCACACAAAGCAGGCGTGCCGAATAGCCACGGATAGTATAAAAGACGTTCGACTTACCTTGATTCTGCTTCAGGTTTTGCGTGCGGTGGTCAAACACCCTTCGCCTCACGCGCAGCATGTGCCCCGGCTCTGCGCCCAAACACCGCGCCCTGCGTCATCCCCGAACCGCCGGGGTAGTTGGCGTAAAAAAGACCGCCAACAATTTCTCCGCACGCATAAAGTCCCGGTATCGGTGCCTCCCAGGTGCTCATGACCTGGGCGTCGGTATTAATGCGCAAACCGCCAAAGGTAAACGTGATGCCGCAGCACATGCCATAACCATGAAATGGCGGCGTATCTATGGTCATCGCCCAGTTCGATTTATTGATTGCCAACCCCGCGGTGCACTTGCCGTCCAGTATGCGGTCGTTGAAGGCGCCGGGCTGTACGGCGCGGTTGTAGTCACTGATCGTCCGCATGAACGGCCCGGGTTCGAGCCCCAGCATTTTTGCCAGTTCTTCCAGGCTTTGCGCTTTGCCACCCGTCGGATTGGTATACCGATATAGCAAATGCTCGGTCTTCCTGTCGAGGATCTGGAATGCTATGCCCTGCGGCTGCTTCATCACAACCCGGCCTGTCTTGGCATACGTGTAAGGTCTGAAATCCGACCCTTCGTCGACGAAGCGCTGCCCATGGACATTGACCAATATGCTCCACGGATAGTCGTGGCGACGATACTCTGCCTGCGGTTGGGTACGCACACTGTATGCAGGCCGGTTCATATCCTGCGGCGTTGCGTGGCAACCACTCAGATTGCCGTAGGCCTGTGCGCCGATGTCCCATGCCATGCGCAAGCCGTCCCCGGTATCGAATGGCACGCCTCTGACCTTGACGGAATCCCATTCAGGACCGAGCAATGCAGTACGCATGGCTGCATTGCCTTGAAACCCACCACTCGCCAGTATCACCGCCTTGCCGTAGATCCGGGTAAATCCCTCCGGCGTCAGCGCATAAACACCGATCACGCGACCGCGCGCATCACGTATCAGTTCCATGGCTATATTCTGATAGCGTATGTTCACGCCCAGCTTGCGTGCCACCTCGAAGCCGTGATCCGACAAGCGCGCACCTCCGCCGTTTAGCACTACCGCCATGCTCTTGCCGGCGATCTTGTGGCAGGGCGTCCATTGGTGTCCGAGTGCGCGCAACCACTTGATGGTCGTCAGCGATTCACTCACCATGGTTTGCAGCAAATCGGGATCGGAACGCCCTTCGCACACCCGCATCACATCCGCGTAATAGTCCTCATTGGTATAGGGTTTCACCATTTCCCGCATTTCATCGACTTCCTGCGCGGTTATGCCTTCAACCAGCGATGCGATGTCCTGGTCCAGCGATTCCCATCCGAATCGAAAGTCCTCGGTAAAGTACGTGTTACCACCGCGCAAGTCGTGACTTGCCTTTTCCAGCATCGCGACCGTTGCGCCGTTCTGAGCCGCGGAAATTGCGGCCGCGAGACCGGCGTTTCCGGCACCGACCACAACGACTTCATATCTTGCTTCGAGATCTGCCATGGTTCGCCGGCTTTACCTTTTCGCGCGGCCTTTGGCCTTCTTCACGGTTTTGGTTTTGGTTTTGGTTTTGGTTTTGGTTTTGGCTTTGGCTTTGGCTTTGGCTTTGGCTTTGGATTTAGATTTCGTTTTTGTCTTGGACTTTGCCTTGACCCTGGCCGTCGCTTTCGGTTTGGCTGCTGACCGACGGGCTTTACCCTTTACCTTTACCTTTACCTTTACCGTTACCTTTACCTTGCCCTTTCGGTTGCCATTGGCCGCAACCTTGCGACGTGGATTTGAATTCATGAGCGTGATGAGCCTGGAAATGTCTTTCAGCTTATCGAGGGAATAGACGGTTTCCAGCAGCTGATCCATCCGATCCCCGGTTGCCACCACGGCGGCAAGGCCACGGAACTTGTCTTCGAGTTCCTGCGA
>CANJQI010000316.1 GCA_947476215.1 Betaproteobacteria bacterium
AGATCCGCGGGTTTCGCATTGAGCTGGGTGAGATTGAAGCCGCGCTCAGCGCGCACGCGGGCGTTCGAGAAGCGCTGGTCATGGCACGTGGGGATGCTGCTGGCGAGCAGCGCCTGGTGGCCTATGTGGCGCCCAAGGAGGGGGATACCAAGGATACGGAAACTCTAAGCGCACATGCGCCAAACGCACAGGCCACACCGGCCAGCAGTGATTTCCTGCCTTCGCTGAATATGCCGGGTGAATGCTGTAATACCATTCGCGTATCGGTATCAGAATCAGTGGTCAATGGGATTGCCTTCCATGCCACGCCGGATCGGCTTTAACGCCGAACAGGTTTTTCCCATCGCGCGCGAGAGAAGACGTACCCCACCCCGACTCCAGTGCGGCCTGCGCCACCGTAAAACTTGCCGGCACGGCGGTGTTCGCAGCCGAGGCTTGTGCCGCCGGCCCGGACGACGTGTCGCGCATGCAAAGCGAACTGCGGGCGGTGCTGAGTGGCGCAAAACATTTCTACGCCGTTGAGTCACAGAGTAAGAACGGCCAACAACGAATGGTTGTGGATACTGAGCCGCGCCAAGGCCGTCGAACGCGATGCGAACGGGCACGCGTTGCGCATTACCGGCACAAATGCCGATATCACGGCGCGCAAATTGGTCGAACAAATGAAAACCGAATTCGTGGGCAATGTCAGCCATGAGTTGCGCACGCCGCTGACGGTCATAGTCGGTTCGCTCGCGCTGCTCAAAGCCGACCTTGCCGGACTGACTTCCGATCAGGAAATGATGCTGACCATGGCGTGCGACAACAGCGCGCGGCTGCAGGCTTTGGTCAATGACATTCTCGACTTCGAGAAGATCTCATCCGGTGCGATGCCCTTCAATCTGCAGCCGGTTGCGCTGGGGGATTTCCTGCATCATGCAATCGAACTTAACCGCGTTTATGCGGAACGTTTCAAGGTGAGATACGAATTGAGCGGTCCACTGCCTGCAGTCACCATCCAGACCGATCCCGAACGGCTGATGCAGGTTCTGAGCAACCTGTTGTCGAATGCCACCAAGTTTTCTCCGGAAGGTGCTGCGGTGACGGTGTCGGCGAGTCATGAGGACAATTGGGTCCGTATCATGGTGACAGACCGCGGGCCCGGCATAGCACTGGAATTCAGGAGTCGAATCTTCCAGAAATTCGCTCAAGCTGACTCCTCCAACGCGCGGCAAAAAAGCGGAACCGGCCTCGGATTGTCGATTTGCAAGGCCATCATCGAACAACTTGGCGGCCGCATCGGCTTTGAATCCGAAGCCGGCAGCGGGACTACTTTCCATATCGAGTTGCAATGCAGCGCAGTTATTGCTTAGCAATGGGTGTACTATCGAGCCTTGCCAGAACCGATTGAAACGGAGGCGGAAATGGCTACCAAAGCGCCAGTTGCAATTTTCAAAGAGGATGTCTACGTGGTTGCCGTCAAGGGCGAGGATCAATTGCGTGGCGCAGAAACGTCGCTTACGCCATCCGAGCTGGAAGTTCTCGTACACATCGACGGAAAATCGACCATTGCGGAGATCATGGAGCGAATCCGCTCCCTGCCGCCGCAAATCGTCATGGAATCACTCGAGAGTCTCCACTGGCATAACTTGATCAAAGTCGCGGAGGAAACCAACGCTCTTGATTTCGTCGAATTTTTTAGTTCGAAAACGCCGGATAGCCCATCCCCCGGCGCAGTCGCGGCGGCGGAACCCGAGGTATCTGATGGCACATCCATCCTCAAACAGGATGGCTATTTTGTGCGCATCGCGCGCCGCGTTGCCGATGGACGGAAACCAGCCAGAGATCAGAAGTCCTCGATCGTAGTGATCGAAGACGAGCCCCACCTTGTAAAATTCCTCAGGCAGTTCCTGGTGCTTGAAGGGTTTGACGTGCGGATTGCCACCAACAAAAGCGAAATTATCAAGGAGCTCAGCAGCGCGCTACGGCCCGATCTCGTGCTGCTTGATGTGATGCTCCCCGATGCCGATGGTTTCGACATCTTATTGCGTATTCGTCAGCATCCGGCATTGAATACCGTTCCGGTCATCATGCTTACCGCGAAGGCAACGCGGGACGCGGTCCTCAAAGGACTCTCTGGCGGAGCGGACGGATATGTCACCAAGCCTTTCGAAATGGAAATCCTGATCAAGGCCGTGAAAACGGTTCTCGGGTTCTCGACCCAATAAACTTCGCCTATAAGCACTGCACGGCATGACTGTCGATGCGTTCAAGCAGTATCTGGATATTCTCTGCACCGAATACCGGCTGCATCTTCCACAAAAATGGCTGGAGCTGGACCGCCTTTGGAGCGGGCTGATCAGCGAGGCATCGGATCCTGGCGATATCACTGACCTGCATCGCGAATTGCATACTCTGGTCGGGACGGCAAAAACCATGGGGTTACCGGCAGTCACTGATGCGGCACGTGCGGCAGAAGATTTTCTTGAACCGTACATCGCACATGGCACGATACCCGCTGGCGCCGAGCAGGCAAACTTCTCTAGACTTCTTGATAACTTGAAACGATCCGCGGACATCGCGCAAGACTGACCATGAAACCGGAACTCCGCAAGGTTCTCCTCGTAGAAGACAACGCCGATATCCGGACTATCGTAAAACTTGCGCTCGAAAAACTCGGCGGACTTACGGTTTGTGCCTGTGAGTCGGGCGCTGAGGCACTCCGGACACTGCCGGAATTTCAGCCGCAATTGATTCTGCTCGACGTGATGATGCCGGATATGGATGGCCCCACTGTATTCAAACGGTTGCGGGAGCAACCCGCTACGGCTGCAATCACCGTAGTGTTTCTTACGGCGAAAACGACTGCTCAGGAGTTGCAGATGCTGCGCGGATTGGGCGCCTTGGACGTCATCGCCAAGCCGTTTGATCCCATTACGTTGCATAAGACGGCCAAAGAGATCTGGGCGAATAGGGAATTTAACCGCCTCTTTTGACTGATCTCAACTATATCGCCGGCCCCGCAAGCGGTCGATCGCCCGGTGTTTGGGGAAATTCCCCGCGCTCGATGACCACTCGCCGTCTGAATCGGGCCGCATCGGCTCGCTCCGACGCACTTTGAGCGCAGCACGCGAGCGCAGGCCGAGCAGTATCGTCAGCCCGTTGCAGAACCGCTTTTGCCTTGAGTATCAGGCCGCCTGGAACAGATCCAGCGGCCGCGCCGGTGAGCGCGGTGGCGCGCGCGCAGGCAAACCCAGGTGCGTGAGTATCCTGACTATCACCG
>CANJQI010000317.1 GCA_947476215.1 Betaproteobacteria bacterium
ACGGCCGGTATGGACAAGGCGACGGCGGGGCTGATAGTGAGTCAAGCTTCGCTGGAGGAAGTGCGCTTGCAACTGGGCCTGCGCGTGGTGCAGGCTTATGGCGATTGGTTGTCAGCGTATCTTAAAACGCTCGCTAACGAAAAAAGTTTGGCCACCCACATGCGCTTGCGCGAGCAGGTCAAACGCCGTTTGACTGAAGGCGCTTCGGCGGAGAGTGATCTGACGCTGGCGGTGGCGCGCCTGGAGTCGATCTCAGTGGACGTCACCGCCACACGCGGTCAGGCCGAGGTCGCTCTGGCGCGGCTCGGACAACTACTGGGCAGCCCGGTGGATGGGGCGGTGCTGGCGCAAGCGGTGGCCGCGCCGCGCGAACTCGCTAACGCGGGGCGCACTGGCGTGCAGGCACTTCTCGAGGCGGCGCTCGGCATCAACCCGACGGTGACCAAGGCGCAGGCACAGGCCCGAGTGCAGGAGGCGGTAATCGGCGAGCGTCGCGCGGATTTGATGCCAGAGGTATATGCGCGAATTGAGCGCCAATACGGTAATTACGACTTTCCTAACGGCGCACCGCAAAACCGGCTCTTCATTGGACTGACCAGCCGCTTTGGGGCCGGATTGTCGACGCTGTCGAACATCGAAGCGGCGCGCACGCAACACGCAGCTGCGTTGAGCGAGATTGAGGCGCAGTCGCGCACGGTGAGCGAACAGGTGTTGTCGGATTATGCGCTGGCGGTGTCGACCGTCAGTCGCCTGGCCTCGTTACGAGCGTCGTTAAAAGCGGCGGCTGATGTGTCTACCTCCTATGACCGGCAGTTTTTGGCGGGGCGCAAATCGTGGCTCGACGTGATGAATGCGGCGCGTGAACTGGCGCAGACTGAAACCCAATTGGCCGACCTGCAATCCACTCAGGTGGTGGTGACTTGGCGACTCGCGGCGTATTCGCGCGGCATCGACGCGGTGAGCGAAAAGAAAAAATGAGCGGCTTGAACCCAGAGAGTCAGCACGAGCCGGTGACAATCGATTCGGCGCCCGATCTGCTGCCCTGCCTTGCGCGTCTTGCGCAATTGCAGCACGAGAGCGTTGACCGGCTTGCGGTGCAGGCGGCCGCTGAGGTGGCTTTAAGCGAATATGCCAATGACCCCAAGGGGCAGCTCAAAACGGTAGCCGCGCAATTGCAAGTGGGGGCGCCACGCTGGCTGGCAGCACCTGATGCCGCGCGCATGCCGGCGCTGGTGTATGCGCTACACGGTGAGCGGGCCGGGCAATGGGGTGTGCTGCGCGGCCAGAATGCGCAGGGCCAGTGGATCAGCGAGTGGTGGGATGCCACCAGCCAACGCTGGCAGGAACGAGCCGACGTGAACCTGCCCGATCATGCGGTGGCCACCTTCAAGCTGAGCCGCCCCTATTTGGCTAGCCGGAGTCCGGTGTATCAGTTGATTCGCGACGAAATATCTGCCCATAGCAAACTCCTGCGCGAGGCGGTGATCGGCGGGTTGATGATCAATGTGGTGGCGCTGGCCACCTCGTTCTACAGCATGCAGGTGTATGACCGCGTGATTCCGACCAATGCGGCGCAGACGCTGCTGGTGCTGACGCTGGGCGTGCTGGTGGCGATTGTGTTCGAGCTGGCGGCCAAGCGCGTGCGCAGCGGCTTGTATGAGCGCCTGATCGACGCCGTGGACCAGCGGTTGTCACGTACCATTTATTTGCGCTTTTTGGCGATCCGGCTGGACCAGCCCGATCTGCAGGAGCGCCTGCTCAATACCGGTTCCGAGGCGGTTGCGAGTTCGCCCGAACAGTTTGTCGCCGTGATGAAATCGGATATTGCGAGAATGGGCAAAGTGATCAAGGACGCCGGGATACGCGCACAGTAAGCCGCGACAATACGGCAAACAATAATTTCAAGGGAAGGCCAGACTGTCTATGAAGATCACCAAGGTGGAAACCATAGTCTTCAACATGCCTATGGTCATTGAGGGCAGCGTAGTGCCCAAGCCGGGCGGCACACCCCGCACCAGCGTCAATACGCTGCTGGTGCGCATAGACACCGACGAAGGCGTGAGCGGTTGAGGCGAAGGCTTCGGCAACCGCATATTAAGCGCCACCAAGGCGGTGATCGATTCCATACTCGGTCCGCTGTGCGTGGGTCGCGACCCCACCGCGATCAGCGCGTTTACCGAACAGCTGCAGCGCAGTCTCGGCAGCGCCGGGCGCAACGGCCCGGCAATGTATGCGCTGTCCGCAATCTGCCCTACAAAAGCGGCGGTTCCGCCATCAACGCGCTGATGAGCGGCGAGGTGCAGCTTTATTTCGGCGCCGCCGGCACGGTGTCGGCGCATATCCGGTCAGGGCGCATGAGAGCGCTGGCAGTTGCAAGTCCTCAGCCGTCACCGCTGTTTCCGGGCATGCCCACGGTGGCGTCCGCGGGACTGCCGGGATTCGAGTCGGTGGTCATGGCGGGCATGTTTGCGCCAGCAAAAATACCTGCGGCCATTTTCAACCGCGTCAACCGCGAACTGGTGCAGACGCTGAATCGCTCGGAAGTCAAAGACAGATTTTTTAACGCCAGCATCGAAACCGTGGGCAGCTCGCCACAGGAGTTTGCCATCGCGTTGAAGGCCGACATTGCACGGTGGGGCAGGCGGGCATGCAACTCTGTCGTGACAAGGCGCTATCCAAGCAGGTAGTCGCCGCTGCCGGCGTCGACGTGCCGAAGTGCTTTACGTTGCATCGGGATGATCGCGTGGAGAATCGCGGCCTGGCGTATCCGCTGTTCGTCAAGCCGCAGTATGGCGACGGGTCGGATGGCATCAGCAAGAACTCCCTGGTCAATACACCATTGGAATTTTGCAGACAGATCAAGTCATTGCGTGCGCGTTTTCCGGGCGCAGTGGTGTGTGAAGAATACATTCCCGGGCGTGACATCTATGTCGGCATCATAGGCAACGAACCGCGCGTGCTGGCGCCAACAGAGATGGTGATCGACAGCCGCAAAGCGGCCGCACCGAAATTTGCAACGTATCGTCTGAAGAATGACGGGGCTTACCGCAACAAGTGGCGTGTGAAATACCGGCTTGCGGCGTTGCCTCCCCGGACCATGGGCATTCTGAAGGGGTATAGCGCCAGGGCATTTCACGCATTGAAGTTGCGCGACTATGCGCGGCTCGATTTTCGATTGACTGATGAAGGGCGTCTGGCATTTATCGAGGCAAATCCAAATCCCGATCTGACACCGCATAC
>CANJQI010000318.1 GCA_947476215.1 Betaproteobacteria bacterium
AAATGGTTATTTTGAATTGGTGTCTGACCCTACGTACAGTGCCCTATTCGTGTCATTCGTGTCTATGCAGGACCGCTGCCTGATGGTGGACCACCGGACCTGCAGGGCAGGCGCGGCGAAGATCTGACGCGCGCCGCGCCTACGCCGAATACAGGCTGCGCAGCGCCCGCAGGCTCTTCAGCTTTTGCGCTTCAAACAGCGTGGCAATCAGTTTGCGGCCCCGCGCCCTGCCCAGCACCGGCGCGACGAGGTCCATCGTTTTTTCCTCGGCATCCTGGCGCGTGAGCGGATTCTCCAGCCCGCCCTTGGCCGCCATCGTCTGCGCAGACAGGCGGCGCCCGTCCTTCAGCATGATTTCCATGCCGCAGCGCCAGCGGCGCAGCGGGTCCGTCAACTCGGGTGCGCCCACCGCGGTAATACGTTCGCGCAGGGCGAGCACTTTCGGATCGGACATGCGCTTGTAGTCGTGGGCGCTGGCAAAGGTGACGTTGCCGTCGAGCAGCATCACCGCGAGCAGGTGTTGCACGCAGATGTCGGGCATGTCACGGTTGCTGACGATGCCCAGTTCCTTGTCGGGAATGCGCACGGTGATGCGCTCCACCTCGCGCCCGGTCAGGCCGTGCGCCCGCATCGTGTCGTACAGCACATGCAGCGGCGCCTGTATCGGTCCGCCGGCAGGCCAGTACTTGATGCCGCCGCGCAGGATTTCGTAGTCGCGGCCCAGGCCGCGCACCATCGCCTCGCGGTCGGCATCAGGCGCGTACAGCGAGAAGAAGTCGGGCGTGCCCGAAAACACGTCCTCCACGCCGGTAAAGCCGTTTTTGACCATCAGCGCCGCCGCGATGCCGTTATGCGCCGGCATGCCGCCGATGACATATGCCTTCTCGATGTGCTCCATGTCGCGATGGATCATGTACGACCCCGCCGCCTGCTGCGCGCAGTACGACAGCACATGACGCATGCGATGCGCATCGAGCTTCAGCAGCGCGCCTGCCGCCGCGGCCGCGCCGAACAGCCCGCCCTTGGAACCCGCGTGATGTCCGGTCTTGAGCAGATGGATGTTGTCCAGCGCGAGCAGCAGACGCGCGCACAGGTCGTAACCCAGCACCATCGCCCGCAGCATCGCCGTTCCTGAAAGTTCGAAGTGCTCGCACAGCGCCAGCGTCGCCGGCACCACGCTGCACCCCGGATGCGAGCGCGTCGGCGGATGGGTGTCATCGGTTTCGTCCGCATGGCCGCATGTGCCGTTGGCGAGCGCCGCCTGCATCATGGTCGTCACGATACGGCTGCCCATCACGCCTGCCTGCCGCGGCCCGCCCAGCATCTTTACATAAGCCGCTGCGCGTTTCCCCGGCACAAGCCGCGCGCCGGAGATCATGGCCCCGAAGGTATCGACGAGATGGATCTTCGCGCGCTCTTCCACTTCGGCAGGCAGCTTGCGTTTACCTGCGCTTGCCATGTACGCGGCAAGTTCCTCCATCAACGGCGATATGGGCTGATTCTTGTTGGTCATGCGGGCTCCATTAAAATATCGTTATTTATCAAAATGGTATTGTCATAACATGATGGACGATCACCAACCCGATCGCTGCCTGCAGGTAAGGGTCCACGGCCTGCCCTTGCCGCGCCGTATGCAAACCGCCTACTCGATGCGCATCCCGGCTTCCTTCACGATGCGGTGCCAGCGCGGCACCTCGGTGGCGATGAGCTTCTGGAACTCGGCGGGCGTGCTGCCCACCGGTTCGCCGCCTTCCTGCTGGAGCGCCTTCACGACATCCGGCGCCTTGACGGCCTTCGCCAGTTCAGCGCTCAGGAGGTGGACGATGGCGGGCGGTGTGCCCGCAGGCGCAACCCAGCCGTGCCAGGTGATCATGTCGTAGCCCGGCACGCCGGACTCCGCCACGGTCGGCAGATCCGGCAGGACGGTCGAACGCGTCGCGCCGCTCACTGCCAGCGCGCGCAGCCGCCCGGTCTGCACGTGATTGCGCGTCACGATCAGCGGGCCGAACATCATCTGGATCTCCCCGGACATGGCATCCACCATCACCTGGCCTATACCCTTGTACGGAATGAGCCGGATCTTCACCTTTGCCATCGAAGCAAACCACGCCGCAGCCAGGTGGTTCGGGCTGCCGTTGGTCGCGCCCATGCTCAGTTCGTCGGGGCGCTTGCGCGCAATCGCCAATGCCTCCTTCAGCGTCTTTGCCGGCAGCGCCGGATGCGCTACCAGCAGATAAGGCGCGCGGACAACAAAGGAAACGGGCGCGAAATCCTTCAGCGGATCATATGGCAGCTTGCTGTGCAGGGCCGGCCCGAAGGTGAGCGTGGGCACCACGACGAGCAGCGTGTAGCCATCGGGCGGCGCCTTGGCGGCAGTGACGTACCCGATCGTGCCGCTGGCGCCCGGCCGGTTATCAATGATGAACTGCTGCCCGAGGCTGTCCGCGATTTTCTTCGCGAACAATCGTCCCTGGGTGTCGCTCGCGCCGCCGGCGGCCGACGCCACGATGACGCGCACCGGCTTGACCGGATATGCGGCTTTGTTCTGGGCAATCACGCCCGCGGCCTGCAGCAGGCCGAGGCCCGCAACCAGCAATTGGCAACCCCTGTGCATGATGGAAGTTCTCCTCGATTGGCCGCCGCGAGACGTGCGCGGCGGGATTTTGATGGTCCGGAAAAGCGTATTGTCTCAGCCGCAGGCGACATAACCAAGCGCGCACGGGTGAAATTAACGGGTCACGCGCTGCCAGTCCATTCCAAAAGTGAAATGAGCCTGAAGCGGGTGCTGGGTAAGCAGGTCGGGGTTTATTAAGAAGAAGAGATATTGTATCGCTCGCGAGGTGCCGCAGGGCGTAGAAGTTTTGCATGAAGAATGGCGATGAGGCGGTGAACTCTCGCCGCGGTGCGCTGTGGCGCGCACCAGCGCAAGGAGTTCGAACGCCTGTGCCGCTACATCACGCGCCCCGCGATCGCCCACGAGCGACTCAAGCGCGATGAATCGGGGGAGGTCGTGCTGCAACTCAAAAGCGCGTGGCGCGACGGCACCACGCACATCAGGATGTTGCCGCTGGAATTCATGCAGCGCCTGGCCGCGCTGTGTGGTCGGACTGCGTCGGAGTGAGGCGATTCGGGTCGATTCAGGGTTCGAAGAATCCACGCGCGAGGGAAATTTTCAGAAAACACCGCACGATTGACCGCTTGTCGGACTGTCGGACCGGCCATATAGTCG
>CANJQI010000319.1 GCA_947476215.1 Betaproteobacteria bacterium
AACGGACCACTTCGAATCGCTCACCCTGTACGGGTAGCCCGGAGGAAGCGCAGCGCACTCCGGGGTCATCGCCCCAGACCGGACACTATCCCCGGATTCCACTTCGTTACATCCGGGCTACGAGCTTCGGTCACATCCGTTTGAATCGCCCCCCTGCAATGCGTTGCCATCAAAGATAGATTTGCCGCCTTCCTTTCGGTAGACTTACCAAGCTTTCTTTCCTAGAAGATTAGGAAACATCCGTGAAAAAATTTGCTCTCGCACTGATCTCTATCCTGACGTTGGCCTTGGGCGCTATTGCTTACGCGCAAAACACCAACGTTCGCGGCACCATATCCGCATTCGACGGGAAAATAGTATCCGTCAAAGCGCGGGACGGACGGGACATGCAGGTTGAAGTGCCTGAAAACGTCAATGTCTCGATTACACTCCCGCTGAGACTCTCGGACCTCAAACCGGGACAGTCAGTGGGTGTAACAACCATCAAGCGCGCATCGGATGGCGCCACCGTTGCGATCGACGTACGCCCGATCTCGGCAGCCGCCAGTTTTGGCTTGACCCCCTACGATCTGCAGCCAGAGTCCACGATGACCAATGCGGCGCTGGAAGGATCCGTGCAGTCTGCCGGCGGATACGAACTCATGCTGAATTACAAGTCAGGCACGATTAAGGTGCTGGTGCCCGAGGGCACGCCGATGTCGCGGGCGGCGCCCGGCGAGCGCTCGGATATCAAGCCGGGCGAGACCATATTCATTGCCGCGAGGCAGTCTTCCGACGGCAAGCTGACTGCGCTGCGCTTTCAGGTCAGCAAAGACGGTGTCAAACCCACGCAGTAACAACAACGGCCAAACTTCCGCGCGCAACCGAAGCGCAATTCATCTCATTCAAGGAAACATCATGCGGCCCACCCGGTTTATCCTTCAACTATCACTGACTTGCGTGCTGTATCTTGCAGCGGCCGTCGCGTCAGGGCAGGACTATCCGGTCAAACCCATACGCGTCGTGACCGCATCCGCCGGCGGCGGCAGCGATTTCGTGGCGCGCCAGGTTGCACAGGGAATCTCGGGGCCGCTGGGACAGCCCGTGATTGTCGACAACCGCGGCTCCGGTGTTCTTCCCGGAGAATTCGCGGCCAAAGCGCCGCCCGACGGTTATACGCTGCTGATCAACGGCGGATCGACGTGGCTGCTGCCACTCCTGCAATCGTCGCCATACGATGGGGTAAGGGATTTTTCACCGATCTCAATTATTTCCAGAAACGTTAATGTTTTTGTCGTGCATCCCTCGGTGCCCGCGCATTCCATCAAGGAATTGATTGCGCTGGCCAAAGCCAAACCCGGACAACTCAATTATTCGCTGTCTTCAATAGGCGGTGGTGGTCATCTCGCCGCCGAATTGTTCAAAGCCATGGCTGGCGTCAATATCGTGAGCGTCGGATACAAGGGAGCAAGTCCCGCGGTCACCGGCGTCATCGTCGGTGAAGTGCAGCTGACGGTAGCGGACGCGGGGCTCGTCAAACCCCACACAAAGTCAGGCAAACTGAGGGCGCTTGCCGTGACCAGTGCCGAGCCGACGGCGCTGGCGCCTGAATTGCCCACCATGGCGGCGTCCGGACTGCCCGGTTACGACGCGATCGGCGTGACCGGCGTGCTGGCGCCTTCGAAGACTTCGCCGCTGATTATCAACAGATTGAATCAGGAAGTGGTGCGATTTCTCAAGTCGCCAGACATCAAAGAACGGTTCCTGAACGCGGGTGAAGAACTCGTCGGCAGTTCCACGGAGCAATTCGCCGCCAAGATCGCATCGGACATGACCAAGACCAGCAAGTTGATCAAGGATTTGGGAATCAAGGTGAATTGAGGCCTGCACCGCGCATCCTTCAGGATTAAGTAAGCTGGTAGGCAGTGCTGCGGCCGCCCTCTGGCGTCTTCGATAATACGCCGAGCGCCACCAACTCGTTAATGTCGCGCAGTGCGGTGTCGGGCGAACACTTGGCAATGGCGGCCCACTTGCTGCTGGTGAGCTTGCCCTCGAAACCATCCAGCAGGCGGTTGAGCAACTTGATCTGCCGCGCGTTCATCGGCGTGGCGGCCCAGCGCTGCCAGAAATTCGCCTTCGCCAGAACTGCGCATAGCGTCAGCTCGGCGCCCTGCATCGCACGCAACAGGCAACTGAGGAACCATTCCAGCCAGTCCGTTACGTCAAGCAAGCCCTTCTGGGTGCGCTCCAGCATGTCATAGTAGTCCTTGCGTTCGCGCTGGATTTGCGCGGACAGGCTGTAGAACCGCTGCGGCGATTGGTCGGCGCGAGCCAGTGCCATATCACCGATTGCCTTGGGATCCGTAGGCCAATACGAGCACCGGCAGCACCTGAGAAATACCGATGCCTACGTCGCGATGAGTTACGACTGTATTTCTCCGAACATCTCGAAGCACTAACTCTTCAAGGACTCCGCCAGATTTCACTGAGTCTGCAATATTGGAAACCGCTTCCGCGAGAAAAGCCGCCGCCTGGTCCGTCGCATTGAGGATTAAAGGATCATTGAGAAATTTCGCGAGCCGATCGAGGACAGTTGCACTGAGGCTGCCCGCATTGCCAGGTTCCTGTGATCTGCGGCTGCCCGTTTAAAAAGCCTCGGAGATCCATTCTTCGATTTCCGTACCGCCCCCACGGCCGCCTGGCACGGGCCCTCTTCTGGCAGCAGTTGCTCGACACCGGCCGTGTGGCCAACGTGGCGGAGCTGGCCGCCGCCGAGCACATCGACCGCGTGCGTATTCAAAAGACGCTGAAACTTGCGCGCCTCGCCCCTGAATTGATCGAGGACATTGCGCGGGGCGAGGCGCCTGTAGGACTGTCGCTTGAATTCTTCATTCGCCGCGAGCTGCCGGACGACTGGGACGCGCAGCGCGCGGTGATTGCAGCATTGTCCGGTTGTGGTTCTGAGACCGGAGACAACCGTGCCAATCGGCGCGGCCTGCATTTGAATCTATGCGCAACTGGTAAGTGAAATGCGGCGCAAACCGCCGCGCGCCTTCCCTCGGAAAATGTCTCAATGATGCGAAGAACGACCTTCGCACCAACAGAGAATAGAGACGAATTTAAGAGTGCTACAGGGTGAAAATGCCCCGACCGGTGCTCACCCTGAATTCGCAGCGCCGGAAAAAGCCCCGTAAATTCGGGGCTTAGCCCGCGCAGGAACAAGGCCAGAGCATGTCTGGCCTTGAGAT
>CANJQI010000320.1 GCA_947476215.1 Betaproteobacteria bacterium
GCACGGGCTGCACCGTGCGCACGATAAATGGCAGTCCGATGAAAATCAGCGCCACCAGCACGCCCAGCGGGGTGTAAGCCACTTTAAGCCCCCACCAGTCCTGCAGATAATGCCCGATCCAGCCGTTGGGCGCATATAGCGCGGTCAGGGCAATACCAGCAACCGCAGTCGGCAGTGCAAACGGCAAATCGACCAGTGCATCGACCAGACGCTTGCCTGGAAATGAATACCGCACCAGAACCCAGGCCACGATCAGTCCGAACACGCTGTTGATTGCAGCGGCAAGCAGCGACGCGCCGAAAGTCAGTTTGTAGGATGCGACCACGCGCGGCGCTGTTACGACGTCCCAGAACTGGCCCCAGCTCAATGTCGCGGCTTTAATAAATGCCGCGGATAGCGGGATCAGCACGATCAGGCTCAGGTATACGACGGTGAACCCGAGCGCGAGCCCAAATCCCGGCAATACGCTGTGCTGTCGCAGGGCGATCTTCATTTTTTTCCGGGCTGATAAATCTGGTCGAAAATTCCGTTGTCGGCGAAGTGTGCTTTCTGCGCTTTCGCCCATCCGCCGAACACTTCGTCGATGGTGAAGAGGCTCACCTTCGGGAAGTTTTTCGCATACTTGGCCGCAATCTTCGCGTTGCGCGGGCGATAGTAGTTTTTCGCTGCAAGTTCCTGTCCTTCATCGCTGTAGAGGTATTCGAGGTAAGCCTGTGCAACGTTGCGGGTGCCGCGCTTGTCCACGACCTTGTCCACCAGGGCCACCGGCGGTTCCGCCAGTATGCTGATCGTCGGATAGACGATATCGAATCTGTTGTCACCGAATTCCTGGACTGCGAGATGCGCTTCGTTCTCCCAAGTGAGCAGCACGTCGCCGATGTTGCGCTCAGCGAACGTCACGGTCGAGCCGCGGGCGCCGGAATCCAGCACCGGCACGTTTTTGTACAAACTCGTTACGAACGCCTTGGCTTTGGCTTCGTCGTTACCGTATTTCTTAAGCGCGTAACCCCACGCAGCAAGGTAACCCCAGCGCGCGCCGCCCGATGTTTTGGGATTGGGTATGATGACCGCTACGCCCGGCTTGACGAGATCGTCCCAATCCTTGATTCCCTTGGGGTTGCCTTTGCGAACCAGGAATATGTAGGTCGAGGTATAAGGGGCGCTGTTATTGGGCAGCCGCTTTTGCCAGTCGGCCGGCAGCAGTTTTGCCCTGTTGGCGATTTCATCGATGTCATACGCCAGAGCGAGGGTCACGATGTCGGCTTCCAGGCCGTCGATGACTTTGCGGCCCTGGCTGCCGGAACCGCCGTGTGAGGCCTTGATGTCGATTTTCTGACCGGATTTGGCCAGCCACTGCTTGGCGAAAGCGGCGTTGAACTGCTGGTACAACTCACGTGTCGGGTCATATGACACGTTGAGCAGGCTGACCTGCGCGTGGGCGGCTATGGAAATAAACAAGGCAAGGAATGCGAGAAGTCGAATCATGATGATGGTTCTCTGTCAAATTGCGATGGCTAACTGTAGCGGGCGTCACACGAAAACAGAACCAAGAAAAACAGAATTGCTTATTCATTAAATTGGTATGTAGTCGAATTTCACTGGGCGAGTGTGGTATCGGGAGCGTGGACTGGAAGAGAAATCCGTACGTTAATGGTGCCTTCGGGAGTGGCCGGACAGATGCGAAAGCAAGTGGATGCTGAGGCTGCTGGCGGCGCATCCTGCAAATGCCAAGTCGGATGCGCTATAGTCTCTAAATGGGACACTTCAATTACGCAGATCGGTAGTGCTTTTCAGGGGGAAGCGGTAGCATGGCAAACAGACGGGATGCAAAGGATTGGGCACGCGAACATCTGAAGGGGCTGTTTACCAGTCCGATGATTCCATTTGGGCCGGATCTCAAACTGGACGAGGCAGGTATTCGCCACAACGTGGAGCGCATGCTGCAGGCCAAGGCGGCGGGACTGGGCTTCGGGTTCTCGGAACCGTGGGTGTGCACGATAGCGGAACGCAAACGCGCGATGGAGGTGTCGATCGATGCAATTCGGCGCCGCGTGCCCGCTTATCTGCATACCACCGATCATAGTGTCGAGGAAACCGTCAACCTCACGCGGCATGCGCAATCAGTGGGCGCTGATGCAGTGATGATCTGGCCGCCCTACGAGTGGGCCAAGTCGCAGGAGATGTTGTGCGGGTTTTACGAATACGTGGCGTCCAAGGTGGATATCGCCATCTTTCTGTACAACACGCCGCACTCCGGGTTATTCATGACGCCCGAGTCTATCGCCAGGCTGGCGCAGATTCCCAATGTTTGTGCGTTGAAAAATGCCGTCAATGATGTCACGCATTCGCTGCGTTGCGTCGACCTGTGCGGCGATCAGATTGTCGTCAGCGATCCGCATGAGCATCACCTGTTGGACATGACGCTAAATTGCGGTCAGCAGGTCATGCTGGGTACGACACCGGTGTTTCTGATGCAAAGTGTTCATTGCCAGCCGATACAGGATTACTGGGAACTGGCGCGACAGGGGCGGCGGGTGGAGGCGACGAGAAAGTTCTATGAGCTGCAGCCGCTGCGTGAAGTATGGGCCACGATGTATCAGGTGCTTAGAAACAAAGCGGCTGCGGTGCATCCCGTTCCGCACATCAAGTGTTGGATGGACCTGATAGGCATGGCGGGAGGCGCGGTCAGGCCGCCGATGCATGAGGTGGCCCCGGAGGACAAGGCGCATCTCAAAGTGCGCATTGAAGCGACGGGCTGGTTGACGCGGCTCTACCCGGACGGCGTGCCTGCGCGATAGCCACAGATGGAGAAGTCCGCAATGAGGTTTAGTGTCAGTTTGCCGGCGGCGCTGATCCTGCTATCGGGCGCAGGCGACGTTTATGCACAACGCGATTATCCAAACAAGACCATAAGAATCTTCACGACTGAACCCGGAGGTGCCGCCGACATCGCATCGCGTCTGATCGCGCAGGGCATCTCGGGGCCGCTGGGTCAGCCGGTGGTGGTCGAGAACCGGGCCGGCGGCATTACCGCCGTTGAAGCCGTGGCCAAGGCGCCGCCTGACGGGTATTCGATGATTCACTACGGCAGCACAATTTGGTTGCTGCCTTTCATGCGCGACAACGCGCCGTGGGAGGCGAGGGATTTCGCGCCGGTGTCGTTGACCATCACGGCGCCCAATCTGCTGGTCGTGCA
>CANJQI010000321.1 GCA_947476215.1 Betaproteobacteria bacterium
AATATCAGCAGCAGTTGCTGGCCGGACTCGCGGTACTCGCGCGACTGGCCGTCTAGCGTAGTCTGCGCACTGTTGCCGAGTTCCTCCTTCGCGGCCTGCTCCAGAAAACCCAGCGCCTCGCCGAGCGTATAGCCGGACGACACATTGGCGGAAATAATCGCCGCACGCAACCTGTTGAAATGATTAAGTTCTTTTGGCGCCACGGTCTCACGCAATTTGACGAGATTGGATAGCTGCACAAGGTTACCGTCTTTTGCGCGCACGAATATCGACGTCAGATCGGTGGGCTGTCGCCGCGCCTGATCTTCGAGCCGCACGATCACGTCATATTGCTTGCCTTCCTGCTTGAATCGCGTCACCTGACGACCGCCGAGCAAAGTCTCCAGCGTGCGGCCGATGGCGCTGGTTTCGGCGCCGACCGCGGCGACCTTGTCGCGATCCACATCCACGGCAAGCTGCGGCTTGTTGAGCTTGAGATCGGTATCAAGGTTCGTGAGGCCGGGGTACTGGCGCGCGCGCACCAGCAGCTTGTCGACCATGCGGTCGAGTTCTTCGTACGACGGCCCCTGAATCACGAACTGCACTGCCGGGTTGCGGAAACTCTGGCCCAGCGACGGCGGATTGATCGGAAACGCCAGCACGCCCGGCATCGCCGCGTACATCTTGGGCGCAATCGCCTTGGTAATGTCCGTCTGACTGCGCACACGCTCATCCCACGGTTTCAGGCGCAGAAATGAAATGGCGGAGTTCACGGGATTGGGCCGCTCGAGCCCGGGCGCCACTGACACAAACATGGTGGTTATTTCCGGGATCTCGCGATATAGATCTTCCCAGATGCGAGCATAGGAATCCGTGTATTCCAGGGTTGAACCATCGGGCGCGGACAGTACACCGATGAAAAACCCGCGGTCTTCCAGCGGCGAGAGTTCCGATTTGAGCTTGTAGCCCAATCCTGTCATTGCCGCCAGCACCAGCACGTATCCAACGATAACCAGCAGCCTGTGCTGCAATACGCGCTCCAGGGTGCGCCGATAACCTTTGTTCAGCGCAACAAAAAATCGCTCGCTCGCATTGTAGAGCGCGCCATGACGGGCTTCGCGCCTGAGCAGCTTCGAGCACATCATGGGCGTCAGCGTCAGCGATACGAAACCCGATACCAGCACGGCCATGGCCACGGTCAAGGCAAACTCGGTAAAGAGCTTGCCGGTGTTGCCGGTGGAAAACACCAGCGGCATGAACACGGCTGCCAGAGTCACCGTCATCGCCACCACCGCAAACGCAATTTCGCGGCTGCCGTCGATCGCGGCCTTGAACGGCGCCATGCCCTCCTCGATGTGGCGGTGTATGTTTTCCAGCACCACGATGGCGTCATCGACCACCAAGCCTATCGCCAGCACCACGCCGAGCAGCGTAAGGATGTTGATGGTATAGCCCAGCAACCACAGGAAAAAACACGATCCTATCAGCGCCACGGGTATGGTCACGAACGGTATCAGTGTCGACCGGAATGACCGCAGAAACAAAAATATCATCAGCGTCACCAGCACCATGGCCTCTATCATGGTGCGATAAACCGCCTTGATCGAGGCCTCGATGAAGACCGAACTGTCGAATGCGATCGCCGATTTCATACCCTCGGGCAGACCTGCGGCTATGCGCGGGAGCTGCGCTTTCACCGCCTGCGCCACCGCCAAGGTGTTGGCGGTCGACTGCTTGACAATGCCCAGTCCCACCGCGGGATTGCCGTTCACGCGCAGAATATTGCGCTCGTCCTGCGCCCCTATCTCGGCGCGGCCTATGTCCTTGAGCCGCACCGGATAGCCGCGCGACTCGGTAACGATCAGATTATTGAATTGCTCGGCGGTGCGCAGGTCGGTCTCGGTCAGCACCGTGAATTCACGGCTGGCGCTTTCGATGCGCCCCGACGGGACTTCAATATTCTCACGCCGCAAGGCATTTTCGACGTCCAGCGGGGTAAGCCCGAAACCGGCCAGCCGGTCGCGATCTATCCACAATCGCATCGCATACTTGCGCTCGCCGCCGACGATGATGGTGGCCACCCCGGGCAACGCCTTGAGCGCATCCGCGACATAGCGATCTGCATAATCGGTGATAAACAATGGCGTGTGCCGATCGCTCGAAAACGCAACCCACAATATCGCCTGCGCATCGGCTTCGATCTTCTGCACGATCGGCTCATCGACCTCGTCGGGCAACCTGCCGCGCACGCGCGCCACGCGATCACGCACATCGTTGGCGGCAGTGTCCGTGTCGCGCTCCGGAATGAACTCTATCGTGATGGTGCTGACTTCCTCACGCGAAATCGACCTGATAGTGCGTATGCCCTCGATCCCCGATAGCGAATCTTCCAAAGGCTGCGTCACCTGCGACTCCATCACCTGCGGCGACGCGCCGCGATAGATGGTGCGCACCGACACCACCGGCGTATCGATTTTAGGATACTCGCGTACCGACAGGCGCTGAAATGCAATCACCCCCAACAACACAATGACGAGACTCATCACCGTGGCAAGCACGGGGCGGCGGATGGAAAGTTCGGGGAGAAACATGGGGCAGTGATAAATGATGAGTGATGAGTGCGAAGTTAAAACCTAACCTGTTCTCTTTTGCTTGGCACTGCGTGCGCTTGCTACCAGCATTGCGGTCAGTTCGTCGGCTTCTTCTCGCAATGAAGATACGCAATCTCCTTGCACCGTTCCTGACTCCACCAGCAACTCCAGCCAGTAACGGGTTTCTTCAATTTCCTGCAATGATCCTTCGATTTTGCTAACAAAATCCGCAATCGACTTGGCCCGCATCGCTTCTCGATATTGCGCACCAACGGATGTCCCGGACCTCAACACTTGCCTTCCCAATACCTGCGCAACCGTAGTCTTCGGCAATTCCGAGTACATTCGAATAATCTGCAACGCGAATTGCTTGGTACGAAATTCCAGCTTCAGATTTTTCCCATTACTCATTGGTCAGTTCTAGCCCCGCAGTACAACTCTGCACTCTGCACTTTGCACTTTGCACTTTGCACTCTGCACTTTGCACTCTGCACTTTGCACTCATCACTTAACAACCGCTGCCGGCTGCGCCGTCACCACCTTCACCCCCACCCCATTCTGCAGCCTCAGCTGCCCATCCGTAACCACCACATCCTTTGCATCCAGTCCCTTGACAATC
>CANJQI010000322.1 GCA_947476215.1 Betaproteobacteria bacterium
GCGACCTGACGTTGATCATCAAATCGCGCTTCCCGCTGGTGCAGGTCGAGACCAGCGAAGAAGTGCGCATGATGCAGTTGCTGGAACGCGCCGCCAATCTCGAAAACTGGCCGCTGTTTGTGTGGAGTATCGCCGATGGCATCCGCCGCATCCCGCGCACCGATGTGATCACCCAGACCTACGAGTTCCAGGCGGCGCTGCGCCACATCGACAAGACGCCGCAGAACGGCATCTATGTCATGCTCGACGCGCAACCCTATTTCGAAGACCCGGTCAATGTGCGGCTGATCAAGGAAATCGCCCAGGAACATTACCGGACTGAGCGCACCCTGGTGTTTATCAGCTAGCAGATCGAGGTGCCTGCCGATCTGCAGCGCATGAGTGCGCGTTTCACGCTGCCGTTGCCGACCACGCAGAACATTCGCGATCTCATCCGCGAGGAAGCGTAATTGTGGGAGCGCGACAGCGGACAGCCTATTAAAGGACGACAGCACACGCTGGACCTGCTGGTGCAGCATTTGTCCGGCATGTGTCAGGACGACGCCAGGCGCCTGGTCCGCCAGGCGATACGCGACGACAATGCGATCACCATGGAAGACATCCATCGCGTGCTGCGTTTCAAGCGCGAATCGCTGGGCGATGGCGGCCTGCTCGACTTCGAGCTTGATAGCGGCAGTTTTTCCGACGTCGGCGGTCTCAAAAATCTAAAGCGCTGGCTCGAACTGCGGCGTCCGGCGCTGGTCGGCGACCCCGCTAAACTCGGTGTCGAGGCGTCCAAGGGCGTGCTGCTGCTCGGCGTGCAGGGCGCGGGCAAGAGCCTCGCCGCCAAGGCGATTGCAGGTTCGTGGGGACTGCCGCTGATGCGCCTCGATTTCGCGGTGCTCTACAACAAGTTCCACGGCGAAACCGAACGCAACCTGCGTCAGGCATTGAAGCAGGCCGAAGCCATGGCGCCGTGCGTGCTGTGGATAGACGAAATAGAAAAAGGCCTGGCGTCGGACACCGCCGGTGGCGACGGCGGTGTATCGCGGCGTGTATTGGGTACGCTGCTGACGTGGATGGCCGAGCGCAAGGCGCGCACCTTTCTCGTTGCCACCGCCAACGACGTGTCCGAACTGCCGCCCGAACTGCTGCGCAAGGGCCGCATGGACGAGATATTTTTCGTCGATCTGCCCGATGCAACTGTGCGCGAAGACATATTCCGCATACACCTGAAGAAGCGCAAGCTCGATCCCGCGCAGTTTGACGTTGGTCAGCTTGCCGTTGCAGCGGAGGGCTTTTCCGGCGCGGAAATAGAACAGACCGTGGTCGCCGCCATTTACGAGGCGCTGGCGGAGAAGAAACCGCTGGCAACCGCACACGTGACATCAGAAATCGGCCGCACGCGACCTTTGTCCGTGGTCATGGCGGAAAAGGTTGAAGGCCTGCGCGCATGGGCCGATGGGCGCACGGTCAAGGCGGATTAGAACGCGTCTCAAAAATATACGAACTTGCCATTACCTCGTTGCGCGACCGCGCAGGGCGGAGCAGGGGCCCGTTTACGGGATGCGACCCCGAAGGGGGATGCGGGGGGATGCGGGCACCGTGCATGCAATGGGTGATCGTTGGCATCCCTTATGCTGCTCGATCCCGCGTTGCGGGTCCCTTGGGCCACGGCTTCAGGGCGCCCAACGTTGCTGCTCGCCTTACTCCGCGTAATGTCGAAATGCATGATTACAAGACCTGAGCCCATTGGCGTGTATTGCAGCCAGTGCGGGTACGGCTGCGATCCTCTTGGTAGTTCCAGCGCTCCGGCTAACGCACCAACCGTTTTCGAGTGGTCGCTGTTGATCCGGTTTTTTGGCGACGGCCGTTCGATTGTCGGCGTCCGAGGCCTTGAGAGACCAGGGAAACGACGAGCGTGTTGAGTGATACACCCTCGGTTTCGGCTTGCGCGACAAGTTGTGCGTGCAATGAGCGCGGCACACGCTGAACGAAGCGCCCGCTTGCTGTGTGAAAGGGTTTGGGCGCTTTCTCATCAAACTCGCTTGCGACTGCAAGCCATGATTTCAGCGCGTCGCGTCCGTTTTCGATGGCTTCTTCGGGGGTGGCTCCATCGGAGCGGCAACCTGGCAGATCAGGAAACACAATGCTGTATCCACCACCGTCCTCCTTCGAGAGCGGGCGAATCTCAAACGGGTAATCGACAGGAAATTTCTTCATTCGGCTATACCTTCTTCAATCAAGCGCACAAACTTCTTGATATAAATGGGTTTAATCGGACGGCGCGAAGGCACGCTCAACATGGCACCGTTCGCATGTCGAAAAATGACATGGCTTCCGCCCGGATGCCGATATACCAATCTTCCGCTGGTGGTGCGCCACGTTCGCAGCTTCCTGCTGTCGCATCGAACGGCCTGAATTCCTTCTGCGTTACCGCTTGCGATAGATTTCCCTGCGATGCCCGATCGACAATGCCAACACCGTGAGTTGACCATCGTGGATTTCGCAAATAACGCGAAAATCGCCAATCCGATATCGCCAAAGCCCTGACAACTCACCCGTCAAGGGTTCGCCGAAATGACGCGGGTTCTTGCATTCTTCGATCCGGTCGTCGAGCCAATCGATGATTCTTGCCGCAACCGGCTTATCCAGCTTGCACAGTTGTTTCTGGGCAAAAGCCGAGATCTTAACGTTCCAGGCCAAGGGCTTTCCGGACCTCTGCTATGGATTTAGGCTTGCCGCCTTTCTTGGCGTTCGTCTCACGTGACTGTTGGGCGAGCGCAGTATCCTCCTGATCTTCGATGTAGCGAATCACCGCGTCACGTACGACCGCGCTCTTGTTGCTGCCCTTGGCAGCGGCAATCCTGGCCACGCGCTCTTCCAGTTCTTTTTCAAGTCGCAAGGCGAGCATGGGTTGTGTCCTTTTGAATGTTATACATTGTATAACTGCCGGAGACTCCGGTAAATAAGGGAAATGGATGGAATTGCACTATCGGGCAGAGGGATTAAAATCACCACCGCGTGCTGCCTCACGACGCTTCCCTGCAACCTGTCAAAGGAAAACCATGCCCCAAAATCAAAAAGACATCCAGTATCTGCTTGATCGTGCCGCAATTCATGATCTCCTGGTACGCTACTTTCAGGGGCTGGATCGCTGCAGCCATGACCAGGTGCGCAGTTGTTTCACCGACGACATCCGGGCGCA
>CANJQI010000323.1 GCA_947476215.1 Betaproteobacteria bacterium
ATATCGCGGTCGGCTGCACGCTGGGTTATCTCGATTTGCGCATGGCCAGCCTGAACTGGCGCAAACTTTATCCGAACCTGGAAAAATTGGCGGACAAGCTTGCGCGGCGCGCGCCTTTCAAGGATACGGAGTCGCCTAAAACATAATGATGAATGATGAATGATGAATGATGAGTGCAGAGTGCAGAGTGGCAGGTGTTAACTCTGCACTCATCACTCCGTACTCATCACTGTATTATTCCTCCGCCCAGGCATACCCGGCTCTCGTAGATCACCACGGATTGTCCCGGCGTGACCGCCCATTGCGGTTCGGCGAATTGTACGTCGCAACTTGTTGAATCCACGTGGGAAATCGTGCATGGCGCGTCTTTCTGGCGATAGCGGGATTTGGCGCAGTAGACCCAGCTCGAGTGAGGGGCGGCGCCGCTGATCCAGTTAAGGTTGATGCTCGTCAGGGAGCTCTTCAGCAATGCTGGGTGGTCGTGACCCTGAACAACCAGCAGACGGTTGCTGCTCATATTCTTGGCGGCCACGTACCACGCCTCGCCGTCGCTGTCGCGTTGGCCACCGATGCCCAGCCCTTGGCGCTGGCCCAAGGTATAAAACATCAATCCCATGTGTTTGCCCACTTTGTGGCCGTCCAGCGTCCAGATTTCACCTGGTTCGGCGGGCAAATATCGGTTCAGGAATTCGCGGAAGGGCCGTTCACCGATGAAACATATTCCGGTCGAGTCTTTTTTATCGTGGTTAGACAGGCCGGCCTTGCGTGCGATCTCCCGTACTTCGCGCTTGTACAGCGAACCCAGAGGGAATATTGTCTTGGCAAGCTGTCCCTGGTTCAGGCGGTACAGGAAATAACTCTGATCCTTGGTGCCGTCTTCGGCCTTCAGCAACTGATGCACGCCGTCAACGGTGCGTATCTGCGCATAGTGGCCGGTCGCGATGCAGTCGGCACCGAGCTTGATGGCGTGGTCCAGGAAGGCGCGAAACTTGATTTCCGCATTGCACAGCACATCTGGATTGGGAGTTCGGCCTGATTTGTATTCGTTCAGAAACTCGCTGAATACGCGCTCTTTGTACTCAATGGAAAAGTTAACGGCTTCCATGCCTATACCGAGCCGGTCGGCGACCGAAACTGCATCGATGAGGTCCTGCCGCGAACTGCAGTAATCTTCATTGTCGTCATCCTCCCAGTTCTTCATGAACAGGCCGATGACCTCGTGTCCTTGTTCTTTGAGCAGCAGCGCTGCCACGGACGAGTCTACGCCGCCCGACATGCCGACTACGATGCGTTGCCGGGTCATTGCGATTAAGCGTAATGGGTGATGAGATCCAGCGGATAGCGCGTGCCCGCCAGGTAGTCGTCGATGCAGCGCATCACCAGCGGGGTGCGATGGCGGTCGCCGCAGGCGCGTATCTCCTCCGTGCTCATCCACACCGCGCGCAGTATGCCGGTATCCAGCGCTCTATCCTTTTTATGGCCTGTAATGTCGCCGCCAAACGCGAATCGCATGTAGGTGATTTCCTTCGAGTGATCCCGGTACTGGTAGACGCCGATCAGCACGCGCGGCGTGAAATGGAATGCACTTTCCTCCAGGGTTTCGCGGATCGCGGCGTCCAGCAGCCCCTCATCGGGTTCTAGGTGGCCCGCCGGCTGGTTAAATCGGAGGCCGCGTTCGGTTTCTTCCTCTACCAGCAGGAATTTCCCGTCGCGTTCAATGACGGCCGCGACCGTGACATTGGGTTTCCATATTTCGTTATTTGGGCTCATGTCCCGATTTTAGCTTCTGGTGTCCAGACATCCAAGGATGGGACTGGCAGCCCGTTGTTCGGGTAAACGATTTGCGGTAAAGAAAATAAAAAAGGCGGGGCAAAAGCCCCGCCTTTTTGAATGAAAGAAGGATTACTTCTAGTGGGCTTTTTTGTCGTCTTTCTTGGCGTCTTTGGCGTCTTTCTTGTCGTCTTTCTTGGCGTCTTTCTTCGTTTCGTCTTTCGCCGGTTGTGCGCCGCTATGAGCAGCAGCAAACGAGCCAGCGGAAACAACAGCAAACGATGCAGCAATCAGAAATGCAAACAGCTTTTTCATTTAAAATCCCTCAGATAGTTGTTAGTTTCGTACCAAAACCAATATGGCCCTATGCGTGACCACAGATCTATATACGCACAGCACCCCTGATTGGTTGACACAACTATATAATACCTTGTTTATAATTGCAAATCTAGCTACTATGATGGGACTGTCTGCCGAGGTTTCTTCGATTAATTTCCCCCACTTTGTGCGCCGATAGGCGGTTGTCATGCGACTTCGCGCCATTTCAATGCTGGTTCCCGGGCTCATTTTGGCCTTGTTTGCGTCCTGCAGCATTTCCGCGCCGTACGAGCCACCCAGTGACGATGTTGTTCTGGAGCGCCTGCCGTTCAAGCCGAATGATCCTGCGATGCGCGAAATCAAGGACATGCGCACGGCACTGTCACGGGATAGTGGGAATCTCGATCTGGCGGTTCGGTTGGCCCGGCGCTATTTCAAGCAGGCCGGCGCCCAGGGGGATCCGCGCTATGTCGGATATGCGCAGGCCGCACTAAAGCCATGGTGGGACTCGCCCCGGCCACCAGTCAGCGTGCTTGTCATGCGGGCGACCCTGATTCAGTACAGGCACGATTTTGCGGGTGCACTGGCCGACTTGGGTCGGGCGCTTGAGCTTGATCCGGCCAACCTCAGCGCGTGGTCGTTGCGCGCGACCATACATGTGGTGCAGGCAGATTACGAGGCATCCCGGCAGGACTGTGCAAAGGTGGCACCGCACGTATCCGCGTTGATGGCGGCCGGTTGTGTGGCATTCATAGATGGTCTCACCGGTCGTGCGCGCAACGGTCACGACGCGCTCAAGCGGGCGCTGGACAGCGCCACGGATGTGGATGCCGACCAGAAGCTGTGGATACTGCTCAGACTTGCGGAAATGGCATGGCGGCTCAATGATGCCCGGCTTGCGGAAAGTTACTTTCGCCGCGCACTCGCGCTCGACATCACGGACGGATTCCTGCTCGCGGCCTATGCCGACTTCCTGCTCGATTACGGGCGTCCGCAGGAGGTCATTGCACTGCTCAAAAACTGGGCCGCCGCCGATCCGCTGTTATTGCGACTCGCGTTGGCGGAGCAGGCGGTCGGCGCCAAGGGCGCGCG
>CANJQI010000324.1 GCA_947476215.1 Betaproteobacteria bacterium
GACTCGGTGGCTGTGGCGCTCATGGCGTAATTGTTCCAAAAAAAAGGAAACTCATTGTATTTCAATAGCTTGTGCTAATGGTATTCATTAGAAATTCATCACACACTCACGATGACAGACGTGCAAAACGGCCTAATGAATAATCTCGGTTTAAAACTCCTTCTCGCCAGACCGTCTACGGCCCGGCATTGTGCCCGGAGTTTCCACTTATAGCGCTGTTCAATTTTTCGCGACCACTTCTTGGATGACCGGCACCATGACCATGGTCATTATTTTGGTCAACTTAACGCTTCCGGCACGGCCTCGACCGGCAGGCACTGGCGCATGAGGTTGCAAATCCGGACCAGTCTAGTCGACGTCGACGGGGGGGGACGGTCTCGGCAAATGAACGCGGGTATTGGCAGTACTTACAGTCGCGGGGAATATTGAGCATCGGCAGAGAAATATGCAGCGCAACCGGGGGATGACTGCATTGTCAGGACAATTTATTAGCACCATATGCAACTGCGAGTCTCCGATCGCTCCGAGCGAGCGCATAGCGAGGGTGCCAGGGCTTGCATTCCTCTCTCTCGGAGAGAGGAATCAAAGGTAGGGCGCAAGTCGCAAATTAGGGAGCCATCAATAGGACGCCGTCAACGCACGCTCCGGTATAATTCACCAGTTACATTTAATTCATTTCGCTTCTTCCTTTCAGGACTTCCATGCCTCTGATCCGCCCCTTTTCCGGCCTGCGTCCGGCTGCCGGTCGCGCCGCCGAAGTCATCGCGCCTCCATATGATGTTCTGTCCACCGACGAGGCGCGCGTTCGTGCTGCAGACAAGCCGTGGAGCTTTTTGCATATCTCCAAACCGGAAATCGATTTGCCGGCCGGCACCGATCCTTACTCACCCGAGGTATACGCGAAGGCGGCGGAAAACCTGCGACGCATGATGAACACGGGCGTGCTCGCTCGTGATCCGGCACCGTGCTATTACGTATACCGCGTGACCATGGGCGCGCACGTGCAGACCGGACTGGTCGCCACCTCCTCTGTCGCCGCCTACGATATCAACCGCATACGCAAGCACGAATTCACACAGCCGGATAAGGAAAACGACCGCGTGCGTCAGATTGAAGCACTGAGCGCGCAAACGGGACCGGTGCTGGTGGCGTACCCTTCGGCGCCCGAAGTCGACACTATCCTTGCACGCGCTTCCGACGGCACGCCGGAATCAGATGGCGTTGCCGATGATGGCATACGCCACACGCTGTGGTTGATACGCGACGCAGGGGTGCAAGCCCGCCTGACGCAGCTCTTTGATGCCATGCCCGCGGTTTACATCGCCGATGGCCATCACCGCTCGGCTGCAGCCTCGCGTGTCGCCGCGGCGCGGCGCGCCGCCGACAAAAGCGCGGTTGGCGAAAAAAGCCACGACTACTTTCTGACAGTAATTTTTCCACACCACCAGATGCAGATACTGGATTACAACCGGGTGGTTGTTGATCTCAACGGAATGACTGCCGAAACGCTGCTGACGAAAATCCGAACGAATTTTTCCGTGGAAAAAATATCCAAAGCGGAAAAGCCGGCACGAACCGGTGAATTCGGACTCTACCTTGCCGGGCAGTGGTACCGGCTGGTGATCCGCCCCGAACTGGTTCCAACCAGGGACCCGGTGGCGCGACTTGACGTCAGTGTGCTGTCCGACCAGTTGCTGGCGCCCATATTGAACATCAAGGATCTGCGGCGCGACAAGCGCATACAGTTTGTCGGCGGCATACGCGGTCTTGCGGAACTGGAGAAGCGTGTTAACAGTGGCGAAATGGCAGCCGCGTTCGCCTTGTGCCCGACACGCATGGAGGATCTGATGGCGGTTGCCGAAGCCGGCGCGGTCATGCCGCCGAAATCAACGTGGTTCGAGCCCAAGCTTGCGGATGGGCTGGTTTCGCACATGCTGGACGATTGAGAATAAAGTACCGACTTGACGCAGCGACCGACTGTGTCCCCCTCACTGCGCTCGCACCTTATTCCGCACAGAGTCACGGCGTAGGATGGGTCGAGCGCAAGCGACACCCATCAAACAGCCTCCTTTAGCAACAGACCGCAGCTGATGGGTTTCGTGCCTCAACCCATCCTACAAGTGCAACGATGTGTAGATACCAACGCCAATCAAAGGTGGCACATCGAGAGAGGTCTCTGAGTCCGATTCAAACGGGATGCAATGCCGCACGGCAGCCCCCCCCCGTAATAATAGTAATAATTGGGGACAGGCCCTGAGGTTTCCCCGCATTTAGAGGGCGATTGTTGCACAAGCACGAGCAACCTGCCTGGTGAGCGGTGGAATCGCCTGCCATGGTACGAGTTGATGAAGATAGCGTGGCGCTGCATCGAGAATCCGCCGTCCCAAAGTCAGCACCGAAATCTCGGGGCGAGTTGATCGTCGCGTTGCCATGAACTGAAGTTCAAGCTGGTTCTGCCTCGCGCTTTCCCCGATCAATCTCTGTGCGAACGAAGCCAAGTGGGAAATCAGCAGCAATACCGCCCAACGGGGGCCACTGCGAGAGCGCGATACCGCTAGTCCCAAGCCCAGTTGCAGGTTGTTGGTACCGCGAAACGATTGTTCGATGCGCATGCGTTGCGAATAGAAGCGGACAATCGCATCCGCACTCAAATGGCCCAGCCCCAAGCTGCTCGCGAGCAGCCACGGCTCGCAGGCGCTACGTGCGTTCTTTTTGCTGCTGTGGCTCTTGCGTTTTTCACCATATATGGTTCTCTGGTGCCGGCCCTTCTTGGGGCGTGTGCTCAACACCGCACGTACTGCCACCGGGTTGCTACGGGCATAAGCGCCGCCGCCCAAGAATAAAGGTCTAATGGAAAATCTCGGTTTAAATCACATAAAAATCACTGGCGGATAGCGTACCCATCAGCCCCGCTAGTTGAGCAAATTGCGTCCCCGCAGCCCCACCCAAACCATCAGCATCATAGAGGAGCGCTCCAGTTTGCGTGTTGTAGATAATCCGGTCATCACTTTGAGTCGCGGCACTGCCCAGGTTAAATGCTTCGTCAGTCATCCTGCCGGCTGCGGTAAATGCCCGGAAATAACTCTTGCCGAGCCAGATCGTGTCATCAACAACACTGAAATTAACGATTTGGTCGATGTTGGTGATACCCAGTTTCTCGTTGAACACAAACACATC
>CANJQI010000325.1 GCA_947476215.1 Betaproteobacteria bacterium
CAATATTTTTGCTTTCGCCAAACCCCTACCCCTTCGCCTTCAACACCGCATCGTTCGCCGCGATAAACGAGCGGATAGCGTCAGACATGTCCATCAGTTTCAGCCACTGCTCCTTGTACAACGTAATCGGGAACCGGCCCATGCCGTAGACGGAGAGCCCGCCCTTTTCGCTGACCTTCATCGTGATGCCGGTCGCTGCGCCTTTCTTCAGAAAGGCATTTTCATTTCGCAGGCGCTCGAGTTCGGCTTTCATTTCTTCGTCGGACATGGGGATTACCTTTGGTTCGGTTTTGAAAATATCGAACAGTCTAACCGTACCCAGTGCAGCGACAAAATCTCACTTTTTATGCCGCCACTCCCACGGCGCAACCGGTGCCACATCGCTCCACAACCCCGCCTGTGCGGCCCGCGCCGCAACCTCGGCCTCCGCGTAGGCCCCGCGGTCATCCGGCGCCTGATCCCGCGCATATTGCTTGTAGTGCCACGCCATGCCGCGCTGTATCTGCTCGAGACAGACGTCCCGGTGATCGACTGAAATCTTGCCGATAATGCGCCCATAGCGATCCCGCTTGTCCCAGCTAACCGCCACCTCGCGCCCGAAAATCTGCTCGGAGAGGCTGATTTTCGAGGCCTGACCGAAGGCCTGGGCCTTCTCCGGCGCGTCAATGCCGGCCAACCGAACCTTGTGCTGGTGCCGCTCGCCGGCCAAAACTGTCACCGTGTCGCCGTCAGAAATTCTGATCACCTTGCCCCGCAGTTCGACCGCGTGGACGCAGGTGGCAAGGCACAGCGCAAGGAAAAGGAGGGATTTCATGGTCGAAGCATAGGGCTATGGAGGCTGACAGGGTGAGCTTGCAGTACGATATCCGCTCAAATTTGCGTTTCTGAGCTGCCTATGCTGCAGTGAACCTCGTCACACCAAACGAGGATTCGCGGTAAATTTTCTGAGCTGCCTGTGCGGCAGTGAACGGCAATATAGGTCAGCCACATGTGCCTTTGATATCGCCGACAAATACATCGCCGCGCGACCGGTGATCCGCGCCATCCGCGGCACCGCCGTGCTGGCCGCGCGCCGTCTGGCCGACAACCTGCCCGAACTGCTGCAAGTGCTGCGCGACATCCCAGTCGCCTGGTTGCCACGCACCGCCACCGAATGGGGGCGCTTTGCCGAGACCATCGCGCACATCGAACGGCTCTCGCGCACCTCGGTGCTAACCACCAACAACCGGCTGATTTTTCGAGACTGCGCCCGAGGCGGCTACCGCCCCACCGATGTTGATTCCGACGAATCGTGGCGTGTTGGGCAGGAGATCGACGAGTTGACACGCGCTATCAGCACGGCTGTCTGCCACCAACTTGAAAGCGCCGGCACGCCGGGCAATCACGAACACCACGCGCGGTTGCAAACCGACCGCATGCTGCTAGCGTTGGGCATCAAACGCGTCGGCCGTATTGCGCGGCGCTGGGGGCCAGCGCACCGCTGTGCACAGGCCGCCTACGAGGCACAACACGCCGTGATGGGCGGCATACTCTGGCCGCTCTTGAGCGAAACGCCGGTGCCAGTGGGTGAACTCGTTGCTCACCAACTGCACATCCGCGACGGCTTCCCGGTATCCAATGGCCACACCCTGATCATGCCGAAACGGCATGTCGGCTCGTTTTTCGAAACAACAACGGACGAACGCACAGCCTTATTCGATCTACTCGACGCCGCAAAAAATGCCCTGGCCACTGAATTGCAACCCGCCGCCTACAACATCGGCATCAACGACGGCCCCGCGGCCGGCCAAACCGTTCCGCACCTGCATATCCACCTGATCCCGCGCTACACGAACGACGAGTCCAGCCCGCGCTGCTCCAACCGGATGCGCCGCGCTTCCTCCAGTTGTCTATATTCCAAGAGAGTCCGTGCCTCACCGCAGAATTGGTTACCAAACGGTAGCCAAGGGCTCATCCTAGTCCGGAATATCCAGTCGATGACTTCCTCATAGCGCTGGTAGTTTCGCTTCTTTAGCTCTTCAACAAGCTTCGGCACGGCAGGTGCACTGCCAAAGAATATCCCGCGAGGGACGCCGTCAATTAGGGGCAGGAAACGTGCGAGTGCTGCAACCTCGGCATCCGACATTGTTTGAAGGAAGTGAACCTTTAATTGAAAATTTTATTGATATTCAAGATGGCGGCAAGGCGCACCAATCCTGCGCGTTCCGCACTGTTATTGGCGGCTCCCGAATATGCCCCTAGCCCTTGACAACATACCATTTTGGTATAAACTTTATCCATGCACGTCATTGCCAAGCCTGCTCTTATTGAATTCTGGGCGAAATACCCAGATGCCGAAAACCCGTTGCAGGCATGGTACCGCGCCATGGAAAGCGAAGTTTTTACCGACTTCAACGATTTGAGAGCGACGTTCGCCAGTGCCGACTACGTGGACGGCCTGACGGTGTTCAATATCGGCGGCAACAAATACCGATTGATCACCGCGATCCACTACAACCGCCACAAAATATTCATCCGCGCGGTACTGACACACACCGAATACACTCATGGCGCCTGGAAACGGAGAAAATAATGGGATACACACTCAAGGCGGTGCCCGCACCGCAAGATATTCTTCGGGCCTGGATGCCGTTCAAGCAACTCGTCGGTGTGACTTCTGTTCACAACGAACAGGACTATGCCCAGGCACGCGCCACGATTGATGCGCTGCTGAATGAGATCGGTGACAACGAAGCCCACCCGTTGGCGGATGTGCTTGATTACCTCGCAGATCAAGTCAAAACCTACGAGGACGCAAACTTTCAGATTCCCGAGGCGGAACCGAAAGAAGTGTTGCGCTTCCTGATGGAGCAACACGACCTCAAGCAAGAGGACTTGGGCGACTGCGCGCCACAGAGCCGGATCTCGGACATCCTGAGCGGAAAACGCGCGATCAGCAAAGAAATTGCCAAGTGCCTTGCCCATCGCTTTCATGTGCGTGCCGACGTATTTCTGTAAGTATTTCCCTATCATCTGCTTTCATCGGAATATTCCG
>CANJQI010000326.1 GCA_947476215.1 Betaproteobacteria bacterium
ATGCCACGCGGCGCGACCGACGGCTGGCTGTGGCCGTACTTCACGGATCGCAGCAAGCTTTTCGTCGCGCACCATTTCCGCAATGATCCGGTCGTCGACATGCCCACGGTCGTCGCCTATATCGAATACTCGCGCTTTCCGCCGCTACCCGACCGCAATCGGGAAACCGCCACCTATCCGGGGCTGTTGCGCGCGGCGCATCTGATCGGCACCATCGCCGACCCGGACTTCAACATCAAGACCAAGTCACTGCTGGTGGAGCTCGAGGAATCGGGCATGACCAAGTTGCTCGGCTACTCGGACATCGCTGCATTTCGCGCTGGTTTCCAGGATCTGTTCTGGCTGTCAACGTATCCGCTCGTTGCGGAAGGCCTGAAATTGCTTGACCTGACCGGCGAAGGCCGTGAACTCGTCACCCATTTGCACGCACATCTTCTGATTGAAGGTAACGCGCCTAAAGTAGCGTGACACCGCGGTTACGCCAGTTGCGGCGGCGGTGGCATCGCGGGAATATGCTGCAACTGCTCTTTCTTAATGACTTCCAGTGCGCTATGCTGCTTGTCTGCTTTCATGACTTCTCTTTCGTTAAGTCATCAACAGAAGATTACAGGATCAGACAGCAACGGTAATCGCCTAGCAGACGTAAAAGTGATGTGTAAGACTTCACGACAAAATACACTGTCCGGCAGCGCTGGAGTGGCACTGGCCTTGATATTGGCGTGAATATAGTTGGCGGGAAGCACCAACACTCAGTTGATCATCCAATGGCCGGTTCGGGGAAATCTCGGCGACGGGCTTGGGTCGATACCGGGCACTCAGTCCATCCTGACAGCGGCCACTCAAGCCGCCCCCCAATGCGCTGTATTTGCCCCCTATCAGGCAACGCGCCCATCAATAAGACTATCATCCGGAACCGTGTGAGAATTTCGTCCAAGGGAGCTGCAACAAATGAAAATGTTAGTGCTGGTGCTGGTGTTGTTTTGTGCGGGTTCGGGCTGGGCAGCGGACAAGGCGGCGCCTTCGGTTTCTGCTTCGCCACCTGTTTCAACGGAGATCAAAGGCACCGTGCTCGAAGTCAAGGAGCTCGAGGAGTACACCTACCTGCTCATCAAAACCAAGGACGGCGAGACCTGGGCGGCGGTCAACAGGACGCCGGTCAAAAAGGGAGCCGAGGTCATCATCAAAAACCCCTTGCTCATGAGCAACTTCGAGAGCAAATCGATGAAGAAAACATTCGACAAGATCATCTTCGGATCGCTGGCTGGCGCGGGCGGAGCAATGGCAGCGGCGCACGCAGGCATTGACCAGGCGGCTCCGGTGGCAAATATCAAAGTGCCGAAGGCGGTTGGCCCGAACGCGCAAACCGTCGCCGAAATCGTTACCCAGCGTGAGCAGCTCAAAGACAAGACGGTCCTGGTGCGCGGCACGGTGGTGAAATTCAACGCGGAAATAATGGGCAAGAACTGGGTCCATCTGCGCGACGGCTCGGGTTCGGCTGCGAATAACACCAATGACGTGCTGGTGACTACCAAGGACCAGGCAAAGGTGGGCGATGTCGTGGTCGCCAAAGGCATTGTGCATACCGACCGGGATCTGGGGTCCGGTTACTCGTACAAAGTCCTGATCGAAGACGCCACACTGCAGAAGTAAGTTCTGGCGCGCTGGTGCGGCAGCACCGGCATTGCAGCGCGAGTCAAGCGGCGCTGCGTGCTGGACACGTAGGTACTGAGCATGAGACGCAAGCGCGGATCTACTGGGGCTCGCGTGCGCCATGGTCGTGCGACGACACGATGCCAAAGCACGGGAAGTCTCGGCCGGGGTGACCGGCACGATGCGGCTCGTGATGCCTACGGGTTTACAACAGCCCTTTTGCGCGCATGTCGGTCGGACAGGTAGGAGAAGTAAACGGGCCATTCTGTCGTTTAGTTGTTGGCGATCCTGGTGGCTATACGGCATCGGTTGGCAGTTACCGCCCCAATGCCTTCGGTCTGCACGACATGCTGGGCAACGTGTGGGAGTGGATGCAAGACTGCTGGAACGAGAACTACAGCGGCGCACCGACGGACGGCAGCTCCTGCGTTCCTGTCCGTTATTTGAAGAGATGCCAATCCGGTCCGGAATCTACCTCGTCAAATGCTGGTTCTCGGTGAATGACGAGAAACAGGAGAAGCGCTTCCAGGAAAGAATACACAATCCCACCACGCGCTGGAAGTAGAGCCCGATGGATATGGAATCTCGCAAGCATTGGAGCGAGTATTCCCGCGCACAAGACATCATGTTTGCCGCCACGGACAAAAAACGCTGTTCCTGGAATGTCGTCGAGGCAGACAACAAGAAAAAAGCCCGCCTCAACTGCATTGCTCATCTCCTGAAACAGATTCCCTATGAAAACATGACGCCGGTGGAGATTGAAGTGCCGCCGCGGCAAGGCGACATCGGTTATAAGCGCCCGAAAATGTCGAGTCAGCGGTTCGTGCCCAAGGTTTATTAGTCTTCGCCGCCGCCCACGTGCGGCGGCGCCTCAGCGTTCCTCGAGCGTGCGCAACTCGGTATCCGCCGTGCGCAGGCGCCACGAAATTGCGAGTGCCAGTTGCTCGAACAGACGCCCGCCCAGCGCCGGTTTTGCTTTGACCATCGCGTCGAAATCCTCGCGCGACAGGACGTAGAATTCGCACGGTGTCGCGGCCTCGATGTCGGCAGAGCGCCGCTCCTGGTCGAGAAAAGCCATCTCGCCGAAAAAGTCCCCCTGGCAGAACGTCGCCAGGTGATGCCGTTTGTTGCCCTCGAGTGGCAGCAGCACGTGCACGCGGCCGCGGCGCAGCAAATACATCTCGGCACCTTCCTCACCGAGGGAACAGATACGCCCGCCCGCCGGCACTGACCGTTCGCGCACCACCGTACGCAAATCGGCCAGCGATGCCGCATCAAGATCGCTCAGGAGATCAATCTCGCCCAAGTCGAGCGTGCGAGCGTCCTCCTGCGGCATCACCCCGGCGGCCTCGAGCAAACGATCCTCCATCCA